>JAJYFO010000051.1 GCA_021785395.1 bacterium | reverse complement strand
AAGAAATTCGTTTTTTTCAACCATCTCACGCGCTGATTCAAGAAAAAAACTATCGGTTGGGTCAAGCGGACCATAACTACCTAAATAAGGCAGATAAAGGCTTAGACCAACCAGAATAATCAATAAAAACAGCAAGTTTTTTTTATTTTGAATAGTTAGTTTATTTTTCTTGTCGCGAACGCAAAAATTCAGGTATATCCAAAATGTCCGAAGCAATTTTTTTCATTTCGGGGTTACTGTTACTGCCAGCTTTAGCTGTAGGTGTTTTAACCTTGTTCGAACTGGCCGATTCGGTTTTATGCTCTTTAGGATGCGTGTTCACAGTATGGTTGTTCCCACGATTTTGCTGGTAGGCCATATCAAAACCTGTGGCGATGACGGTTATTAATACCTCGCCATGGAGCCTTTCGTCAAGGACAGCGCCGATAATTATATTTGCGTCGTCAGAAACGGCTTCGTAAACTATATTGGCTGCTTCCTGAACTTCATGCAAGGTTAAATCTGGTCCACCGGTTACGCTGAAAATTACACCACTGGCCCCATGTATAGTTGTTTCTAGTAGTGGGCTGTTAATGGCATTTTTAGCTGCCTCAACGGCTCTACCTTCACCGGTTGCTCGTCCGACACCCATAAGCGCTGAGCCGGCAGTTTGCATAATGGCTTTGACGTCGGCAAAGTCAACGTTTATCAATCCAGGAACGGTAATGATGTCAGATATGCCTTGGACGCCCTGCATTAATACTTTATCAGCCTCGACGAAGGCTTCTTGCATAGAAGCTCTGTGGTCAACCACTTCTAGCAGTCTTTGATTGGGTATTACAATTAAGGTATCTACTCTGGCCTTGATTTCAGCGATGCCAGATTCAGCCTGGGTCATTCGCCTTTTGCCTTCAAAGGCAAAAGGTCTAGAGACTACGCCAACGGTTAAAGCACCACTTTCACGAGCAAGTTCAGCCACGACCGGAGCTGCCCCAGTACCTGTGCCACCTCCCATACCGCCAGCTATGAAGACCATGTCAGCCCCTTTAATGGCGGCTATAATCTCTTCACGACTTTCTTCGGCGGCCTTTTGACCGACTATAGGATTTCCACCAGCGCCAAGCCCACGGGTTAATTTTGCGCCTATCTGTAAACGATTGGGCGCTGCTGACAATTCTAACGCCTGGGCGTCGGTATTACAGACCCAAAACTCTACAGAATTAAGACCGGCTGCGATCATTCTATTTACGGCATTAGAACCAGCTCCACCAACGCCAATTACTTTAATTTTAGCTTTCAATTCATTTTTATCGGATTTATCATTTTTTCCAGCAAGTTCTAACACGTAAATTACCTCTTAACTTGATATAATAGGGCGAATAAAGAATTTTTCAGCTCGTAATAACTACCAAAAAATTATAAACTTAGGCAAGTACTCTATACAAGAGACTAGTGTACCATATAAAACTCTACAATATAAATGCTGTTAAGTTGATAACCTTAAAATTTATTTTATATATACTTTGTATAGCTGGTCGCTTCGTCGCGTGCTGACAATTTGTCTTTCATTGAAGGATAAAGTCTTTAAGGCATTTTATTTATTTTGGCAAGAACTTTTTGGTAACTAACGTTCTCTGGTTTAAGCTTAATGGCCTGGTTTATATTTGCCAGAGCCTGAGTCTTATCGTTTTTAGAAGCGTAGATACAGGCTAATAATTTATAAGCATCGGCATATTTGGGATTGTTTAATAAAGCATCATTGCACGCTTGTTGAGCCTGGTCTACATTGTTATTGGCTAAATAAGCCATGGCTAGATAATAATCGGCGTCACAGTTTTTGGGGTTAAGCTTCAAGGCTAGTTTTTCTTCGTTTATAGCCTCGCCGTTCTTATTGTCAAGGCTTAAGGCCATGCCGAGAAAGACGTGAATCTGGCAGTCGTTGGGGTTAAGGGCAACCGCTTTTTTGAACTGTGCTGTAGCTTGTTTGGGCTGACCTTGGCACATATACAGTTCGCCTAGTTTACTGTACAAGTCAAAGTCTCCATTGAGCGACTTGAGCCCAGATTTTAGCGTTGCGATAGCTGCGTCCCAGTTTTTGGCGTTAACATAGGCTTGGCTTAGGCCAATATATGCTTTGGATTTTTGCTGGTCGTTGAGTTTTAATGATAGAGCCTTATTGAAAGTTGTTATAGCTTCACTGTTGTTGTTATTGTACAAGTAAGCTTGGGCTAGTTCGATAACGTACTTGGCATCGTTAGGGTTGGCTGCTAAGGCCGCTTGGCAGCGGTCTATCTTGAGTTTAAGGTAGTTTTCACTGGCTTTGGACGATGAAAACGCTTGTGTGATAAAACAAAACAATAAAAATAAGGTTATGGTTGAATTTGGTTTAATAAATCTTCGTAATCTGTATTTCCGCATGTTATAGACCCATTTGTTTAGAATTGATGTGATTATTAACAATTACTTAACGTAAAAACTAAAAAAAATTAATAATATTAGATATCATTTTATAATAGAACCAATCCTAAAATAAATTTTATGACTTTATGTACAGATATTTTTTAACTGAATTTAATTCTCGGCCAAAGTTTTTGTCTTGCCTAGATTAGTTGACCTATTACGCAATACGCTTATAGCCGTATTTCGTAAAACGTTATTTCGATTACTTTAACATTTTGACAGTTTTATGACCTTTTAATGAGTTTCGATTCCTTATTTAGTTCACCCAATATAATTTTTTGGAAAGTAATTTTTCCACCGCTGTTTTATGGCTTTCACGGTTGGCTGGCGACTAAAATGGCTGTGGCCGCATTGTTTAGACCGTATAACGCACATTTTTTTCCTTTGACCAAAGTGCAAATTCCGCTAACGCCAGGTATATTCCCTAAGCGTAAAACGAAGTTGGCTCAGGCCGTAGCTTCTACCATTACCGAAACGCTGTTGACGCCAGAAGATATTACCCATCAGGTCGAATTATTGGTTACTGAAGAAAATATTTATCTGGCTGTTAATTTATTTATCGAATCAATTTTACGCGAATTTCGTGACATTGATAAAATGCACCGTTTGGCCAGCGACATTGCTGATTTGAGCCCGGCTATACTTCAGCATCTGGTAAATTCTTTATTGGGCGAATTAGAAAAGAACGAAGTCAATAAAATTGCCAACATCCTTGATAAAATTTTTGACGAGGTGATTTTGCCAGCCCGTATATCTTATGAACAGGCCAGTAATATAAGTTTAAGAATTATGGAAGAATTACTTACGCCACAAAAAGTCCGGTTGACGCTACTTAGTCTTTTGACACCGCATAATATAAACTCATTGGAAGAATCAATAAATACGCATGCTAGTACGGGGTATAAACTACTGGCTAAAATTGTTGGTGTTAAAAGGGTGTGTTATGAATTAAAATCTTTTCTAGAATCAGAGCCAGCTTCAGCCCAAGAATTAATCAGCGACATCATTCGCCGATTTGCCATCAAAGACCAAATTTCTGTTCAGATCGCTAATTTTGACCTAAGAAACTTACCTTTGCAAAATATCGCCAATTTGAAAACAAGTTTTATCTCTTTTACCGAGTCATTTTTATTGGGTCATAAAGATGACATCCTGCAGGCTGTTTCTCGCATCGAAACAGAAGCCAGGCAAACTGTTCAAGAAGCTATTATCCATTTTAACCCAGCGGCTATACCGGTTGCCTGGGTAGCCAGGGCTAAAAAAGATTTCAGCGGATTTGCCTATAGCTATTTAAAGCGTGAAATCGGTGAATTGGTCGGTCGTGCCTTGCCAAAACTGGGTATGTACACTTTGATTTCTAATAAAATCGACTTGTTTTCAGCCCCCCAGTTAGAAGCTTTAGTGCAAAGGATCTGTCGCAACGAATTATGGCTGTTAGAGGTATTGGGCGGTATAATCGGGCTTTTGTTGGGGTTTTTCCAGATTGTTGTTAATGCCTATATTCCATAATTAAGAAGAAGTTTTTATGCTGGGTTTTAAGAAGACACTAAAATATTATTTAAAGCGTAAGTTGATATTGCGCAGTTTGAATAATTTAACTAGAGACCATAATACTTATAAAGTATCAATTCCTAAAGACGCTAAAGACCTTTTAGTCGGCCATATCTTGAAAAGGCGGTACTTTGTTTTAAGCGTTCTTGGAACTGGTGGCATGAGTATTGTATATAAGGCCAAAGATTTGTCGAATCGAAGTTTTAAGGCTGTGAAAGTCTTGCGCATGGCTGGTGCTGATGATGAGCTTATAATTAAGCGGTTTCAGCGTGAGGCTGAAACTTTATATAAATTAAACCACCCTGGTATCGTCCAAGTTTACGATTATGGTACCAGTCGTAAAAATCAGCCATACTTTGTCATGGATATTTTGGATGGTCAGACGCTAGAAGACCTGTTGACTAAACAGGGTCGTCTAAAGCCTAAATTTATCCGCGAAATATTTATGCAAGTTTGCGATGCCTTGGACCATGCTCATGGTCTTGGTATAATACACCGCGATTTAAAACCGGCTAATATAATTTTGATATACGATAAAGACAATAGTAAATTCGTCGTAAAGGTATTCGATTTTGGTATCGCTAGAATTCGTGAAGACGCCAACAAATTAACCCGCATGGGTGAGGTTTGGGGCTCGCCAATTTACATGTCGCCAGAACAGTGTATGGGAACTGAACTTGACGCCACTAGTGATATTTATTCTATTGCCACCGTTATCTATGAATGTTTGACTGGAGACGTTCCCTATTTGGGGAAAAATTTTGCTGATACCATGGCTAAAAAATTTAAGGACCCGGTAATTGCCCCAAGCACTATGGTTGAAGATGGTACCATTTCACCTGAAATGGATAATTTGGTCGTTAGAGGTTTGGCTAAAATACCGCATGAGCGCCAGGAAAATATGAAAGAGTTTATAAAAGAATTAGAATTGGCTGTACCCAAAATAACGTATAAAGAAAGTTTCAAGCCGTACCGTGAAATTAAAGAATCAGCTGGCCACATTAAGGCGATAAAATCTAAAAGGTCTTATAAAAGCTATTTTATTATTTTGGGAATACTGTTTTTTATAATTATGAGTATGGCTGTGTTTCTGGCTAATAAAAATTGACGGAAGCTTGTTTGATTTATAAAATTTTTTATTATTAAATTTAAAAGAGCTAGTATATCATCTCATACCAGCTCTTTTAAGTATTTTGATTGAGGCTTACTGAATTACTGAACCAGTACCGATTCGCTGGTCATTGGTATAAGAGATCCAGGGCTTGAAGAATAATTAACCACAGATACGGGATTATAATACGTATTAATTATCTGTAAATTCATATAACCGTATGGACCTGTACCATGGTCGTAATAACTCCCTGAAAAAGTTGCCGAACCTGGAACAATTTTGGCTACAGCAAAACCTTGAACAGAATAAGGACTTCCATTATCTCCTAGGTTTTGGCTGGTTATCGGGATTAAAAACGTACCGCCATTAGCCCATATTGCGCTTGCAGAGGCATTCGAAGCTGGCGAAGAATTCGAGCTATTATAATCACCATTAGTTGGTGCATAAACTGTCCCTGGCATAGAAACGTTGGCGGTGCCACCAGTGCCATTAGACACAGCTAAAGCGTTTTGAAACGCAGTTTCGAAATCAGGTGGGTTGGGCGAATTGACACTGGCGTAAGAGGCTGGATAAGCTGGTCCCGGGGCGCCACCTGGTGGGGTCAAGCCGCCGTAGTTATTGACAGGTGAGTTACCGTTTAATTTGGGGAAATATATAGTTATTAAAGTGTTGGGTGTAAGGGGCGGCGCTGGTGGTGTTGGGTTGCCAGGCACCGGACCTGGGTTGGTGGACAGAATTAAGGGTAGGATTCCGCCAGTTTTTACGGGTAGGCTGGCTGCGGTTGAACTGGCCGTGACGTTAACGGTGCCACCAGAGGCTGATACCCCCATAGCGCCAGCCACTAGAGGGGCGAACATAAGGTAAGTTGGTTTGCTCAGGCTTACTTTGATGGCGTTATACGTGTCACCAGCTGGGCCGTAAGAAATGACTGACGGTGTGCCGTTGGTAAAATTGCTGGACGTTAACTGGCTTCCGTCTACGTAATTGGCCTGTAACACGCTAGAGGCATCACTCATGGCATAGGTGCTAGCTGTATCGCTAGCACTTGTATTGTTCCACTGTAAATCGTAGGCTCCAGCCAGGGCTGCAGCGTCAGCGGCTTGCTGTAACTGCGTTTGCACAGCTATAAAATGGTCAATATCGATGGCTAAGGCCGACATAAACAGGGTAAAGACGAGGACGCCTAGAAATATAAATATAAAAATGGACCCTTTCTGTGACCTTAGTGGCCGTTTATAAATTTTTAGATTTGCCTTTTTCATATCTCTACCTCGTTTGTAAATTGGGTGAATGGCCTGTTTATGGTTCTTATTTCCTGATATATTCTGATTAAATACTGTCCTCGTTTGTAAAAATGGCGATTGACTTGATTTATGGTTTTACGGTTCTACGTCGTATACGCAGAAAGACGAAATTTGTTGGTTGCCAAAAGGCCAAAGGGTTACGCCAAAAAGGCTGGGATTGGGATTGGGCCAGTAGGGTAGACCCGATCCACCCGGGTATTGAACTTGAACCGCGACCCTGGTTATACCGTTGACCGGTGTCGGCTGCATATTTATAAACTGCCCGCCAGCCGTGACCGAACCATTTGTAAACTGGCTTGTGCTTTGAACTACGTTTTGAATTTTGATAAAACTGTAGTATGTCGTTGAGTTATAATTGCCGGCAAAATTTGCCCCGGCGGTATTGTTATAATTCATAGCTAAATACCTAGCTGCTACCCTGGCGGCTGTGTCGGTGGCACCCTTGATTATAAAGTAATCGGCCACGATATAGCTTAAGTACGCTAAAACCATGATCATAGGAATTAGTATGACCAGACTGCCGGCAAATTCAGCCAGCGACTGGCCTTTTTGATTATTAATAGATCTAATATGGGATCTTGACATAAACTTAAAGGTACCTCTAATTAATGTGGAACGGCGTACGTGGATTGAGCTTTAACGGTATAACCGCTTAGGTTAAAGCTTAAACTTTGACCGCCTACACTTGTGTTTAGCGGATTCCAGGGAAATGATGGTAAATGGTTGATGCCACCGCCCACGTAATTGGCCTGAACTGTTACTGTATAGGTTAAGCCACTAGCATCACCGGTTATTTTGTTAAGGGCTGTCTGAAACTGATTGCTGGAATTGGGGTTCATTATACCCGGGATAGCTATGGTGTTAAGAATCACGTCCTGAGCAGCTGATGGGGCTGACAGAGGACTTCCGCTTGGGTAGCTTGGCCACAGAGATTTACCGTTTTGATAGGTTTGGTTGGCGATTTCTCTACAGGCGAGTCTGGCTGCTGTCTGTATTCCGTTAGATAGGTAGAAATACACGCACACTTGTATAATAAAGAAAATTATCATCATCGTGAGAGCCAGAAAAAGCACAAACCCCATGGTGACTTCTACCAGCGCCTGAGCTTTACTGGTGTTTCGACCCGTTCTTAGCCTATAGGCTTTCCTATTCGAAAATCTTGCTTGCATAAATTTCCCGTTTGTCAAATTAAATAAATTTAAAGCCCTAATGATTTTATTATAGGTTACCTTTCAAAATTCTGTCAACCCGATATGCGAAGTTTATTTCGTTTTTTAAAAAACCAGCTTTACAAACTTAACTTTAAGCGGTTTGAAATGTTTTTTTTGTTTAGCTCTTTCTTAAACCTTTCCACGTCTGCAAAGCTTTTAACCTGGCTAAATTATGGTCTAGTATAGGTTTTGGGTAGTTTATTTTTATTAAAGTTTCAAGCCAAGGCTGGTGAATATAGCTAGGCGATACGCTATTTAATTCGGGTAACCATTTTCTGATATAAATACCACTGGGGTCAAATTTCTGACTTTGCAGCACAGGGTTAAAAATTCTAAAATACGGCTGTGCGTCTACTCCACACCCAGCTGTCCACTGCCAGCCCAAAGTATTACTAGCTAAGTCGGCGTCAACAAGGGTATCCCAAAACCACTTGGCTCCGTCAAGCCAGTTTATAAATAGATCTTTGCACAAAAATGACGCAACTATCATTCTGACTCGGTTATGCATAAAACCGGTATGCCATAGTTCGCGCATACCAGCGTCAACGATTGGATAACCGGTTTGACCTTTTTGCCAGGCTTTAAGAAAAGATTCATTGACTTCCCAGGGAAAATTTTTAAATTCTGACCTTAATGCTTCGTTGGTTGTGTAGGGTTTATGCCACATATTGTAATAGGCAAATTCGCGCCAGCCCAATTCATTTATATAGATTTGGGCATTTTGGCTAAAATCTTTGTCGCAAGCGAATTCTTCTTTGAGAGCTAGCACTTGATAAAAAATGTAGTTTACACTTACCTGGCCAAAATGAAGATAAGGCGATAATTTAGAAATGCCATCTTGGCTGGGAAAATTTCTGGCGACAGAGTAATTGTTCACCTTGGTCTCTAAAAATGTTTTTAGCAGTTTCATGCCACCTTCTTGAGTGGGAGTAAAACTTTCTCTAAACCCATTTGTCCAATTGATTCTAGGCTCAAGCTTGAGGTCTTCTAAGGGTGTTGAGTTTATTAAGTAGTTGGACTTTGGTATTAGTTTTGGCGTAGGTAGGCAATAGGCCGGCGTATAATTATTGAATGTGTGTTTGAAAAAGCTGGTAAATGTGCTGTAAATATTACCTTCTTGGTTTTTAATGGTTTCGATTGGATAAAGCAGTGAGGAATTTTCAATATTGACTTTAACCCCTTTATTTAGTAAATGTCGCTTTATGGTCTCAGTTTGCAGTCTATAAAATGGTTCGAAGCGGTTATGAAAAAATATTTGATTAACTTTATAAATTTCCACAAATTCTGTTAATATATCTTGACAATTACCCTGGCGAATTACTAAATCATTGCCAAGTTGACTTAGGGTCAATTTAAGGTCGGCCAAGGCTTGATGTAGCCACCACTTAGACGCTTGGCCGATTGCCCAGGAATTATGGATTTTTTGTCCAGATGAGTTAGTTGTAAATTCTTTGTCATCGTGGATATAAAGGCAAATAAGCGGTTCTTGTAGTTTAATAGCTTGGTTTAACGCCTTATTGTCAAAAACCCTTAAGTCATGGCCTCTAAACCAGAGTAGATTAGTCATATTTAAACCTTTTAATATTTAAACATTTTAAAAGTAAAATAACTGCCTGTCGGCTGTTTCATAGCTTAAACTTATCATTGAGTCATATTTCAACGAGTCATATTTCAACCGACGCAAGCTTAAAAAAATCTCCTTAGCGCCCTAGCAAATGGCGTAAAGCCGTTTCGAGGCTGTCATATTTGAACTTATAGCCGGAATCTTCTAGTTTTTTGGGGTAGACTTTGGAGCTAGCTAGTAATAATTCGTCGGCCATTTGACCAAGCAGTAGTTTGAGGCCAAAAGACGGCACGGGAAAAATAGTCGGCCTGTGCAATACTTTGCCCAGAATCTTGGTAAACTCGTTATTGGTAACAGGGTTTGGGCTAACGAGGTTAACTGGACCGCTTATATTTTCAGAGTGTATGATATGTAGTATAGAGCTTAAAATGTCGTCAATGGCGATCCAGCTCATATACTGCCTGCCGTTGCCTAAAATACCCCCGCCGCCTAAGTTAAAAATGGGTAGAATCTTAGCTAAGACACCGCCATCCTTGCTTAAAACAAGGCCGATGCGCAGATTAACGACACGAATTTGGCTGTCAATAGCGTCTTTACAGGCCGATTCCCACTGTTTGCACAAGTCGGCCAAAAAGCCTTGTCCAGGCAGACTCTTTTCGTCTAAAGATTCATTCTGGCGGTCACCGTAATAGCCAATAGCGCTGGCGCATATAAATAAACTGGGTTTTTGCTTTAGTTCGGCGATAGTTTTAGAAAGCAGTCTGGTTCCAGCAACCCTCGAGCTGATTATTTTTTCTTTTTGGGCTGACGTCCAGGGAGAATTGGCAATATTCTCACCGCCCAAGTGAATAATACAGTCTAGACCCTCTAGCTTGTCTTTATCTATCTCGTTTTTATCGGGATTCCAGTAGATTGAATCAGGGTTACTATCCGTATTTTTACTCCTGACCAAAGGTAAAACCTTGTGCCCGTTGGCGGTTAAATAGTTTTTTAAATGGCGGCCAATAAGACCATTTGTACCTGTAATAGCAATTTGCATGTTTTTTTCTCCCTCGTATTTTATAAAGTCAGCCATGGCGTTTTGTATAATTCTTTCACGGTATTTGAATAAGCGTAGGAAATCAGGCTTGATTATTAACTCGCTTACGATAAAACTTAGCGAAGTTAAAGGCAGGGCGAAACTAATTCTATCGTTAATTAAGGTAGTATTGTTTGCGTCACCTTTTTCAAATACATGGTTGTGCTCATAAAACGCAAACGGACCAGATATTTGAGTATCGGTGAATTGTGCGTATTGTTTAAAATTTTTGTGGGCAAGTATAAGTTTGAATTTTAGGCCAAATTTAGCAATCGTTAGATATACAGTAGAATTTTCCTCGTCAACTTTACCCTGTGCATTTATTTTTACGTTGACCCACGGTGGGCATAGCCTTTCAAAAACGTTGGGTTTTAGGTGCCAGTCAAAAACGTCGTTAAGCTTAGCGCTAATTTTACTTTGGTAATTAAAAGTCGATAAATGCATGAGTTGATATAATGATATGAAAGATTAAAATTTGAGATATTAAACTTACTTAATATTCGATAATATAAATTATATGATTGAACAGTTAATGAACTGGTCTATAATGAAGTATAATTTGGTAACAAGTTTGCAAAAGGAGTCGTAAAAATGGGTCTGTCGGCTAGTGTAATTAGGCAAAAATTCGTTGATTTTTTTAAATTAAAGCATAACCACACCCACTTGCCTAGCTCATCTTTAATTCCTGATAACCCGACGCTGCTTTTGACGTCGGCTGGTATGGTTCAGTTTGTTCCCATTTTTCTGGGGCAGACCAGCCCGCCTCCATCAAAGCGCGCTGTAACCGTCCAAAAATGTGCCAGAGCCGGTGGAAAAGATTCAGATATTGAAAATATCGGCTTGACCGGCAGGCACCATAGCTTTTTTGAAATGCTCGGTAATTTTAGTTTCGGTGATTATTTTAAGGCTCAAGTTATTCCCTGGGCCTGGGATTTTATTACTAATGATTTAGGCTTGTCTAAGGAAAACCTTTACGTTAGTGTATTCGCTGGAGATAATATTAACGAATTTGACGAAGAAGCATATAAAATCTGGGTTGATGTTGTGGGTGTGGACCATAATCGGGTTTTTAAAATGAGCCGTAAGGACAATTTTTGGGGACCACCAGGCCCGACAGGTCCTTGTGGTCCTTGTTCGGAAATTTATTATGACCGCGGTGTTAAGTACGGGTGCCAAGATAATTGTGGGGTAGGGACGTGTAGCTGTGACCGTTATCTGGAAATCTGGAATCTAGTATTTATGGAGTTTTTTAAAGATGAAAATGGTAATTACACTCCTTTAGCTAAAAAGAACGTCGATACCGGAGCTGGTTTAGAGCGCCTGGCGACAATTTTGCAAGACTGCCATAACAGTTTTGAAACAGATTTGTTCTCGCCTATAATGCGTCAATTGGTCAAAATTGCTAATACCGAATACGTCTCACCTAATTCAAAAGACTACGACCATGATAAGCACTTTTTAATCAATAAGTATTTAAAAATAATCCTTGACCATATTCGCTGTAGTGTATTTTTAATCAGCGATGGTGTTAGAGTTAGCAATATTGGACGCGGTTACGTGTTGCGATTTATTATTCGCCGAGCCACAAGATTCGGTCGTTTATTGGGCTTAAGCGAACCTTTTTTATATAAACTGGTGCCTAGTATAACCGAATTATACGGTGACGTATATGAAGAGCTTAAGACCAATAAAAGTTTGGTCGAAAAACTTATATACGATGAAGAAGTACGCTTTAATAAAACACTTGAGCGTGGCTTGGTTGTTTTAAATAATTGGCTAAACTCTAATACGGCTATATTGCCTGGTCAAGAAGCTTTTAACCTTTATGCGACGTATGGTTTTCCGCTTGAATTAACTACTGAAATTTTGTCAGAACAGAATAAAACAGTCGACCTTGATGGGTTTAACATGGCTCGAAAAGCGCATGAAGAGGTTTCTAGCGTAAATAAATTTAACGTAATTATAACCGGTGGTAATATCTATGCCGATATTTTACAACAGCACGGGAAAACGAAGTTTAATGGTTACGATACTTTAGATGGGAATGCCCAGATTCTAGCCTTGATAAGTGATAAGGACAGCGTTTTTAAAATCGCAGCTGGTCAAACTGGTGAAATGATTCTAAACGAAACTGTCTTTTACGCTGAGTCCGGTGGTCAGTTAGGCGATAGAGGAATTATTAGCAGTTCAACTGGTGAGGCCAAAGTTTTAGATGCCAAGAATCATGACGGTATTAATATTCATAAAATTGAAGTGACTCAGGGTTATCTAGAAATCAACCAAGACGTCGACATGGTCCTTGACCATAATTATCGAAAAGCCACGATGTTGCATCATAGCAGCGCTCATGTGTTTCATGCCGCTATAAGGCAGTATCTCGGTAAGCACGTAATGCAGGCTGGGTCCCAGGTCGGGCCACAAGCTATGCGTTTTGACTTTAACTATGAAAGAGCTTTAAGTGAGAGTGATTTGATTTCGATTGAGAATTTAATGAATGACTGGGTTCGTAGCAATGCTAAAGTTGAAACTGATATATTAAGTATCGATGAAGCGAAAAAAACTGGTGCAATTGCTATGTTTGGCGAGAAATACGGTGATTTGGTACGGGTCGTTAAAATGGGCGATTTTTCACTTGAGTTTTGTGGTGGCACGCATATTAAGCAAACCGGTGAACTTGGCTTAATTAAAATTATCCAAGAGTCAAGTATCGCCTCTGGTGTTCGCCGAGTAGAAGCTTTGGCTGGCAAGGTTGCTTATGATTATATCGCTCAAAATATAAACACTCTTAATCTTGTAGCAAGTCGGCTGAAGATAAAGCCTACAAGCCTAGATAGCCAAATTGTTAAGTTACAGGACGAATTAAAAGCTAAAGATAGGCAGTTGGAAAAACTAAAAGAAGAACTTCTAGAACTTAGAATACCTGATTTAATGAAAGACATGGTAATTAAAAATAGCTCCAGTATTTTAATTAAAGAAATCAAAGGTATAGATTTGCCTCTACTAAAATTATTAGCTGAAAAAATTAAAGCTAAAGTAGAAAATGCTATTGTTGTACTGGTGGCTAAAACTGACAGCGCTAACCTAAGCATAGTTGTAGCTGTAGACAATAAGCTTACCAATAAAAGCTTTAATGCTAATATTTTGATCAAAGTCTTATGCCAGCTGGCTAATGGCTCTGGTGGTGGCAGACCAGACTTTGCCCAGGGTGGTGGAAAAAATGTCGGTAGTATAAGTGAAATTTTAAATTTAGCTAATTTAACCGTAAATAACTATTTAAATGAAAATATTTTAACGCACTGATAGAAATAATTGCTTATAGTTACTGTTGTGTGTCTATATGTTGAGGTGTAATTTTATTATGGAAAAATTGGTTAAAATTTATGCCGACGGTGGCTCGCGAGGGAATCCAGGACCAGCAGCTAGTGGTGCTGTGCTTTACGATGAAAACAACAATGCCTTGGCTCAAATAGGCACTTACTTAAACGATAATACTAATAATTACGCTGAATACTATGGCCTTATAACCGGCTTAGAAAAGTCTATTGAACTTGGCTTTAAAAATGTTGAAGTCTTTATGGATTCGCTTTTGGTTGTTAAGCAAATGACCGGTGAATATAAGGTTAAACACCCTAATTTGAAACCGCTGTTTTTAAAAGCCATTAGTTTAACCAGGCAGTTAGACTCGTTCAAAATTTTTCACGTGCGCCGTGAATTTAATAAAGAAGCTGACGCCGTGGTAAATAAAGTTTTGGATGAAGAAAGCTTGAATAATCTTAAGGTCTAATATATTAGAGTCAACCAATAAAAGACAATGAACTAGAAAGTTTAATTGAAAAATAATCTATATAAAACATAACGTATATATTTAAATTTACTTTGTGTTATTTTACTGGTATTAAATCTTTTAAATTGTGCGAAATTAGGTAATTGTTAAAGCTTAACCTTAAATTAATTCCATTCCAGAAACTGCTTGGACTGTAATTTTGGATTCTTTCTTCGGTAAATATGTATTTTTGAAAACTAGAAATAGGTTGTCCCTGACTGTCAAAATTTTGACTGCGACATTGCGCCTGGACAATATTTTTATTTAAACGTTTAAAAGCTTGGTATTCTTCGGTTTGATAGCTTTTGGTAATTTGTCTGGTTTGATTATCGACCAGTATATCGTTGGTAATGCAATGGATACTATAATAGTCGTTGGAAATTTGATTGGGTTCAAAAAATATGACCAGTTTAATATCAGATAATCCAGGAATATTTACGGTTTCTTTGTAAGGGTAAGAAACGAAATTCCATATCTGGTTTTTAGCGTCAGTCTGAAAACCATAAAAATGAGTAACTTCACTTTTAAAGGTAACCGGGCCATTGGGTGTAAAATTGGTCTGAAATTTGCGTAAAAATTCGCCAGCACGCCATTTGGGGATCCAAAACCATAAGTCATTACAGTTCGTTTTGGGCAAATTATTTTCGTTGTATATACAGCCAGCTTGAAGAGTATTCGGCATAGGTTGAAGGCTGTGGTTGGCGCTAGCGTTATTGTTGATTTCGTCAAGTTTAGCGTCAGTTTCTATATTCCCATTGAGCAATGGTCGGCTGCTTTCTTGAGCCTGAGTGGCTTGGTAAAATAAAAAAAGGATAATAACGATAACGTATAATTTAAATTTCATCGGTATAGCTTAATTAATATAAGTCTTCAAGATACTTAAACATAATATTGTTTATAATAATGGTGTCACCAGGGTTGAGGTTTAATTTTTCGATTTTATCCATGACCCCATGCCGTCTTAATATTTGCGCAAAATGTTGAACCGATTCGGGGTCTTTTATATTTGTCACGTTTAAATAGCGGGTAATAAAATCACCTTCGATATGGCATTTATCCCTGTGCAAATATATATCGTATACCGGGTCTTGTATTCTTTTTCGTTCTGGCTGTTTGTATTCATTGTATTGTGGTATTGGGCTTGTAATATCCAAATTAGATTGGTCTAATATTTCCTCTACTTTTTTCAGCAATTTATCGATACCAGTATTGTTTAGGGCCGATATCGCAAGTATGGCTTGTGGTTTGAGTATTTTTTTTGCATTAATATGGCGGTTTATATCTTTAATTAAATTCTCGATGCTTACCGATTCATCTAAAAGGTCGATTTTATTTAAAACCATTAGGTATTTTTTTTCTCTAAAATTCTGACTGTAGTTTAAAAGTTCGTTATTTAAGTCTAAAATATCGTCTAGAAAATTTGCACAAGACACATCGACAACCCAAATAATACATTTGGTGCGTTCAATATGTCGCAAAAATTTAAGGCCAAGGCCTTGGCCAACGCTTGCTCCTTTAATTAAACCT
>JAJYFO010000050.1 GCA_021785395.1 bacterium | reverse complement strand
AATTGCAGAATTGGTTCTGCAATTGGTTCAGGAATCGACGTAGGAATCGACGGGGTTAAATCTTGAATGGGTTCTGGGATAGGTTCAGGAATTGGTTCTGCAATTGGTTCAAGAATCGACGTGTGAATAGACGGGGTTAAATCTTGAATGGGTTCTGGGATAGGTTCAGGAATTGGTTTTGCAATTGGTTCAGGAATCGACGCAGGAATCGACGGGGTTAAATCTTGGATGGGTTCTGGGATAGGTTCTGGAATTGGTTTTGCAATTGGTTCAGGAATCGACGCAGGAATCGACGGGGTTAAATCTTGGATGGGTTCTGGGATAGGTTCAGGAATTGGTTTTGCAATTGGTTCAGGAATCGACACAGGAATCGACGGGGTTAAATCTTGGAGGGGTTCTGGGATAGGTTCTGGAATTGGTTCTGCAATTGGTTCAGGAATCGACGCAGGAATCGACGGGGTTAAATCTTGAATGGGTTCTGGGATAGGTTCTGGAATTGGTTCTGCAATTGGTTCAGGAATCGACGCAGGAATCGACGCAGGAATCGACGGGGTTAAATCTTGAATGGGTTCTGGAATAGGTGTTGTTATCGATTGCACTGATGAATCTATAAAAGGAGCGGATTCTTGGCTTGTAAAGAGAGAGTTGTTTGGTCTTGGGCTTTGATCATAGTCAGATGATGAAGCTTCAAATATCGCAGGATTTTGCGTTGATTCTGGTACAGAGCTAGTCGATACTTCTTGTGTGGCTTTATCGTTTAGGTCAGACAAGGAGTTAAATAAGTCGTTTAAATCATTGACGTTATCGTGAGTTAGATTACCTGTTTCTGAGGTGTTGACTGACGCATCAATGGTACTGCCAGTTGGGGTTTGCAAATCAGAATGACTATGGGTTAACTCGCCTGAAACTACCATATTTTTTTCGATGGAGATCGTTTCTGAAAACTCATTGTCTGAATTTGATGTTAAATCCGCTGCCGCCGGTATTTTTTCTTCTGGGTAGGCTTGGTCTGTCACAAAATTTATGGTGTCATTTACGTCAATAGTTACTTCTATATTATCTTTAGTGTGCGAATATGCTGGTAAGACGGATTCTTGGTTATTTTCTGAAATGTTATCAGCAGTTTTCAGCGAAACATGGTCTTTGGTATCAAAATTATTTGTACTACCAGCTGTGGTTGGAACAATGTTTGGTTGATTATCTGGTTGGACTCTATTTTCTGTTAAAGTTTCATTCTTGGCGCTAAAATTATCAAAACCATCAAGTTCAAATTCTGAATCAAAATTGTTCGACTCAAAAATATTTGTATTTTCTAGAGAATCTATTAAATTATCAGAAGTTGAAGCATTTTCATCATTTTTTGGCATGAAGTCTTTTGGGTTAAAAGACTTCATGTTTGTCAAGCTAGTCTTATTATTCAAGCTCGAATTAACTGGTTCATTGGCAATTACATGGTCAATTTCGTTGATAATATCGACTGGTTTAGAATTGTACTCTTGGATAAAACTTTCTGGAATTTTGTAAGTGTCATCTTCTTTTACTGTTGTCTGAGTATTATTACTAATATTTGACGATGGTTCATTGGCTAGAGATGAGCTACTGATCCTTTGAGATTTAAGGCGATCAAAACGTGAGGCAAGGGAATTGAGTTTGTTTTTGGGTATATCCAATTTTACTTCGGAGTCATTGCTAGGAGTCATCGAAGCAAAATCGGTTTTGGGGTTTTCTTGCAAAGGTTCTATTGAACTAATTATCGAATTTTCTTGAGTTACTGCCTGAGACTGGGTTATATTGGAGTTAGTATTATTTACAGCACCGCTATCTATAGACGAGTTAAATGAGTCTTCATTCGAAATCCTTTTTTGCTCAACTTGGGGTGAAGTCGTGTTTATAGTGTCAGACGCTTTTTGTTCTATGTCAGAAAATGCTTGTGGCTTTTCGTAGGAATCATTGTTATCCGCTTTTAAGGCTGGTTTAGATTCTTCTTTCGAACCGTGGCTGGCAACACTTAAATTGTACCTCTTTGCATACCATTTGTCGATACAATCTATCAGCACTTTGTCAAAATCTGGCGAATAGGGTGCGGGCAGAAATACGATTGAACCACCGTTATTACCTGCTACTAGATAAGCTGAAATACATTTCATTGATCCGGCTGTAGCCAATGAATTGTAACCTTCGGTTAGATAATTTTCACGTATTATGGTATTCCATTCCAGCCCCGGCTGTTTAAAATATTCGCTAAAATCGCTTTGTTGTCCGTCTTCTGTGACATCAATATTACGGCCATGGGAAATGGCGCTCATGTGTCTGGCGGTATTTTCTGACGATGGGTTTTCACTTTCTTCCTGGCCACCCATATCAGGTGCCAGCACATTAAGCCATACATAGTTATCCAGGTTGCGGGTTGGTCCTTGAATGATAAAGGGACGGCAAAGATAATATACTAGCAGACCACCCTTCTTAAGGAATTCAATGAGTTCAAATATCCTTTTGCCCAGCTGTTTGGTTATGTCCGTCAAGATTATATCTGAACTGACGTTAAAATTTGTCAAACCCTGGCTTAACGCCAGGTCAATTTGTTGGATTATTTCGGAATCAGAGGTTTCAAATAGATGGATAATTGATAGGGGGTTTATTACGAGTACGTCGTATGAATCAAGGGTGTTAGCGTCTGACTCCTTAAAACACCCATTTACACCATAGCCAGGAGCGTGAACTCTTAGAATTCTATCGGCTTGAATATTGACCATAACTTAGTTCCGAGGATAAAAATTGTTAATTTTATGATACTATATTTAAGTATAAAATTACTTAAATATTGATTTTTATTTACTTTTTAATTGATTAGAAATGACCGAAATGCAATTTGGTCGTTCAACCATTAAAAATTATTCTAAATCGTTTTCTAAAGTCAATGATGACATGCTAAACGGTTGTTTCGAGCCATTGTGAATGGCGTTTCTACCACCATGATATAATCCTTCACCTGTGCCAGCTAAAATGCCGCCAGTAATTCCGGGTATGGAACCAAGTAGAATAGAAGGAACGCATTCCTTGCCTCCTATAGCGTCAGCGCAGCTGTTGGTGAACTGAGCACTCCTGGCGAAGCTGTATCTTGTTATGGCAACTGGTACCCCAATAACTAAGCCGGTGGCTACACCTAATGCTCTAACTGGAAACATTAGCGTGTTTATACCCATTTCTTTGGCTGAATCAGCAAAACTGGCTTGTACGGAAATACTTAATATCGCTATGGTAAGTAAACCTTTTTTTAACATTGAATAAATCCCTCCTTGGATAAATTACACGTAATTAGTAAAATAAAAACTGACTTACATTAATTATAGACGAATTAAATTTTTTTTAAACGCTTGAGAATTTCATTAAAAGAAGCGTGGTTCTTGACAAGCTTCGCGCGTTTGATCTAGCAAGCGTTCAAGTTTAGGCTAAAGCCCTTAAAATTGCTTAAGTTTATTTCCCCATTTACATTCTTAAAGGCTGTTTTTTTACAATTTTGTTTTATCTATTGTTTTACGCTGTTTAATCTTGTAAACTAGCTCCTAGTTATTTGGGTAAATTTATGCAAATTCATCGTAAAAGTTTTGGTTTACGCAGCCAGATTCAAGAAAGTTTGGATAACTTATACGAATCGAGCTTTATCAATGATTTAAGGCAAAGTGGTGGTCAATATAAAGTTAATGATCTGACCTTTTATTTGGCCAAAGTTTTTGGATTTTGCTGGGGCGTTGACAGGGCAATATCTATGGCTTATGAATCTGCCAAATTTTTTAAAGATAAAAAAATCTGGATAACCAATGAAATTATTCATAACCCTTTGGTAAACGATAATTTAACTAAGCTTAATATTAATTTTTTACCTAAAAATAGCGATAATACAATTGACTTTAACTTAATTAAAAATGATGATGTGGTTATCCTCCCAGCTTTTGGAGTCAGTAAAGAAGACCTTAATAAGTTGCATGGTTTTGGCTGTCATATTGTAGATACCACTTGCCCATGGGTTTCTAGAGTATGGAATAGAATCGAAAAATATGAAAAGCAGAATTTTACGGCAATTATTCACGGCAAATACAATCATGAAGAAACAATTGCTACAGCTAGTCGTTCAGATAAGTTCTTAATAGTGCAGAATTATGACGAAGCCAAATGGGTCTGTGATTTCATTCTTAATGATGGTGATATAGATGAATTTTTATTAAAGTTTAAGTTGGCAACCAGTTTTAATTTTAATCCCAAAACCGACCTCGATAAAATAGGCATCGCTAATCAGACAACTATGTTAAAAGGTGAAACTGAACAAATCGGTAAATTGTTTGAAAAGACTATTTTGACTAAATTCGGTCCAAGTTATCTTGATGAACATTTTATGAGCCCAGGCGATACAATTTGCGATGCTACTCAGGAAAGGCAAGATGCTATGCTAAGTTTAATTCAAGAACCGGTAAACCTTATAATCGTTATTGGCGGTTTTAATTCCTCAAATACCGGACATTTACAGGAAATTGCTGAATCGGCAAAAATAAAGTCGTTTCATATAGATGGAGTAAATTGTTTAATTAGTGCCAATAAAATCAGGCATAAAATAGCTCATGAATCCACTATTGTAACATCTGAAAATTGGCTTAGTAAAAGTGATGTAAATATTGGTATTACATCTGGTGCGTCTACTCCCAACCAAGTTGTAGCTTCGGTAATCGAAAGGATTGTTGAATTATCACAAACGTAATTGACTTATGCAAATAAATAATAAACAGGCTATGGTTACTGGTGGATCGCAAAGGGTTGGGGCCAGGATTGCTCTCAATTTGGCCAGACTGGGTTATGACATTCTTATACATTATAACAGCTCGCAGGACAAGGCTATTGACCTGCAAGAACAGGTAAAAAAAAATAATGTAAAATGCTTTATCTTTAAGGCTAATTTATTCGATATGGCCGAAGTAGCAAAATTGTTTGACTATGCCATAGAAAAATTACCTGGTTTAGATTTAATTATAAACAACGCTTCGATTTTTAACAAAATCAGTCATGATAATACGACTATTGACGATATAGATAGAAATTTTAGCCTTCACTTTAAGGCTCCGTTTTTATTGACCCAATTATTGGCTCGTCATAAAGACAAAAAAGCTAATGTAATTAATATTATTGACAATGCTATAACTGGGTGTAATCCAGAATATTTTGCCTACCTTTTAAGCAAGAAATGCTTGTTTGAACTAACTCGAATGCAGGCTAGAGTCTTAGGTCCAAATATCAGGGTTAATGCTATTGCGCCGGGGTCAATCTATACTCCTATCGACGATACCGACTCGAGTTATATGACAAAACGCGCCAACATGGTCCCGCTTAAAATGGCTGGCAATGTCGATTATATTAATACCGGAATCGAGTATTTATTAAATAACCCATTTGTTACTGGGCAATGTTTATTTATAGATGGTGGAGCCGAATTATTAAAAGATTGAAGAAGACCGTTTTGTTTTTTTTATGTTTATTTTTCGGTTCAAAAAAAACTGCGGTCTATTTCTAATATTTTAAAATAGAAAAAAGACAGACGAATATTTAACTTTTAACCATGTGTGTTAAGCAAAGATTGGGCAAAATCTAAAGCTGCCTTATCGTTGCCAGAACTTACCATATTAGCAATCGTTAAAAGTCTATCTGGCTTATCACTGATACCTTTAATTTTAACAGACGTCTGGTTGTCTATGGTTTCTTTTGAAGCTAGCAAATGATGGTCGGCGTGGCTGGCGATAATGGGCTGGTGGGTTATTACGATTAACTGGTGAGTTTGGCTTAGCTTCTTTAGTTTAAGGGCGACTTTTTGCACCGTTTTTCCGCTTAAACCAGCGTCTATTTCGTCGAAAACAAGGCTTTTGACTTTCAATGAACTGGCAAAAACTGATTTTATAGCTAGCATAATACGCGATAATTCACCGCCGCTAGCAATTTTTGAAATTGGGGCTAAATTTATACCCTGGTTAGTCGTAATCAAGAATTCGATTTCTTCAAGTCCATTGTGGTTCGGCGTGTCTAGTGGCAGTATATTGATTTTAAAAATAGCCTCTTTCATGTCTAAATCTTTGAGCTCACTTACAATTAATTTACTGAGTATATTTGCTTGACTTTGTCTTAGTTTGCTCAATTTTTTTGCGCTATCTAAAAATTTCAAATTAAAATCGTTTATTCTATTTTCTAGCTCATTTTTTCGGTTTTCAACCGAGTTCAATTGGTCAATTTCGTCTTCAAATAGCTTTTGGCTGGCGATTATTTCTTCAAGCGTTGAGCCGTATTTGCGCTTGAGCCTAGCTAATTCGTGGAGCCTTTCGTCGATACTGTCTAAATCTGTTTCTATAAATTCATCTTCGTGGTTAAATTGGTTAATACCTTTTACGACGTCTTCAAGGCTAGCTATAGCATTATTTACAGCTTCAATAAAGTTATTTACGGGTAAATTATAATTTTGTAAAGTCGTCAATTTGGCCGTAAGTTTGTCTAATTGTTCTAGTACTGGTATTGAGTTTGAATTGTAATCGCTGGTTTGGTAACCACCATTCAACAGCTGATTAACTGTTTCGGTCAGTTCTTTAATCTGTTTTTGATTTTTTAAAATCAGTTTACGGTTTTCTATTGTTTTATCTTCGTCTTTGTCTTGAATATTAGCTTGTTTTATTTCGTTTACACAGAATTCAAGGTAATTTAGTCTTTTGAGTCTTTCATCTTCGTTTATAAGGCAATCTTTAAGTTCGCGTTTGGTATCTAAAAGTTGTCTGTAGTAATTTTGAACGCTAGTTTTTAGACTCTGGTAGCTACTGTCACCTAAGTCGTCGAATAAGACTAACTGCTGTGATTCTTTGAGTAAATTTATGGTTTCATGTTGGCTGTGAAAGTTTAAGTAAATGTCCTTGAAATGATTAAGTATCTGACTGTTGACAATAGTACCGTTTATCCTGGATTTAGACGTTTTGGCCGATATTTCACGACTTATAATTATAGTATCTGGATTGACGCCACAGTCAATTTCGATATCTTGCAAATAAGCCATAGATTCTTTATTGATTTGAAAACAGCCTTCTATAGTGGTTTTACCGGTATCGGTTAAGTTTATGTCCGAGTAATTGGCCTTTTGGCCAAATAATACGTTTAGCGCCTCAATAGCTGTAGACTTGCCAGCCCCTGTTTCGCCGGTTATGACGTTTAAGCCTGACTTAAATTCTATAGTTTCACGTTTAATTAAGCCAAAGTCACAGATTTCAAGTGTTAATAGCATTTTTTAAACCTATAATATGTAAAACATTCTACACGTTAATTATAATGATTATTTGAATTTAGTCAAAGATTTTTTGAAACTGGTCAAAATTTAGGCAGCCAGTGATATACCTATAATTTGAATTCTTTATTGCTATTAGAACGCTCTTGAGCTAGTATTTTATCTAATCGGCGCTCGACTTTTGTAGGTAATTCTTTTACTTTTGTGTTATGAGACAATCTTTAGCCTGTTATGGTAAAGCTAAATAACTAATCCGGTTAATTTTGGTATTTTCTATGGGGTAAAAAGAAGTATCGGCTTTTGGGAGTATTCTAGGTCAACTTGTTTGGCTTTACCTCTATTATTGGCTTTAATGTTTAACCGGGCTAGTCTATATGACTAATAAGGATTTATAAATGGGTTGAGTTTATTTAATTTTAAAATTTGTTTTTTTTAAAATTAATTCTTCTAATTCATCGAGATCGTTAAAGGAAGTAGAAATAAAATACTTACCTTTTTTGGTAGTTAATAAATATCCTTCGTCTAGCCAGGCTGGTGATGGTTTCAAATCGATGATGTCGTTAAAATTAATCGTTGTATTCTTGACTAAACTCTTTAAATTTATTTTTTTGCCTGAAATAAAAACTTTATATGGGCTTAATAGTATAAAATAATTACGATACAAGAAAAATAGCGTCATTGCACATGTAAACACGCCTAATATTATTTCGTCACTGAGACTGCCATGAATCACATTAACTTCTTTAGAAATATTCCAAAAAGTAAATATGAGAAATACAATTATGAATATTGTTGTACCTAGAATCTGCATAATCAAAAGTGTATACAGCAGTTTATCGCAGGTATAAGTTATGTCTTTATCTAAATTATCGGTTAATTCTGATTTGGGCAGGTATTTTTTTAGGCTGGTAACTAATTTATCTAAATCATAAAACCAGGTCGAAAACGAAATTTGCTTATCATCAATTTCTAAGGCATAGTATTTATAGAAGTAATTTCTTTTTAGTTTAATTGATTTAAGGTTAGCTAAATTTCCCTTTTCATTTTTAGCCATACTTACCGTTTCAATCTCTTTATCGGTTAGCCTGACTTCGTATACGATATAGACATAGCTTAAACCAAATAATAATAATAGAACTGTGACTAATAAGCACAGTGGATATATGTACCAAGGTAATTGAAGCCTTTGACCCAGGCACCAATAAATATTGCCAACTATGACTAAAACTAATACCGTAGCTTCGGTTAAAAGCCTTGCGATAACCATAGTTTTAAGGCGGTAAATAGTAGTATTGTTTTTAATAATCGGCATTTTCAGAATATAATCTGGTTCTAAATAAGACTAAATTATATATTATTTAGTCTTTAAAATCATATTTACTATTTGTGTTTGTCTAGAAGCTCTTGGAAGAAAATACAGATTCACGGCTGATTATTTTTTTAAATAAAAAAGACCCAGCACTAGTAATGGTGGGTCTTTTTGTTTAATAGTTCTACCTAAAACAATATAAATATTTTTATAGACCAAGTTGTCGTGCTATGACAAGCCTTTGGATTTCTGAGGTTCCTTCGCCTATTTCGCATAGTTTAGCGTCGCGTAAAAAGCGCTCGGCCGGAAAATCTTCGATATATCCGTAGCCGCCATGGATTTGAACGCATAAATTGGCAACTTTACTGGCGATTTCGCTGGCAAATAGCTTGGCGTGGGACCCTTCTAGAGTCACTCTTTGCTTTTTGTCCTTTAAATAGGCAGCATGGTATAAAAGTAGGCGGGCAGCACTAATTTGCGTCGACATGTCGGCTAAATAGGCTTGTATAAGCTGAAATTTTCCGATAGTCTGGCCAAACGCTTCACGTTGTTTGGCGTAGTTCAAAGCTGCGTCAAAGGCTGCTTGCGCAATTCCCAACGCTAATGCTCCGATAGAGATTCGTCCGCCCTCGAGGGTAATCATGGCTTGTTTGTAACCTTCATTGACGTTGCCGATTAAATTTTCTTTTGGTATACGGCAGTCTTCCATAGTAAGACTGGCTGTTGGCGAGCCTCTCATCCCCATTTTCTTTTCGACTTTACTGACGTAAAATCCTTTAGTGCCACGCTCAACGATAAACGATGAAATTCCTTTGCGGCCTAAACTCGGGTCGGTCATGGCCATGATAATGGCTACGTCAGCGTGGGTAGCATTGGTAATAAATTGTTTGGTACCATTTAATACGTAGCTATCGCCGTCAAGTTTAGCCGTCGTTTTTTGCGCTGCTGCATCAGAGCCGCCATTGGGTTCGGTCAGAGCCCAGCAACCAAGATATTCACCTTTGGCTAATTTGGGTAGGTATTTTTTCTTCTGGGCGTCGCTGCCAAATAAATATATGGGGTTGGTACCAAGCGACGTATGCGCGGCAAAACTAAGACCGGTTGAACCGCAGGCTCTACCGATTTCTTCGCAGGCAATGGCGTAACTGCGGTAATCAGCACCAGCTCCGCCGTATTCGCTTGGAATAGGTAGTCCTAATAGGTCTAATTTGCCAAGCGCCTTGAATGTTTCTTCAGGGAATCTGGCCTTGGCGTCTACTTCACTGGCTTTAGGGGCAATTTCGCGTGTAGCAAAATCACGCACCATCTCACGTATAGCGTAATGCTCGTCTTCGAGAAATTCGCTATATTCTCTCACATCATTATTAGAAATTACACTTGACACTAGTTTTACCTCGATAAATAGGTTTGCACAATTTGAGCTATTTTTTGACCGGCCGTACCGTCGCCAAAAGGATTAGCTTTACTAGACATATTAACATATATTTCGTTATTAGTAATTAGCTTTGAAACTTCGCTAACAATATCTTTAGTTTTAACGCCGATGAGTTTGGCTGTTCCCGCCTGTACGGCTTCAGGGCGCTCGGTATTGGTGCGCAAGACCAGGCAAGGTTTGCTAAAACTGGGCGCTTCTTCTTGAATTCCGCCTGAATCGGTTAAAATTAAATAGCTGTTTTGCATGGCGTAGACAAACGGAACATAGTCAAGAGGCTCGACCCAGATAATACGTTCATGGCTACTTAATATTTTTTCTATAGCCTGTCGAATAAGGGGGTTTTTGTGCACTGGAAACAATATCTGAACGTCATTAAATTTTTCCACAATTTGTTTTAAGGCTATAGCAATATCGCCCATGGCGTCCCAATTTTCGCGGCGGTGAGCGGTAACCAAAATGACTTTGTAATTTCTGAAATCCGTTTTACCAAAAATGCTTTCATCCATGTTGATTTTTTGCAAACGACTGGCTGTATCTATAAGCGCGTCTATTACCGTGTTGCCAGTCAAATAGACGTTTTCAACGATACCTTCGTTAGCCAAGTTACTGATAGCCAATTGGGTCGGGGCAAAATGCAAGGTCGCCAATTTGGCCGTCTGTCTTCTTGACATTTCTTCCGGAAACGGGTTATACATATCATGCGTTCTAAGACCAGCCTCAACGTGGCCAACAGCTATTTTATGGTAAAAAGCGGCCAGGCTAGCTGCCATAACCGTAATAGTGTCACCTTGCACCAGTATCAAATCGGGCTTTTCTTGCAAAAACAGTTTGTCCATAGCCTTTAAAACCCTGGCTGTTAAGTCTGTGAGGCTTTGGCCGTGTTGCATTAAGTTTAAATCGATATCTGGTTGTATTTCAAACCAGGCTAGCATTTGGTCTAGCATTTCGCGGTGTTGGGCGGTTGTAACGACGATAGTTTCACAACTATCTAAAGACTTTAAGGCCTTTACAACCGGCGACATCTTTACAGCTTCTGGCCGCGTTCCTAAAACGCACATAATTTTTTTTTTCATTTTTAAAATTTTAATTTATAATTTTAGGTATACTGTATAAAGTTTACTAAAATAATCTAAATATTAAAACTAGTTTCACGCAAATTTGAGGGATATAAAGTTGGATGTAATTGTTGAAGGTAAAATTACCAAAGACGAAGGTGTAAAGGAAATCCTTATGACTGTAGTTGATTTAAAGCAAGTGTTTAACCCTGTTTTAAGGATTACAAGCGATGATAATAGCGTTGAGGGAAGGATTGGTTTCTGCAAAGGCGGTTTTATTTTAGGCGGTGAATCTAACAATAGCGACAACGGATGGAAAGCCATAAAAAGTCTGCTCGAAATCAAAGAAGGCAATTACGCTATTTTGGAGCCTAAATCGGACAATGTCCCTGAAGTAAATCAAAGCCTGTGGATCAAGGTTGAAAGGGTTTTGCCAATGCTTAGTAATTTACCCGATAGTCCAGACGTTTTATTGGTTACCGATACCAGTAAACCCGTTGCGCCAGCAGCTAGTCCAGCTAAAATTTCTAAATCTAGCCTTGACGCAATCCGCCCTGACTTTAACGCTAAAGCAGCCAAACCCGAACCTGTGCCAGCTAGTTCTAGCAGTCCGAATACGCCTAGTCCAAGTTTACGACCTAATGTACCCATTAATCCAGCCGAAAATAATTATCAGGTTAACGATAATTATAATTACGGACTGGGTGTGTCTTTTTCACCAACGGCGTTGGTTTGGATTATCGGCGGAATACTAGCCATAGCCATAGTCTATATGTTTATCGGTATTTTAGCCCATAGCCTATCCGGTGGCAGCGCCATACCAACTAAATAGACTCATTTCGGTGACATTAACGGATTGAACCAGGTCATAATACTGAAATCACGTAGCTACTGTTTTAAGCTTACCCCTAATGATTGGGTCCGTGTCCGTGGAAAACACCTTTAAACAAAGAATTATCGATATGTTCGGTCGTAGCACGAGCCTGTCCGGTTGGGTGGAAAAAATTTGTTACATGCTGTTCCTTGGACCTGGCACTACCGTGCCCGAACATGTGACCAAAACCAAAATGCTTGCCTTCTGGACCTTTGGCCCTGGCTGAAGAATTAACAGAGATTAATAAAAACACAAAAACTGACGATAAAATAATTTTTTTGGACATGGCGAAACCCTTGTGAAAGCTTTTTAATATAACTTTATTTTAGCAAAATAATTATTGATAAGTTTTCTATGTAAATCAAATGCAATATTAATTGGCAAATTGTTAAACTGAAAACATTTAACTTCACTGGCGTCATCGCCGGCCACGGGTTTACCGGAGGCTTCTTTGCTTAAGTAAAACAATATAATCACATTTATATTTCTACCTGGTGAATTGGCCTCTAATAACTTGTCGATTTCGATATTCAAACCGGTTTCTTCAAAGACTTCACGAATAGCACCTTCAATCGGTGTTTCGCAAGCTTCCATAAACCCTCCAGGCAAGCACCAGTCACCGATAAATGGTTCGTATTTGCGCTTTACCAGAACTATACCTGAATTCATCGGTACAATAACGGCGGTAACCGGTTTAGGATTATTCCAGTTGACAAATTCGCAGTTGCTGCAGCATTGGCGGGGTTTATCGCCAATAGGCTGGACAACTAAACTGTTGGCACAAAGCGGGCAGTGATTATACGACAAAATGATTCCTTGGACGCTATTAATTAAAAGTACAACTAATCTTAATTATACTTTTAATTATAGGTAAAATTAATCAATCTTTCAAGTTAAAGCATTCTTTTAATTCATTCGATACCGCAGCCAGGCTTTGGCTGTCTTGAATGTTAAAAACTTTAACCTTATTGTTATATTTTTGGATTAAATTGGTCAAAACGTTGCCCGGTCCTATTTCGACAAAAGTTTCAACACCTTCGTTCAGCATCGTTTCGATACTCTGAAACCACAAAACAGGGCTATTAATCTGGTTGGCTAGTTTGAACTTGATACTGTCTTTGAATGTTGTCGCTTTGGCGTCATAATTTTGTACGACTGGACATTTGGCATTCATAAAGTTAACGTCTTCTAGAGACTGCTTAAAAATTTGGTAAGCTTGATTCATCAAAGGCGAATGAAAGGCTCCGCCTACTTTAAGCATAATAGCTTTACCTTTATGGTCTTTGACGCTTTTGGCTAACTGTGTTACGGCCTCGATTTCACCTGAAACAATCAATTGTCCTGGTAAATTATAGTTGGCAATTACAACTTTTGGGTCTTGGCTGGCGCCACAGTCTGAATTGGTTTCTTTAACCAATGCCTCTAAATTTTCAACTTCGATACCCATTATAGCCGCCATAGTACCCAGAGGGCAGTTGTCCATGAGTCTTGACCTTAAGGCTACTAACTGGATGACGTCTTTGGGGTTAAGACAACCAGCCACATAAAGGCTCGTCAATTCTCCCAAAGAATGCCCTGATACATAATCAGGCATGGGAAACCCTTGACTCTTAAGGCACTCGTATATAGCAAGCGACACAGCCAGTATGGTGTTTTGGGTGTTTAGTGTGCGCTTTAAATCTTCTTCTGGCCCATCGAAGCATAGCTTGCGTATCGGTAGGTTGCTGTATTCTTCAACTAGGCTAAAGACGTCTTTAGCCGCTTTGAAATCATTATAAATACTTTGTCCCATCCCTACAAACTGACTGCCCTGACCTGGAAAAATATAAGCAATTTTATGCATAAGGTTTACCCCCAAGTATAGTTTAAACAAATTTTAAATCGGATTTAGGCGTTTGTCTGTCGCTGTCCATTTAATGATACTCGCTCCCCAAGTAAGACCGCCGCCAAAACCGACTAGGGCGCAAATAGAATTGGTTTTTATCTGGTTGTTTTTTAAGGCTTGCCAGATAGCCAGTGGAATCGAAGCGGCTGAAGTATTGCCGACTTCAGCCACATTGCTAATAAGCTTATGACTTTCTATTTTAAGTTTATTGGCTACCGAGTCAATAATCCTTTGATTTGCCTGATGTGGTATTAAATAGTCTATATCGCTAACACTAATATTGGCTTTTTGGCACGCTTCATTTAAAGCATCTGGGATCGCGTTGATAGCAAATTCGTAAATGGCTCTGCCGTTCATTTTTAAAAATCTTTTAACCGCAACAGGCTGGTCGATTCCTTCGCGGGGAAAACTTGAATTACTGTTGGGGATGCAAATAAGATGACCTCGGGATCCATCCGACCTTAGATAAGTTGATAAAATCTCATTGTCGCCTGGACTTTGTTCGAGCAACAATGCACCAGCTCCGTCTCCGAATAAAATACAGGTGTTTCTGTCTTCCCAGTCTAAAAAGCGAGAATGTACATCGACACCAATGACTAATACTTTTTTGTACGTTCCTGTTAAAATGAACTGGTGGCCAACCGTTAAAGCGTAAATTATTCCGGTACAGGCAGCTTCAAGGTCAAAGGCAGCTGCATTGGAGGCTCCAATAGCTCCTTGCACTAGGCAGGCTGTAGAAGGGTATAGATTATCTGGTGTTGAAGTCGCTACGATAATAAGGTCAATGTCGCAGGGGTTTACATCGGCGTAGCCTATAGCGTCAATCGCTGACTCAATGGCTAGTTTGGCGTTGCTTTCGTTTTCCTGAACTATATGCCTGGTTATGATCCCTGTTCTTGACCTTATCCATTCGTCGGAAGTATCGACGAGTTTTTCTAAGTCGTAATTGGTTACGACAGATTTGGGGATTCCAGCCCCTACACCAGTAATTCTTGCCCCGATTAACATAATAAACCTAACTTGCTATCTTTTAGTAGTACCTACGTAGCCGATTTTAAAAACTGTGGTGAAATTAGACTCAATGTCTCTTCGATGCGTGATACCATTCTGGCTGTAACCATATCTTTGGCCACACGGATGGCATTTTTTATGGCTTTATGATTAGACCCACCGTGAGCTATTACGCACACACCCTTAACTCCGACTAATAATGCCCCGCCAGCCTCGGTATAATCTATTCGTTTCTTAAGATTGGCAAACGCTTGTTTGGCCAGTATTGAGGCAATCTTTCCATTTAGCGTTAACATAAGCTCTTGTCTTAATAAGCTGCCAATCATGCGAGAAATACCTTCAGCTGTTTTTAAAGCTACGTTCCCCGTAAATCCGTCTGTCACCACGACGTCTACTTTACCTAAGGGGAAATCCCGACCTTCTATAAAACCAATAAAATTGACTTCGTTGTGCTGTTTAAATAGTTTATAAGTGGCCTGCACTAGATCGTTTCCTTTGGTTTCTTCGGAACCGATATTTAACAGACCAATTACCGGATTGTCGATATTAAACAGGCCGTTTGAAACAATCTGACCCATAAGTCCAAACTGAAATAACTGATAAGGTGTGCAGTCTACGTTAGCGCCGACGTCAATTACGATTACCCTTTTGTCTCTCATAGAAGTTGGCATAGTGCAAGCAATGGCTGAACGGTCAACGTTTTTAATTCTACCTAGTATTAATTGGGCGGCTACGGCAGCAGCTCCAGTCGACCCTGCGGCTACAACGGCGTCTACTGAGCCTTTGCTTAACTCGTTCATAGCCACGACGATGGAAGAATCTTTTTTCTTAATAATAGCCTTGCTGGGCTTTTCGTCCATCCCGACAACTTGCGAGGCGTTGACAATTTCTATGTTTAAATTAGATGTAT
>JAJYFO010000049.1 GCA_021785395.1 bacterium | reverse complement strand
TTTAGGATAGAAAAAAATGACCGATTCACCTTACGACCGATTTGACAAACGAACTAAAATTCTAGCCGAAGAACGCCAAAAATCGATATCATCAAGGCAAGCAAAACAACAAAACCACGCTTATCAAAGGGTAGTAAACTTGCTTGACGAAAATTCATTTGTCGAATCGGGCCAAAACGTACTGCATCAGTGTAAAAACTTTGGCATGGAAGACAAAAAAATACATGGTGACGGAGTAATTACAGGTTTTGGTAAAATTGACGATAGGGTTGTCTACGTTTTTTCCCATGACGCTACATTTCTAGGCGGGTCTTTAGGCGAGGCTTTTGCCCGTAAAGTCATCAATATAATGAATTTAGCCAGCCAAAACGGCTATCCGGTTATCGGTCTAAACGAAAGCTCCGGAGCTAGGATCCAAGAAGGCGTTAGTTCATTGGCTGGATACGCCGATATTTTCTATAAAAATGTTCAATTATCTGGTGTAGTGCCACAAATTTCCATAATTTTGGGTGCTTGCGCTGGAGGAGCCGTTTACTCTCCAGCTTTGACCGATTTTATAATTATGGTTGATAAACACAGCCACATGTTCATTACCGGTCCAGATGTGGTAAAGGCTGTTACCGGAGAAGACGTAAGCTTCGAAGATTTGGGCGGAGCATTAATGCATAACCAGATAAGCGGGGTAGCTCAGTTAATTGCCCAAGACGAAGAAGAAGCTTTCCTGTTATGCCAGCAATTGCTCAGTTACTTGCCTAGCAATAATTTAGAACTACCACCCAATATCGAAGCTAACTTAGACGCTGATCCTTTGCTTGCTGGTAAAGATATTGATAGTATCATACCCAATGACCCTAACAAAAGCTACGATATGCATGAAATAATAAAAGCCATCGTCGACTTTGAGGAATTGTTCGAAATTTCCCCCCATTTTGCCCTAAATCTAATAACGGGTTTTGCCCGTATCGGTGGCTACGTAGTTGGTATTGTAGCTAATCAGCCCAACCATCTAGCCGGTGTCTTGGATATTAATGCCAGTATCAAAGGAGCAAGATTTATAAGATTCTGTGACGCCTTTAACATTCCTATACTAACTTTTGTCGACGTCCCTGGCTATTTGCCAGGTTTAGACCAGGAAAAAAATGGTATTATAAGACACGGGGCCAAATTGCTTTACGCCTATTGCGAGGCCACTGTCCCTAAAATGACTGTAATTACCCGCAAAGCATATGGTGGTGCCTTTGACGTAATGGGGTCAAAAAACATCGGCGCCGATTTCAACATAGCCTGGCCTTACGCAGAAATCGCTGTTATGGGAGCTAATGGCGCCATAAGTATTTTATACCGCAAAGAGTTATCTAATAGCAATGACCCTGATGCCCTGAAAGCCAAATTAGTCGACGACTACCAAAACTGTTTCAGTAATCCTTATGTAGCTAGTGAACTAGGCTTTATCGACACCATAGTAAAACCTTCGCAAACCAGAGATTTACTAATTAAAATTTTACTGTCTAATTACTCCAAGCGCAGCGATACTCCTAAGCGCAAGCATGGGAACATACCTTTATGATCAATCTTTTAAAAAATGAGTTCGCGTTTTTTGAGTATGGGGTAATTGAGCTTTATATTTTCACATTTTTCGTCAATTGTTAGTATATTCAAAGAAATATTTACCGGATAAGGCAATTTGGCTTCATAATCCAAAAGTGGGTCGGCGCTTTTTATTAAACCAATAAAAATATTTAATAGTTCAGTTGACACAGTATCAGGTAAAACAACGAAACTACCCTTTAAGGCTGTAGATTTGTTTTTTAAATTTTGAATGCGGTTCAAAAAATTTGAAACTATTTGTTTATAAAAATTACTGCCGGATTCTATTGAGTCTAATTCACTTACGTAAGCTATTAAAATCAGGGTTTTGTCATTAGCATCGTTTAGATAAATGTCGTAAAATGGCAAGTCTATTTTTTTAACCAGACCACTCGTTAATTGCTTGACTTGAGCGTATTTAACAAAACTGATAGCTTTCCATAAATCCATCTGGCGGTTATAAAGACCACTTTGATGGCTAAATTTAAAAAAATCACCTATCACCCATTTAATAATTTCTTGAATCTGGTCTTTACAATCCATAAAAACCAGATTATGGTTTTGAATCGCTTCATCTATTTGACCGGGTGAAATTAAGCGCGGTTTTTCAACGACTTCGTTTAGAGTCAAACTGTGCGGATTTTTTATATCAACTGTTAAAATATTCATATTGCTATTTGATTAACAAAAATTACTTCCATTTAGCCAAATTTAACGTATTTACATAATTATATTGTTTGTACCGGTATTTTTGTTTAAAAAAATATTAACTAGGGTATTATTAAGTTAGTGCATTACTAGAACAGTTGTTGAAACCCACATGAGTTTACTACCAAGCAAAACAAAAAATCCTAAAGAAACCGCTAACAATGATATTGCCATTTTTAAAGATTTAAAAACCGGCAACAAGCAGAAAATTGGCGATTTTATCTGGTCCTACCTCGACCGGGTTTATGCCATTACCTTTTTAGCCACTACATCCCACGATATAGCTGAAATTCTGACTATACAGATTTTTCAACAAGCCTTTGACGGTTTAAATAGTATGAATATAAAAGACTTAAACAGTACAGCCTGGGAATGGTTGTCAGAATATATTGTCAACGCCTGCAAATTTTACCACAGTGAAAATTCAGGCGAAGTATTATCCGACGAAGAAGACATCGAGGCATTCAACGAAGATTTAACTACTATGGACTGGGAAACCACTATAATCTTAGGTGCTAGCCGGATGAAAAAATGTTTAGCCACTTTAAGCGAAGAACAGCAAAAGGTTTATTTACTAAGACATAAACTAGAGCTGGGCTATAATGATATTGCTGGCGTGCTAAATTTTTCCAACGAAAAGGCCATATCATTGTTATATCGAGCCAGAGTACAAATCGTTAAGTGCTTGGGCAAGGGATAAGGGTGTTTTTAGATTTATGTAACTTAAGTTAATAAACATACAAAATTATTTACATGGTCAAAATATTTGGGAATTATAAAATTAGATTCGAAAAATTTTTAGGAAGGCTTAACTAACAAAATGAACTGCACAAGATACAGGTACTTAATTCAAAAAAACTTTGACACTGATTTAACCAAGCAAGATGAGAATTCGTTGCTTAAACATTTAGATACCTGTGATAGTTGTGGCAAATTTAACCACCAGATTCAGCAAGTGATTGCCAGCACAAATGATTTAAATTTACCTAAGTCGATCCTACCAACTAGCCCCGAGGTGATCTGCAAAAAAATAATTGAAGAATTGCCCAAACCCAAAAACAGTATCGTAGATCTAATATCATCTTTCATAACCAATCTTACAAAACCAAAATCCAAAGCACCAAACTCAGCCAAACCTGTTTCCAAAAACTCAAAACAAGCCAGCAATGAAAAACCTGTTCTTGCTAATAAGTCTAAAGATGGTAAAGTAAAAACTGTTGAAGAAGAAGAACATTTAGCCCAGACCAGTCGTTTAAGATCTATAGGCAAAGCCGTTTCAGACGTAGTTGAAAGCAGAGAGTCACAATCAACTACAAAATCCTTGGGTCAAAAACTCAAAATTGTTACGCCAAATAGTTTAACACAAGAAGAAAGACCGCTAACAGCAGCTGAATTGATTAAACTAAAAGTCGCTGAAAATCAAAAATCTATTCAAGATGCTGAGCCCAAACCAGAACCGGTTAAAAGTGGTACCACTAGCATAAGTAGTCAACCAACTAACCCGATTGATCTGTCCACCCCTTTAGAATCGAACTCTAGTAAAACAGGTCAAAATGAGGATCAAATGATAGTCCAACCTATTCTTGGTGACTGGCAACCACAATCAGCAAGCCCCAAACCAGACCTATGGGGGGCCGATAGCGAAGAAGCTGACTGGGGGCAATCCATTAAAAGCACACAAGGCAAAAATGCTTCTTCAACTAATCCTATACAGAACAACCAACAAAATTCGCTTGCCTCACCCATCGCCAGTAACGCTGACAGCGATCAGGCTCATGACTTAGATGGATGGCAAGCAAAGTCTTCAGAGTGGCTATCAGCTCCAAGTGAATTAGATACTTCAAAAACCTCTTCAGCAAGTACTCCTCCAAATACGAATAATATTTGGGGCAATACAGCTAACAATACCAGCAATCCCAACGTGAATACTGATGCTCAATGGGGTGTGACAAGCCCGATAAAACCAGCTAATAGTCAACCGTCGGCTTCTAGAAGCCAGTCTCTGGCTGGCTGGGGCTCAAGTGCTAGCCCAAACAATAGTCAAGACAGCGACTTAGAAGCAGACTGGGGTCTAAAAACACCACCAGTCAATAACCCTGTTGCCAGTCATAACCTAGTCACCGAAGATAATGATACTATTTCAAAAAATTCCTGGGGAAATCCCCAAGCTGCCTCTGTCAGCAAAACAAGTGCTTCTCAGTCAGTAGCAGCCTGGGGTCAGCCATCTAAGCAGTCGGCCTGGGGTAGTGAGACTTCACCTGAAACTAAAAGCAACGCTGGTGAAACCAATTTAAACCAACCTAAAGTTATAAGCGTTCAACCATCAAACAATTCTCAAGATACACAATGGAATGGTGTTGCCCAGTCGGCTTCTGCCTGGGATTTGGCAGTCGACAACACCAATTCAGATCAGTCTAACTGGGGGCAGGCAGCCGTAGGCGGTCAGGGTCTTAGTCCGCAGGCTGTTAGCGGTTCAAATATTGCCAATGTCGATAATTCGCCAATTTCTGCCTGGGGTGCCCCAGTATCCAACGCTCAAAGTGTCAGTCCGCAGGCTATTAGCGGTCCAAATATTGCTAGTGTCGATAATTCACCAGTATCTGCCTGGGGAGCCCCAGTACCCAACGCTCAAAGTGTCAGTCCGCAGGCTATTAGCGGTCCAAATATTGCTAGTGTCGATAATTCACCAGTATCTGCCTGGGGAGCCCCAGTACCCAACGCTCAAAGTGTCAGTCCACAGGCTATTAGCGGTCAAAATATAGCTAATGTCGATAATTCACCAGTATCCGCCTGGGGAGCCCCAGTACCCAACGCTCAAAGTGTCAGTCCACAGGCTATTAGCGGTCAAAATATAGCTAATGTCGATAATTCACCAGTATCTGCCTGGGGAGCCCCAGTACCCAACGCTCAAAGTGTCAATCCACAGGCTATTAGCGGTCAAAATATAGCTAACGTCAATAATTCACCAGTATCTGCCTGGGGAGCTCCAGTACCCAACGCTCAAAGTGTCAATCCACAGGCTATTAGCGGTCAAAATATAGCTAACGTCAATAATTCACCAGTATCTGCCTGGGGAGCCCCAGTACCCAACGCTCAAAGTGTCAGTCCACAGGCTATTAGCGGTCCAAATATTGCTAATATCGACAATTCACAAATTTCTGCCTGGGGAGCTCCAGTACCCAACGCTCAAAGTCTCAGTCCACAGGCTATTAGCGGTCAAAATATAGCTAACGTCAATAATTCGCCAGTATCTGGCTGGGGTATGCCAAACATAAGCAGTCAGAATATTCCTAGCAACACTAGCGGTCAAAATATAGCTAACGCCAACGATACTACAGTGGCTGGCTGGGGCGTACCTGCAGCAGCGGCTCAAGTCGGTAATCCCATTATAAGTAGTCATAATCAGGTAACTGACCGAGAAAGCCCACAAACACCCCAACCAACCAACAATAACTTGTGGGACAGCTCTGGAATAGTCCAAAACACGAATGCTAACAGGGAAAACGGTTTCAACAGTACCAATGTCAATTCTCTTACCAGTCAACAAGAATCAGTTAAAAAACCGGTTTTGAATCGTAGAAATCTGGTTTTACCAGAAGAACAAATAAGTACCGGAAACTGGAAAGCCTTTACCCCAAATCAAAATTCACTAACACCTGGAAACAAAGGAAGTCAAGTAACATCGCAGTCATCTCCAGTATTTAAAGGCGATAATCCGTTTGAATCGGAGAGTTTAACTCCGCCTGGTTTTAATAACCAAACGCCATCTAACCAACCCATTCAGGCCAATAATCCACCTAATCAGCCTGGTTTTAATAACCAAACACCTTTTAACCAACCCATTCAGGCCAATAATCCACCTAATCAGCCTGGTTTTAATAACCAAACACCTTTTAACCAACCCATTCAGGCCAATAATCTAACTAATCAGCCTGGTTTTAATAACCAAACACCTTTTAACCAACCCATTCAGGCCAATAATCTAACTAATCAGCCTGGTTTTAACAACCAAACACCTTTTAACCAACCCATTCAAACCAGTAATCTAACTAGCCAAGCTGGCTTTAATAACCAAACACCCTTTAATCAGCCCGTCCAATCCGACAATTTACCTAGTCAGGCCAATAATCTACCTAATCAGGCTGCGCCAGTTAATAACCCCAACCGATTTGAAGAACCAATCCAGGCACAAAAACAGGCTGCGCCAGTTAATAACCCCAACCGATTTGAAGAACCGATCCAGGCACAAAAACAGGCTGCGCCAGTTAATAACCCCAACCGATTTGAAGAACCGATCCAGGCACAAAAACAGGCATCAGTTAATAACCCCAACCGATTCGAAGAACCGATCCAGGCACAAAAACAGGCTGCACCAGTTAATAACCCCAACCGATTCGAAGAACCAATCCAGGCACAAAAACAGGCTGCACCAGTTAATAACCCCAACCGATTCGAAGAACCAATCCAGGCACAAAAACAGGCTGCACCAGTTAATAACCCCAACCGATTCGAAGAACCGGTATCATCTAACCCCGGAGGTTTGCTAGGCCCTATAAGCGATAATGACATGGACAAAATATTTTCGGAAAACCTTGGTTTAAAAGACGTGAGTACGTTTAATTCAAGTCCAGTACAAAATGTTAAACAGCCTGACAGTCCACCCTCACCCATTAGCACCACTGCCAATCCAAGCTCAAGTAGTTCAAATCGGCAGGAGCCTGATAGTGGTGGATTATTTAACCTCAACGATGACGATATCGACAATATCTTTTCCATCAACTTAGGGGTTTCAACCGACCAAAAGCCCGTAAATGAAAGATTTAATGCAAACAACGTGGATCAGGAAATTGCCAATACGCCTGAATCGTTTAATCAACCAGTAAAATTTAATCAATTTTCTCCTCAATCAGGTAACGACCTAAACTTCAACCCCAACAGTCAAATTGGTCAAAACAATCAACCGACATTAAATAATGAACAGCCGCCGAACAATCAACCGTTCAATCAACCGCAGTTAAATAATGAACAGCCGTCGAGTGGTCTTTTCAATTTAAACGATAACGATATGGACAAATTATTCGCTGAAAATTTAGGTATCAAAGACAATACCTTAAGTTCCAGTAATGGCGTAAACAATAACGTTGGTGTTATGGGTACTGACTATTCACAAGCCACCGGTCAAGTACAAAGCCAAGCAGTACCAGCCGGTATACCAAATACACCCAGTCCTTTACCTGTGAATCAAAATAACGTTGAATCTGCGAACAATACACGTAATTACGTCGAACCAAATACAGTGTCAAATAATCCCAACGCTTCGCAAACCAATTTGTTTTCATTTAACCAAAACATGATAAACAATTTATACAATAACGACAATGCCAGCAGCCAGACAAATGTCAACGCATCTAGTGATTTATCACAGCCAGCCAATTATCAAAAGCAACCTTTACAGTTAAACCCCATAAATTACCCTAGTCCCAAGATTACAGGTATAGGTAGGCTAGACACAAAACATGATGTTGGTTCTGATTCTGTAAGCGGAAGAATTTCCAATATCGGGAACTTCTTGTTAGACCAAAAAGACAAAGAAGGCCTTAAAAATCTAATGAATAAGGATAACAAAGAACTCAATACCCGCATTTTAACTGAAGAAACCTTTAATAATTTAAGAGGTATGCTCGAGCGAATTCAAACCCAGGCTCAGGTAGTAGGTTCTGTTTTGGTTGGGATGGATGGTTTTTTATATTCCAACACTATGCCAAATGACATTGACGCTGAAAGCTTTGGTGTTTGGGCTCTAGGCTTATTCATGAATACATCAAATGTAATTAAACAGCTCCAATTTAACAAGGTTAAACATATTATTTCAAAAACCAAACTTGGTTATTTAATTATCGCCGACTGCAAAGATGTGATTTTAGTAACGGTAAGCAATGGCAATGATACGCAGGCACTAATGCCATTGATGAAAACTATTACAAGTTTACTGCCCAAATAAAACGTAAATCGAATTTGCTTGGTTTTTGAGGTTTACTATTTAGTATCGAAAAAATATTCAGATAGTAAATAATAGACTATCAACCTGGCACCATAAGCCGTTGGTCCCTTACTTAAATCATCTTTATCTTTATCCGACCAGCCAACATTAGCTATATCAAAATGCAACCAGTTTTTATCATTAATAAACTCTTGTAAAAATAAAGCCGCACACGATGTAGGTGCTTCACCACGAGAGCCAGCGTTTTTCAGATTGGCTAGATCGCTTTTAAGACTTTCTTTATATTCTTCAAACAACGGCAATTGCCAGAATTTTTCACCTGATATATTCATGATTTTATTTAACCTGGCAACCATATCCTGGCTATTGCTCATGACACCACAAGCCACCTTACCTAAAGCTGTCAGTACAGCACCAGTTAATGTGGCAACGTCTAATATCTCTTTAACATTTTTAGTACTCAGGTACCATAAAGCATCAGCCAAGACAAGCCGGCCTTCAGCATCAGTATTATTAACTTCAACAGTCTTTCCTGACATTGAAGATATAATATCACCCGGTCTTATGGCCTTACTTCCTGGCATATTTTCGGCTAATGGCATTACCGCCATTATATTAAATTTTGGTTTAATTTGAGCAATAGTTTTCATCACAGCTAAAACTATGGCTGCCCCAGACATGTCATATTTCATATGCTCCATGCTAGCAGCTGGTTTTAACGACAATCCACCACTGTCAAAAGTAATGCCTTTACCAGCCAAACCATAATCATAAGCCTCGCTACTATTTCCTTGATATTTAAGAATAACAAACTTTGGTTCATTGATAGCTCCCTGGCCAACACTTAATAGCAAATTCATATTCAGTGCTTGAATCTTATTTCTATCTAGTACTTCTATTGACAAATCTAATCCACCGGCAATTTGTTTTGCATATTCAGCGAAAATTTCAGGTGTCATATTATTGGCTGGTTCGTTTATCAAATTGCGCGCCATATTAACAGAATCAGCTACATATTCACCATTATGACAAGAGTTTTTAAACTCACTAATACCGGTTTCTACCCCAATAAATTCAATACTTTCTACTATGGAATTTTTATCGGGCATAGCCGATTTATATTTATCAAATTTATAATTTGTCAAATTAAAGCTTTCCACAAACACCTGGAAACTGGCTTTACGATCTAAACTATTTGAGTTAGGTAAAAATACTGATAAACTTTTAGTCTTAGAATTGACTGATCTAGCCAAAAAACTGGCAAATTTTCTAATCAATGAATAATTAAGATTTTTAGATTCACCTAAACCATATATAACAACTTTTTTAAGGTCTGAATCTAAGAAATAAGGCATAATTAAATTTTTATTTGCTTTAGGCGTAAATCCTTCATATTTTATAGTTTGATTAAGTTGAACAATCAATTCACTCAACCTATCTGGATCGATATTGACAGACGCCTCAATAACGTTTTCTAATTTGTCTTCTTCACATAGACCAATAGCCAAAAAATCTTCATTTAAAAGACTTTTTTGATTAAATTTAAACTCCATTTTTGACTCCACTAAATTGATTTTGTTTTAATTGTTTGACTTACAATTCTATCTACCACTGACTCATCAATATGCCGGCGACAATAAGCAATATAAGCATCAAGCCATTTACGCAAATCAAACAATACGTTCGTCATAGCTAAGTTAGCCGATTTTACGTGACTTAAATTTATGCTTATACGATTTTCATTATCCACATAAAAACACTGCCGGACAGGCGAATCGCCATGAACATAGTACAAACTTGCCTCAAGAATAGCTTTATTATCTTTAACGCCGATAACTTCTTTCAATTCAACTACAATCGACTGAAAAATAGATAATGGTTGATATAGGCTAGCCTGTTGAATATTTAACAATTTATTGAACAGTAGGAAATTGATAGCTTTTAAAATTTTAAATTCACTCCATTGATTAAACTTTTTAATAATTTCCTCAACAGTCGAAAATCCATCTATCAGTACAATCAAACTTTCAATTTTTTCTTTATCAGGTTCAGTAATCAAACTTCCATCAACGTAATACATTTTTTTATGACGCTGACTTGTCCATATCTGGTTAAAATTCCAGACCCTTTCTAAAACTGTTTTCTGACCAGCTGGCAATTCGGAGACGAATTTAGCCATATCGTCTTTCAAAACGGCACAATCTAGCAACAATTTATCGAGATTAGCTTCAAGCTTACAGCTAGCATCTAGTTCTTTGTTATCAGCTTTATCTTTAAAAATAAAAATGCCCTCTGTCCACGACATCAAAAACTGAATTATAGCATCGTTACCCAAGAAATCACCATACTTAGCGTGCGTTACTCGGCCATTGGCAAATTTAAATAAAATTATATTATTTAAATTTTCAACGGTTAACAAACCAGTTTTGCCAGCAGCAGACAATGACTGAAGAAGGCTTGAAGGGTCAATAGCGTTTAGGCTTCCCATCATAGAATCTTTCATTGACTCAAAACTGCTTAACTTATTACTAGCTGTTCCAGTATCACTCACCTTATTATAGCCACCATATAAATACTGGTCTTCAAGAAGTACTTCAAGCTGCCTAGTACTTATAAAACCGGCTCGAACAGCCAAAACACCTAAAAAAGTTTTTTGCGCTTTGCCCCAACCTTCCTCTTCTTGTTTTTCCAAAAGCTCTTGCAACTGGCCTTCAGAGAGAATGCCGCTGGCAACTAAATAACGACCAAGCCGAAATGGTTTACGGTTGCGATAACAGCCCGACAAAAACTGAACCCTTTTAAATAGTGGGAAAATCAGGCCCTGGCCTTCAATTTCCTGAATTAAACGTAAAACTTCGTCTGACTCTATACGCTGATTTTTTTCCATCTGAGTAATTATGCTCTCAACTGTAGAATAATTATCTATTAATTGAATGACCCAGTTTAACTGATTTGGAAGCCCAAAACCAGATTTAGCTATTGAACCTTTAGAAGTCAATACAGGAATCGAGTTAAACAATATGTGATTAGCCAAAGAAGTGCTACCAGCATGCCATCTGCGTCTATCGATATTTTTAACGGTGGCACAAACATGGTTCGCCAACATTGGATATCGCGTAAAGATACCAGATGGACTATCATAAGCATTAAAATTTAAGGCACCACTTGTCTCATCCTTACTAAAAGTAACAGCACCATCATATTTAACGAATAACAAAACACCTTGATGCTTAAGTAGTCTTTTAGCATAAACGCTAAATTTAACTAGCTCTTCAAGCGATACAGTGAAACCGACGTTCATTAAATCGATTACTATACCATCAAGGCTACGGCCTTGCTCGACCAGTTTGTCCAGATTAAAGAATATATTATCCTTATAAGTATAAGTTTGAAAAGCAAAACTAGACGTAACCGACTGACTATCAACGTCGTTACTATCGAAGTTATTGCTAAAATCTAAATTACTCAAATCGGTACTTGACAACTCAATTATTTCCTGGCCACTCTTTTATTAAAATTTTACCCATTAATTTATGGTTTTAATCCATTTGGACTTGAGCCATGGCAAGTATTCTGCGTTATCGAACGCATAAAAGAATCGCCTGGCGCTAAAAATATCGAAGTAATGTACCATTTTAGCTTAATTTTTTGAACGTCTATAATCAAGTCGTCACTTTTTCCAGTAATAATTCTAAATCTGTCTTTTAAATTATTAACTTTATTAAGACTTATAAGTTTATACTCGCTTCTTAAACCTGGTTTTTCACCGACCAATCCAGCATATTTGATAATCGACATTAAATTCGGGTCTTGTAGCCATGATTTAGCATAATCACTATTGCCTATATTGACTGCATTCATAAATTCATAAGCCGGATAACTAGGCAAGCTGGGGTCTTTTTGTGGATTAAAGCTAAACTTATTATTAACCCAGTAAAGGGTCAAACTATAGGTATTAACAATATTGGCATTGTTTAATTTAGGGTTAGTATCGACAAGATTCAAAACAATTGTTTTGTCGTTTAGAGTAACGCTTCCGTTAAAGTTTTTACTCAAGTTAGGCGGTAAGCATTCGAAAACCTGAGGGTCACTAATCAAATTTGAATCATTTAACCTAAAACCCTTTAAATAAAATTTCTGCCTTTTTTCATCACAACCTATAACGACTAAAACAAATTCAGGTTTAGTAGTAACACTTTTAGATTTAGGATTTTTGGCTAACTTACCCAACTCAACATTATTATTCTTTTGAGCCTCATTATTTTTATCTTCTAACGCTAAATACCAAGCCATATTTTCAAGTTTGTAATTTTTGGGCAATTCAATTAAGAAATTGTTCAACACACAATCTTTGGTTAAGGGCTTAGACCTGGATTTATGGGGTTCTTTAACCTGTTTAATCAATTCTAGAAAACCAATATTGCTCTCGTCTTTACCGTTAAATGACCATAATCTTGACTTGTAGATCGAACCTACCGGTTTATCTATCGTGGCGATAGATAACTTAGATAGATTATTAGATTTTTGAGAAAGCTTTTCAACGGTTAGGCTTGGATTTTCCTTCAACAGATTGGATAAAATTTTTAAGACCGGCTTAATATTGGCTAATGACGGTTCGGATAAATATTTGTCAAGTTCTTCATCAAACTGTATATATAAATCTGTTGAAGCATTATCTTTTGAAGTTTCAGCCATCGACAGACTATTAAAGGTTACAACTAGCACAAAGCATAGACTTAATAAACGATGTATAGGATTTAGATTTTTAATCATTTTTATTATCATTTTTAGTATTTTTTCGGTATTTTCGTAAATTACCCACGTTTATCTTTAAAATTAATGGGACAATTCCCATTTAAGGTATTTACAACTTCGTTACTTAAAGCTTAAATAACATTATAGCAAAGGTAATTGAATTTTTATGTCGGAAAACTTTTTTAAGTCACAACCCCTTAACTCGTTTAATGCAGCTACAAATTCTGCCAGCTTGCACTCTGGACTTGAAACGGCTCAATTATCCAAACAAGTCTTTGCGATGACGCCTGATAAATCACTGCAAGCCTCTTACGGTATGGTCGCAGACAAGGCTGGTTTGGCTCTAAATGCTGCCAAAGAAGCCATATCGCCCATGCTCCAGATAATTATGCGTCTACCTGGCCATATCGGCTTTATTAATTCGATGTTCGAAGCTATCGGCGCATTTTTTATGCCCAGTCTCGATTTAGACTTCCTACATCAATTAAATATTTTTCATGACGGTTCCCACACCGATGCATCAACTATTGACAGCCATGCAACCGAATTACCCAGCGAAACAGGCCTAAACCACGCCAGTCTTGACTTGAATTCAAACGGGCACGAAGCTATTAGCTTAAGCCTTATCCCTAAAGATGCACCTGTATTTAGTCAACTAAAACTACAATTAAATAGCTCTTATCATTCTAATATTCCCATGGCTGGTCAACAACATTATATGTATTTAGCTGGGCATGATAATCCCAGTAAAGCCATGTTCGAAATGGCTGGAGATGGCCCACAATTAGGCGGAACACAAGAAGTTGGCCCCAATCAGTCATTTGAGCTTATGACTAGTAAACCGATGTTTACCGAACACAGTATATCAGCTTCGGGTAGTAAAATAGGTTTCCTCGACAAGAATTCACAAGCTAGCAATTTAAGCTCAAACACTTCCAGTTCAACCACGAGCAATGCCACAGCCTTATCCAGGCAACAATTAACCAGCCAAAACAATGGATCTTCAAGCACTAATTCAGTATCTTCATCCAACTGGGTTGGCTATGAATTAAAATTAGGCGGTAACCATAATGCCATCACATCATCTAATTACGGCCCATCCGGTAAAATATTACCCGAATTGGGCAGTAACAATTTACTGGCTGACGCCAATGCAACCAGCAACGATGGTTTTAAGCCTTGGTCAGATTCCAGTTCTAGCCCAACTAGCACTTCTGCCACCCCAAGTCAACAATTAAAGGAATTATCGGCCAAAGAATTATCGCTTAATGTAAAATCATTAACTAGTCACAGTTTATTAAACAAATCAGTTAATAGCCCAAGTTCTGTACATAATAGTATTAAGGCAAATTCTGAATCAACAAGTGTCAAACCAGCTGATACCAAATCGATTGATAGTAAACCAACCAATTCTAGCGCCAACGACTCGAAAGCCTCAGATTCAGCCCAAATGACAGCGCATACACCTAAAACCAGCCAGCCTACCGGAAAACAAGTAAGCACCCCAAATAACCATATTAAGCCCATAGTCACTAAAAATGCAGCCCTAAATCATTTAGCGCAAGGCCACAAGGTTCAACAGCCAGAAATCACGAAGTCACACCCAGCCAAAGCCAATGTAGTAGACCAAAACAGGCACCAGACAATTAACAAAGCCTACTCTACCAACGCACCTGAAACGAGTAATGTAAATTCTCAACCTAGCGATACAAATACGACTGACAATTCTTCGGCGTCAGAAATTAATCAAGGCGATTCTAATTTAACGTCTAGTTACGAAATTAAAGCCGGCGATAATTTATGGAATATTGCCAAATCACATTTAGGCAATGGTTTAAACTGGCATAAAATATATGAAATGAATCAGAATATTTTAGGTTCTAATCCAAGCCTAATAAGACCAGGTACCGTCATCAATTTACCCACCGACGCAACTAGTGCTGCAGCTAACGATATTAGCCAAGCTATCGACTATACTGTCCAGCCAGGCGATAACCTCTGGGATATCGCCAAGTCGCATCTTGGTAATGGCACCAACTGGTCGAGTATTTATAGTGAAAACCAGTCAATAATCGGGAACAATCCAAGTTTAATATTCCCAGGTCAACACATCACATTGCATACTCATTTTATGGACCAAAATAGTATCAGCATGACTAATGGCGGTGTTAATCAAACATTAGCCCCTAGCCAGTCGATAGCGCCCAGCAATGTCACCGACCCCAATTCCCAAATGATACCAAGTAATCAGGTAATGCCCAACTCACAAGCTATGCCTAGTAGCCAAAACGTACCAGCTAGCATAAATCCAAACAATTCAGCCAGTATAGATTCGACCCATTTAATCAACCAAAGACCCAACGTATCAGCCGCTATACCAAGTCAGGTTGGCAATGGATACGGAGCAGCTTACGCAGCCAGCATAAACAATAAAGCTATCGTATCGCCAAGTTTAGCGACCGATTTTGGCTTTGAACAATAATTATTTTAATTATAATTATATTAAAATAATCACAATTATTTTAAAGAATCACCTTATTTATCGGGAAAATCTTACCTATATTTTTAATAATTTCGATTACTTGTAACCGATGCATCAATCAAAGACTTTTTAGCCATCTAGTTACAATCAAATTTACCAAAATTTTGAAAAATCTAAGGCATCGCCGTTGATTTTGGCTTAGCTACTTGTTCGTATATACCACTGCTGGCTGTAGCTTGTGTTACCACAA
>JAJYFO010000214.1 GCA_021785395.1 bacterium | reverse complement strand
TAAGGGACGGATCACTGCCAGCTAATTTTACAGCTGTCATTATTTCTCTTGACATTTTAGCGTAAGTAACCCCTTTTTTGGCGTCAACCACGGCTTTTTGGCGTTTTATATTAGCCCATTTAGAGTGTCCAGACATATTTTAAAAACCTCTTTACCAAAAAAATAAAATTATTGTCAATAGTATAAAATTTTAGATTAATATTACATTTTACAAAAAATAGTGAGTCTAAGAATGAGAAAAATTAAAACGTCACATCTTTATTTAACAATGTTTATGTTTTCTTTCGGTACTGGCCATTTGGCTAACGTCATGGCCTCTGATTACGATTTAGATTCGAAGAATAACGCTCTAATAGCCAGTAAGGCTAAAAAGAAATTAACCGGACACATAGACCAGGAAGAAATGGCCGCTGACGATTTGATGTTGCAGGGCAAGTATTCGGAAGCTACGAACGTATATAAAAATGTCGTAGCCAAGCATAAAGACAGTCAGACGGCTGCTGTAGGTCTTGGCATGTCGTACGCTAAACAGTTTAAGCTGGACGCAGCCGAAGCCGAATTTAATAAAATTTTGGCCAAATACCCCAATAATCCACAAGCCCATGCTGGAAAGGCCATGGTATTATTCAACCGATTGCAGTCGTCGTCGACAACAGTCATTAAAAATCGCGATAGCATGTTAAGCCAGGCTGAGTCAGAGTGTAAACTGGCTTTACAAGGCGACCCTGGCATGCCTGAAGCACATTATTATTTAGGCATGATATATAAAGACGAGGGTAAGTACGCAGATTCTATAAATGAATTTAACGATGCGATTAAAAATGACCCTCGCTATAGCGAAGCCTATTCTGGTAGAGGCTTGGCTCAGCTTAAAATGAACGACGTAACTTCGGCTATGGAGTCATTTAAAAAGGCTTGCGATATAAATTCAGGTAATTCAACCGGTCATTATGGCCTTGGCGAATGTTATTTGAGACAGGGTCAGCTTGACCAGGCCTTAAAAGAGTTAAATACATCGCTCTATCAGAACCGCAATTCGGCTCCGGTTCATTTAGCCATGGGGCAGGTTTATAACGCTCAGGGTAATAATGTTGCGGCTATAAAAGAATTTCAAGAGGCCATTAGAATTAAGCCAGAAAACCCAGGCGCCTACGTTGGTATAGCTAAAATTCGCGAAGATAGGGGTGATTTGGAACTATCTATAGCTGAATTAAGGTCTGGTCTCGAATTGATGCCAAACAATACCGAACTTAGGTTAAAAGTTGGTGAAGAGTCTTTAAAAGCTGGCAAGCTTGATGACGCTATAAAAGAATTTGAAAATGTATTGAGTAACAACCCCCAAGACGCTACAGCGGCTCAAGGACTTACTAGAGCATACTATTTAAAAGCCAATCGCGAGGCTAGTGGTGCCTTTTTTGCTTCTAACGAATTTGAACAGGCGCAGACTTTAATTGATAAAGCAGTCGGGATGAATCCCAATAATATGGAATTACGCTTAGCTCAGGCTAAAATGAGGGCTTTATCCGGAGCGAAGGTAGACTTAAATAATCTACCCAAGCCAACTAATGATGGTGAAAGAATAGCTTACGCTGAGGCGTGTCTGGCTAATAATAATTTTAGTGAGGCCAATAGTGAAATGAATACCGCTATAAATAATGCTAAAACGGCCAATGATACTTTTGCCATTGCCGATTTGGCCTTAATGATCAAAGATTTGCCAGCGGCTAAACAGGCTTATCAAAAAGGGGCTACTTATCCTGATGCAGCTGCTAGAGCCAATAGGGGTTTAGACGCTGTAGCTAAAGCTACTGATGTAGCTAGGCAAGACCTTACTTTAGCTAGCGATTTGGCTAATAAAAGACAGTACGCTTCGGCTATAGATAAGTACAATAGCGCCATTTATAATAACCCATTAAACCCCGATTCAAGGTATGGCCTAGCTATGGTTTTGGAAAAAGATACCCCGCACACAAGCGCTAAGTACAGGGAGGCTTGCGTCCAACTAAGAGCATATTTATCGTTGACACCAAATTTACCAGCCAAAGAAGTTGAAAAAATTAACCGTAAGATCGAAAATTTAGAAGAAAAAGCCTATAAATTAGAGCTTAAAGAAAAAAAAGCGCGTGGTATTAATTAAAATAAATTAGTGAAAACGAATTGGCAAAATAAACTAGTAACAGTAATTGGACTTGGACAGACAGGGCTTTCTGTCGTCAAATATCTAGTAGATCAAGGTGCGAAAATATACGCTTATGATAAAAATGATACTAATTTAAAGGCGATTAAAGAATTACAGTCAAAATTTCCAAAACTGGTAAATTATGATATTGCCAATTTTGATATAAACAAGGCTAAAAAATCGGCAGCAGTTGTAACTAGCCCTGGTATAAAACCGGATAATCCTGTTATATCAAGTTGTTTAAGCGCAGGGTTAAGGGTTATAAGCGATATTCAACTAGCTTACGATGAAACCGATACTCCGATTATTGCCATAACTGGTACTAATGGCAAATCGACGACAACTGCTTTGATAAGTCATATTTTGACGAGTGCCAATCTAAAGGCTCCTTATTGTGGCAATATTGGTGTTCCCATTATGGATGTACTGGGAGGTAAAAATGATTACTTAGTTTGCGAAGTTAGTTCTTATCAATTATCATACTGCGATAGTTTTAGTCCTAAAATAGGCATCTGGCTTAATTTAACACCAGACCATCTGGATTTTCACGGCAATATGGAAAATTATATTGGGGCTAAACAAAAATTATTCGATAATTTAACCCATAGTCAAACGGCCATTATAAATTACGATGATACCGTTGTCAAAAGAACTATAACTGACGCATATATTCTTCCTTTTAGCATTAACAGCGATTTGTCTGGGTTTCTAAGTGGTATATATATTAAAAACGATTTTATATGTGTTGCCTATAAAAATAAAAATTCGGTAATTTGTCCAAAAAATAAAATTAATTTAATTGGTCGCCATAATTTAGAAAACGTTCTAAGCTCTATAGCAGCGGCATATGTACTTGATATAGATCCAGCTGTAATTGCTAAAGCTGTGGCTGATTTTAAAGCTTTAGAGCACCGACTTGAACCATTTTTTGTCGCCAATGGAAAAACATTTTATAACGATAGCAAAGCCACTAATCCAGAATCGGCTATCAATGCGCTAAATGCTTTTGACGCTGGTAAAAAAATTGTATTAATAGCTGGTGGTCGCGATAAAAATGGCTCTTTGGAAGAATTTGTTAAAGTTATCAAGCAAAAAGTGAAATCGGTTATTTTACTGGGTGAAGCTAGAGATAGGTTTAATAATGCCTTGATCGAACATGGTTATGCTAGTGTATATATGGCGTATGATTTAAAAAATGCCGTTGATCTAGCAAATTCTATTGAATGTGATATAGTACTATTGTCACCTGCTTGTTCTAGTTTTGATATGTTTAAAAACTTTGAGGAAAGAGGCCATGCCTTCAAAGACCTTGTCCAAAAATACTTTTCCTAAATCTAATACTAGTCTTACCGATAATTTCAGTAAACCACCTACTCCTTTGCGGGGGTTGCCGCATAGAAATTTAATTTCTTTGGTATTTGCCATGACCTGTTTCGGTCTATTCATGGTTTACAGTGCTTCGGCACCTGAGGCTTTATTATCTTTTCATGACCATTTCTATTTCTTTAAACGTCAGGCCTTGGCGTTTATAATTGGCTTAATGGGTATGATTATACTTAGTCGTTATGATTACCGTAAATTAAAAAAGATTGCCTGGCCGCTAGCCTTGGTTAGTTTTGGTTTGTTGGCTATGACTCTGGTGCCGTCGCTATCGGTTGTCACTATGGGCAGCAGTCGTTGGATTGGTTTTGGTCCAGTGCAGTTTCAGCCGTCAGAATTATGTAAAATCGCCTCTATAATTCTATTGGCTAGTGGGCTGTCTAATAATTTTTGGTGGCACCCTCAAGTTATCGCCAGAATTTTAATATCTAGCGTTATGTCGCTAATTATCGTAAAACAGCCTGACCTTGGCACGGCCATGATGATAATGGGCAGTATGCTAAGTTTACTTTTTGTCAGTGGTTTTAATATCCTGCTTATATTGTCTGGTTTATTTGTAGGTTCAATACTAGCCTGGCACCATATTCAAAAAACACCTTACCAAATGGCCAGGATCCAAAGCTGGTTAAACCCTTACCTGTCACCACATAAGGAAGGCTGGAATACCATACAGGCTCAGTTGGCGATTGGGTCTGGTGGCTTATTAGGATTGGGTTTTGGTCGGTCCTTGCAGAAATTGTATTACTTGCCAGTCCAGCACGCAGACTTTAT
>JAJYFO010000048.1 GCA_021785395.1 bacterium | reverse complement strand
CTTTAATATAGCCTCAATATAGTCAGAAGCCTTATAGCCACTTGTTTCACCGGCCTGATTCGCTACATTGCAGACGAACAACTTAGGCGCTTTTGCTTGGTATAAGGCATTTACGATATCGGTAACGAGTAAATTTGGCATTATGGAAGTGTACAGGCTACCCGGACCGATTATTATCAATTCAGCTTGCAATATGGCTTTTATCGCCTCAGGTACGGCTTTGGGATATTTTGGCTCACAAGTCAATTTTTGAATTTGTCCGTTAATTTTAGTTATTTGCGACTCACCACGAATTTCTCGACCATCTTCTAACTGCGCTATAAGCGTCATCGGTGTTAGGCTGGACGGCAAGACCTGGCCACAACTATTTAACACACGGCTAGCTACTTTGGTAGCTTCGATCATGTCACCGTGATTGATAGCGCATAAAGCCGACAAAAATAGATTGCCAAAACTATGACCGCTTAAACCTTCGCCCGATTGAAAACGATAGTTAAATAGCTCGGTAACTATTTTTTGTTCATCAGCTAGAGCCGTTATACAATGCCTAATATCACCTGGTGGCATAACACCAAATTCTTCACGCAGACGACCCGAACTGCCACCATCGTCACCAACGGTCACAATAGCGGTTAGATTATTCGTGTACGTTTTAAGTCCAGTCAGTAAATTAGACAACCCTGTCCCACCACCGATAACTACAATTTTAACCCCTCTATCCAAATGTCGTTTTTTAAACAGGGCGTCGGCAATAGCTTCGCGGTCTTCTGGCAAGTAAGCTCCTAAAACCGAAATTGTGACCCTAGCTACGGCCAGGCACACGGCCAAAACGCCGACAACAATTACAATAATACCGCTTATCCTGTGCGGTAAAACGTCGGCAGCGTGCTCCATTAATTCGCGCAAAAATATTCCCGATAGCGTAATCGGGTGATAACCCAGTAGCAACAAGACGCCTATCACTATGCCCAAGATTCCGACGATAATGGTTAGAATCCAACGTTTGAGACCTGGCAGAATTAAATAGCGAAATTTATAATTAAACGTAGATTTCATGACTTTAGTGGGACGTCGAGGGTATTTATTTCTTTTTCGTAGTGTAATTCACGGTGTTTAACGATTATATGGTAAGACGCAAATTTATTTATTATTTGGTTAGCCAAAGCCTCGATTACAGCTACCGAACGGTGCTGTCCGCCAGTACAACCAATAGCTATGGTAAAATTGCCCTCGGCTTTAGCCAGGGATTTGTCGAGGTATTTAGTCATTAGATTAACTACATCGTCGACAAATTCTTTGGCGGCAACTTGGTCAAGGACGTAATTTTTAACGGGTTGGTCTAGACCCGTTAAATCGCGCAGTGCTGGTTCCCAAAACGGGTTATCGAGAAAACGAACGTCAAATAGCATATTGGCGTGGATTTTTTCGTTAGACTTATAACCAAAAGAAGTCAAAACAATAGATTTTGGTGATGATTTATTTAGCTTCATTTAATTGACAGACTCTTTTAAGATAGTCGATTTGGCTTAAAATACATTAAGCGTTGACTAATTCATTTTCACAAGGAGAAATAACGCTTATTGGTTCTTGAGTCGATTTGCAAGACCCCGAACCGCAAGACCCCGATCCGCAAGATTCAGACCCGCAAGATTCAGATTCTGGGAGGTCTCCTTCTAAAAAGCCACTTTTGGTAAGCTCAAGGTCGCAAGCCAACTTAGACACTGGTTTATCGATGAACAGGCTACCCAGCAAATGGTCGTTTTCGTGCTGGATGGCTCGACTCAACAAACCGCCTTTTACGTCCATTTTTTTGTCCTGGCCATTTATATTCTGGAACTTAACGGTTATATTTTCAAACCTCTTGACTTCAAAAAATACCCCCGGAAAACTCAGGCAACCTTCTAAACCTACCATTTCACCACTGCTTTGCAAAATTTTGGGGTTGATAAAGACCATAGGTTTTTTAGGTTCATCTTCGTTGGCGATATCTATAACAAATATCTGCTTGGATACGCCAACCTGGGGAGCCGCCAAACCAACGCCGTCGGCAGCGTACATCGTATCGAACATGTCCTGGACGAATTTGCGTAAATTAGCGTCAAATTTGGTAACTTTCTTGGCCGGTTGCCGTAAAATTTCGTCTGGATACTCCCTGATTTCTAAACTAGCCATAATTCCCCCAAAATTAAAAAACTTTAAATTATCTTTAATTATACCACAAAATTAAGGCTAAGGCTAGGTTTTATTTAATTTTAAACAAAAATACGGCCTAAACCCAAGCCAATTTATGGTACTGTTATTTAGTTACATTATACAATAGAGTCGAAGTTATGAAATTTTTTTTAACCTTACTACTATTTACGTCGCTATTTTTTTTATCACACGAGGTCTTGGCTAAAGAAATGCCGATAGTCTGCGGCCACCGTGGCGACAGCCACAGTTTTCCGGAAAATACCCTGCCAGCTTTTAAAAATTGTCTAGATAACGGCATTCCGGCCATAGAACTAGACGTACACCAATGTAAAAGCGGTCAAATAGTAGTTATTCACGACGATACAGTAGACAGAACAACTAATGGTCACGGCTGCGTCAAAGACCTAGACTGGGATTATTTGCACGGTCTTAACATAAAATCGAGTTTTATCAAGCCTGGTCAAATCGTCAAACTGCCCCTCTTAAAAGAGGTGCTTACCCTGGTAAACGGGCAAATGACGATTAATATAGAAATTAAGGGTTATACCCCAGACCTAGTCAAAGGTGTAATTGAACTTTTACACGACTACCCCAAGACCGCTAAAATCATAATTTCTTCGTTTGAATACGAGTCGCTAGAAGAAGCCTATAGGCTCGATAAAAGCCTTAAACTAGCCTATTTAACGGAAAAGTCCCAATTTTTAGACGTAACCGATAAACTCAAGAAAATAAACGCCTGTGCCTGGAATCCAGATTTTAAAAGCTTAACTTCAAACGACGTAAAACTAGCGCACCAAAACAATTACAAGATTTGGTCGTGGACAATAGATGGATCCGACAATTATAAACGAGCGTGCTTATTTAATATTGACGGCATAATAACCAACGAACCTTTAAAACTAGTAAAATACTTAAACAGCCAATAAGCGAATTAAAAGACAACAGTAATTTAAGCAGAGTACAAATACTTAGTTCAATTAATTTGCAATAGCTGTGGCTATAAGTTGATATCAACAACTTACGGTGAACACAAATGCTTCGTTTGGGCTTGCGACCTTACTGATTCAGATTGTTTACTTAGCCAGACGTCTTTTAATGAACGATTTTCAACATTACCCATTTTTACAATTTCCGTCCGCGCCCAGTCACAAGGATAAACGTTAAAACAAGAATCTATTACGCAACTGGTAAACCCACAAAAACATTTGCCTTGAACTTTTGCGATATGGGTATCCGGGACTTGCTGACTATCGACCCGAAAAGGAAGTAAAATCCGCGATTGGGAATATTCTTGCTGCAATTGAGAAGCTTTGTGCCAGAAATTTTGCATATCTTCATCACAAGCCAGTAACCGCGAAGCCACGTTGGTGGACAAATGCTTTACGACGACGGCCGAATAACGAAATTGCCGAATTTTATCAAAAACTTCTGGAATTTTCAAAGCCGAATGTAAATTCCCTTTATGAACGACAGTCGAAAGGGTTAGGTCGAGGCCATTAACGCTGGCTCTATGAATAGCCTCGACAACCTCTAAACCACGGCCACGACCAAAATCATTTTCTTCAGGTATCGCCGAATCGAGGCTAAGCGATAAGGTAAATTCAATACCTCTATCTTTAAGGTCGACTAAACCTTCGAAAGTTTTATCGTCCAACAATTTTAGGCCATTAGTATTAATAACAGGTCGAATTCCAACATTAAAACAGGCTTCGATTAATTCTGACAGGTGAGGATAAAGCAAAGGCTCACCTCCCGATATGGTCAAGGCCCAGACCGGGAATTTACCTAATTCTTCAATTAGTGTAATGGCCCTAGGTAAAGGCCACTGGCTGCCATTAAATGGAGCAGCACTACAATATTGGCATCGCAACTGGCACAAAGAATTTATTTCAAGAAGTACCGATAAAGGACCTGATAACATAATTTTACTAATAACCCAAATTAACTCTGTCAATATAGCTAACCACTTTAGCCACCAAGTATAAACCCACAGAACCACAGGCTTATTATAAATTGTTCTAAAAAGTCAACTTATTGCTACACTAGATTTATCAATCCCTTAAAATATCTACGACATCATAAACTGATTCCTCCGTTAAAGCCAAATCTTGCGAAACGGCTGACGGGGTCTTACCAGTCATAAGTTGTTCTAACACATTATAAGCTTGACTATCCAAACAGTATACCCGGCCAGATATACGATTCAGTAAAAGAAAACCCAGATTATCTTCTTTGCGGACGGATACCTTTACTTCAACCTGACCATCCGGCAATCCGAGCCTGCCATCGATTTTATTATTCATAAAACTATGGTCTTTGGTTGGCTTATAAGCTGTTTTTGCACCTAATCGAGTCGTAACATGGTCAGCATTTACAGGTTGAAAGAAGCTGTCGGTTGGGTTTTCCATAAAAAGTTCAATTTTCATCTCGTCTCCTTTTTTAAGCAAAAAATGCATATTTTGAAAATTCAATATTCTATCGATAAGATTTATTTTTAAACTGGCTATTTGGATACCTTTATCTTAATTAATAAAACATCTTTAAAAGATTAGCACAAAAAATATTTATCAGTAAAAAAATAATTATTGTTTAATTTATAAAAAAAACTGGCACCAGGCAGTGTTTCCACCTGCTTTTTTAGATAAAGTCAAATAGTTTGAAAAAGGTTTAATATTAAATATAAACAAAACGTCAAATTTTGACGCTTGGCTTAAGAACCAGTAGCGATATTGGGACAAGGTTCGCATTTGACGTTTGTACCGATAGAACTTACTTTTTCAACCTGTATGGTTGTGTGATGCAAATGAAAATCGTTATTTAAAACCTCCGTTGTCTTGTCTAATATTTCAGCCGATGGCTTATCGTCAACAATAATTACGTGGGCTGACATTGAGTCCAGGCCTGAAGTTATAGTCCAAACATGAATATCGTGGACGTCGACGACTCCTTCTATGGCTAGAATAGCTTTGCGCAATTCGGCAATATTAATATGACCGGGGCTGCCTTCCATTAAAATATGGGTGCATTCACCGATTAAAACCCAGGTGCGGTATAGAATGGCCACAGCTATCAAAGCGCTTACGATAGAATCGATTTGATACCAGTGGGTAAAATAACCAATAATCGAAGACAGCATAACACCGGCCGTAGCGTATAAATCGCTCAAAAGTTCAAGATAAATAGCCTTGACGTTCAAAGAATTGTTTGAATCGGAACCTAATAATTTTAACGCTAAAAAATTGACAAAAACACCAAGCATCGCCACAAAAAACACCGGCAGACTGTTTATAATTTCAGGGTGCTTAAATCGGTTATATGACTGGTATAAAATTACACCGGTTATCAAAACCAAAACCAGGGCGTTAATAAAACTAACCAATATTTCGCTGCGGTAATACCCGTAGGTTTTACCTTGTGTAGCAGGCTTACTGGCAAACCAGATGGCCAATAAGCCTAAAATTATACCGCCAGCGTCGCTCAACATATGACCGCTATCAGCTATAAGAGCCAAACTGCGACACATAAGGCCGGTTACCAGCTCGATTAGCATATAGACAAAAATTATGCCCAAGACCAACTGCATTTTGTCTTTACTGGCATTTCTATCTATAATATGGTGGTGCGTATGCATAATCAATTATTATTATAAAGTAAGTTAACAGTATTTATATCCCTATTGCTTAATTCTTTGTTTTCATCGTTTAGAGGCGTGGAAAAATACATTATATCGTTATAATTGGTTGAATGCCCACCAATGCCTAAAGCATGTCCGATTTCATGTAAGCAAATAGCGTGCAGACGGTTACGGCTAAGGTCTAGCCCATGATTTATACTTAGGGTCAATAGTTCTATATCAGCTTTAACGATTCCTTTGTCGTTGCGGGTTATTTGACAGAACCCAGCTTCGGCACCGTCTTTAAATTTATCTAAATCACAAGTCCAGGTACATATTATATTAGCCTCGTTGGAATTATCGGTAAAGATAAATTTTACCCGGCCGTTTAAAACCTTTTCATAATCTTGAAAAGCCTCAACCAGGGCTGGTTTAAAGAATGGTTGGTAACCTTTTACGCCAGAGCCGTCGCTTATAAAAACTTTTAGAGGCATAAGGCTTTGTGGCCAAGTATTGCGGTCATTTACAGGAATTTCGTTGATATAATTGCTAAAATCGTTGGTTTGGCTTTGACCGGCCGATACCAGAGCCTGGCTAGACAGACCCTCGATTAATTTTTTCACCTGGGGCACACTCGGCTCTTGAGGAAAACGTTTCACGTACTCTTTATAGGTAATCAGGCTTTCATTGATATGCCCACTCGACTGGTATACGCCGCCTAAACATAAAAAGGCCGAACTAAAATTAGGATTCAAGTCAATCGCCTGTTTAAACTCTTCAATAGCCCTATCGAACTGGTTCACCTTGCCCAAAGCTATTCCTAGATTATAATGCGCCTGGTAAAGTTTAGGGCCGAGCTTTACGGCTTGCTCCAGTTTATCGACAGCTTCTTGGTTATTATTATTGCGCAGTAGTGTAACCGACTCATTCACAAGTTGAATAGCTTGATATTCTGTTTGCGTACAGGCGACATTACCGTTAAAATATGTATCTTGGGACTTGACCCAATTGTTCAAACTAGTTAAAGACAGAACTAAAACTAGTACTGATACCAACTTAAACTTAGACATATTATCTTAAACTAGGCTTGGTGTAGCACTTTGACTGTCGTTTAAGCATTCGATACCGGGCAGTTTTTTCCCTTCTAAATATTCTAGCGTTGCTCCGCCACCAGTAGCGACATGCGTCAATAAGGCAAAATCTATATTTTTAGCCTTTAAAGCAGCCACCGAATCGCCACCGCCGACAATAGTTTTGACACCTTTTTTAGTCAATTCAACTAAAGAATCGATAATTGCGTAAGTACCTTTTTCAAGACCGGGCTCTTCAAATACTCCTAATGGTCCGTTCCAGAAAATGGTCTTGCATTGGGATAGAGTATTTTGTACTTCTTTAATCGTATCCGCGCCAACATCAAGCCCCATCATATTATCATCAATAGCCTTGACGCTTACACATTTGGCTTGGCTACCGTGTTTTATATCAGAGGCGACCATGACGTCGCTGGGTAAAACTATTTTAACTTGTTTAGTTTTGGCGTTGTCTAAAAGCTTTTTACAATATTCTAAATAGTCGTTTTCTACGAGCGATTTACCAACATTATGACCTTGTGCCTTTAAAAAAGTAAAAGCCATAGCGCCACCGATAACTAAAACGTCAACTTTATCGACAAGGTTGTCCAAAAGGCTAATCTTGGTAGATACTTTACTGCCACCAATTATGACGGCAAAAGGCCTTATAGGATTTTTAAGACAAGAATCAAGGGCTAAAAGCTCTTTGGCTACTAGATGACCGGCAAAAGCGTATTTTAACTTTTGCGTAACACCAGCTGTAGAAGCATGCGCCCTATGCGACGTGCCAAAAGCGTCGTTGACAAAAATATCGGCCAGACTAGCTAATTTATTGGCGAATTCCATATCATTTTTTTCTTCTTGCGGGTAAAAGCGAATATTTTCCAGCAAGCAAAGGCTAGAATTTGGCATTGCTTCGATAATTGCTTTGCCAGCTGGCGAAAATGGATCTTTAACAAACTCAACGGCTTTATTACCGATGAGTCTAGCTAGTTCTAAAGCGACTGGTGCCAGACTTAAACTTTCATCGACGCCTTTGGGCCTACCCAAATGTGATACTAAAATTATTTTAGCTCCAGAATCTAGTAAATAATTAATCGTCGGCAAACTAGCTTTAATTCTAGTATTATCACTAATCACGCCATTTTTAAAAGGGACATTAAAGTCAACCCTTACGAGAACTTTTTTGCCTTTAAAAAAATCTTTAGGTATATCAGTTATATTTTTCTTTGCTTGCATTTTAGAACATCCTTATTTTAGAATTAAAGCTTAATATCAAATATGTAATTAGACCGGTTATATTTAATATAACCGGTCTAGTTAGTTGTTTTTTATTTTACATTAGCCATCATTTTCTTGGCGACAAATACAGCCAATTCAATGATTCTGTTACTGTAGCCCCATTCATTGTCGTACCATGAAAGAACTTTGAACATATTATTGTTGACCGTCATTGTCAATCCAGCATCAACGATAGACGACAATTTATTATGCATAAAGTCAACCGATACTAAAGGCTCATCGGTATACCCCATTATACCCTTAAGGCTCGTTTGACTGGCTTGCTTTAATGCCTCGTTTACAGTTTCTTTGGTCACTGGCTTTTGGGTTGTAGCGACCAAATCGACAATACTCACGTTAGGCGTCGGAACACGCATAGCAAAGCCATTTAGCTTGCCGTTAAGTTCTGGTAACACCAGTCCAATAGCCTTGGCCGCCCCAGTTGAAGAAGGAATCATAGACTGACCAGCTGCTCTGGCTCTGCGCATATCAGAATGCGCTGTATCTAATAAACGTTGGTCTAAAGTATAACTGTGAATAGTCGTCATAAGACCGCTTACAATGCCAAAATGCTCGTGTAAAACCTTTGCTACCGGAGCCAGACAATTAGTCGTACAGCTAGCATTAGATATAATATGATGCTTTTCAGGCATATACTTATCGTCGTTAACCCCTAAAACTACTGTCAAGTCTTCGTTTTTAGCTGGCGCCGAGATAAGAACCTTTTTGGCTCCGGCTGTTATGTGAGCCTTGGCCAAATTAGCGTCGGTAAAAACACCACTTGATTCAATGACAATGTCTACGCCCAGTTTACCCCAAGGAATATTGCCAGGTTCTCTTTCCTTGAACACCTTAATAGCGTGGCCAGCGACGATTAATTCGTCTCCATTAACCTTAACTTCAGCCGACAGAGGTCCTAAAACCGAGTCGTATTTAAGTAAATGAGCCGACTGCTCGACAGATTGGAGTGGGTCATTGATCGCCACTATACTTAAATCACTATTTTTATTTTGTAAATATGCCCTTAGAGCATTGCGGCCGATACGACCGAATCCATTAATTCCAATTTTAACCATAATTTTCCCCTATAAGTTAGAACAGATCTTATTATGATGGAAAACAAAGGTTTTGTTGATTTTATAAACAAAATATTCAGAAATTAAGTTAATAATTAATTCAATTTGGTTAAGATTCAATTAAAGTAGCTGGGCAAACTAGCGGACTATACTTTAAAATGGGGGTATATTAGTCTTGCCAAGAGAGTTAAAAACAATGAAAGAACAAGTTGAAGCCGTTTTAGAAAAGATACGCCCCATGCTTATGATGGACGGCGGAAATATTGAATTAGTTGACGTTAAAGACAACCAAGTATTCGTCCACTTAGTCGGGGCTTGTGGAATGTGCCCGAGTTCCACGATGACGCTAAAGATGGGAGTAGAGCGAGCGATTCGTGAAGCTATTCCGGAAATTAAAGAAGTCGTCCAGGTTTAATTACCAGTTTAAGCTTTTTTAATCTTAGTCAAAACAATTCAACTCAATTAATAGGTTTTTAATAATTAAAGGTAAAGCCGCTTTTGGATTTTGTGTTTTTTTTAGAGAGTAAACCATAGGTGGCTCTAAAGTCCATAACTTTTACGTTATGGACTTTTATATGTGTTGCATAAACCGCCGACTTGGCAATTTATGGGCTTTTATACGTTACCGTATCGCCGACTTTGACGTTATGGTCTTTACAGTAATTGGCGTTTACTTCGATTACCTCATTGACCATAATTCCGTCGCCGCTTGGGTAAGTAGGGCAGTCAGAAGTGACTTCGGATTTGCAAGGCGGAACATTGGCCGATATTTTCACGACTTTTTGGTTATAAATAAAAATCATATCCAAAGGGATCAAAGTATGATACATCCAAAATTTGACCTTTTGCGGCGGGTTGAATAAAAAAATCATACCCGAGTCAGGCGCCAAACTGGTTCTATACATTAAACCTTCCATAATAGCCTTGGGTGTGGCGGCGACTTCGAGGTTTATGGGATTATTTTTGCCAAAAATAGCCTTAGGACAACTTGCCAAGGAGTTACTTGTCGTAAACAAAGTTAACAGAATTAAAGTATAGAATAATTGAATAAATTTCATAACCACCATGCTCTAGTATAAAAAGTTTTCTGGTATAAAAATTTTACCGTATTTAGGATAAAATTTATACGATTTCCCCTACTTAAATTTGCGATTATGCCATTTGGCTCAATAATAGCTATTAGTCCAGTATTACTACTTAAGATAACATAACGGTTATTTTCAATCGCCATATACACAGCGTTAGCTAGAAACTGGTCGTTAATGTTATTGCCGCTAACTAGAACGTTACCATTATTCCATATCAATAGAGAAGCGCCTTGACGAACCAGTATTTTAGCCAAATTACCATTTAAGATACTAACCCCTTCTAAAACACCAATTTTCCCCCACGGGCTTGCTTTGATGTATATCTGACCGGATTTATAGAAATTCAAAAAGCTTTTAGAATCAGTAAAACTAAGGTTTTCCAGGCATACTGGTTTCAATTCTTTAGCTTTGTCAGGTAAATAGACGTTGCCTTCGGGGCAGACGAATAAATTTATATCTTTTTGCAAATTTATAATATGTAAGTAACGTTTGATTTCCTCATTGATAAGATTATTGTCAATTTTTGTTTCGCCAATTAGACGGGCACAAACGTCTAAAGTATTCACAACGGGTTCGTCAGGCATGGCTAACTTATTATTTTTGATACTCTCATTGAGCCCTAACTGCCCGCCAGTATAAACAGTAAAGAGAATCAATAAAATAACCAAGTTGTCGAGAACCGACCCAAAATCGTCTTTTAAACTGTCTATCCTCTGGCCGAATCTTTTGGTCAGAGGAAAATTTTGGATAATTAAGTTACTTATACTACAGTTTACTAGGATTATAAAAAAATCAATAATCTGACGTCCAGCTAGTTTAGTTATTTGATTCACCGGTTCAAATAGATACTGGCTCAAAGCAATACTAGTTAGACAATTTTTGATAGGTATTAATATACTTAAAGGTGAATCGTTTAGATATATCCACAATAAGGGGGCCGTCAATAAATACGGATAATAAGGGCGTTTATACCAAGGTATAAAACCGGTTCGCAACGGCAACAAATAAAGGGTGACAGCGTAGACGACAAACACCAGGCTATGCGTCAAACTAACATAGCACCAGTACAAAACATTACTGCCAAAACTGACTATAGCTTCAACCATGGTTTCACAGTTATTATTAAAATTAAGAAAATAACTTAAACTCACCAGGCTATAAGCAAAACCAAACGTGGAGCCAATTAAAATAGCCTCCAGGTAATTAGCACAAGAACGCAATAGTACAAAAAAAGGTATAAAACCAAACCAGGCCAAATAACCCTGATTAAAACCAGGACTGCTAAGGCCTAGGCATAAACCGGCAAAAAACAGATACAAAAGCCTGCGCTCAAACCCTATATTCGATAAATATTGCCTGGTCATATCGGGTTTGTGGTATAAAAGTTCTGGCATATGATATTAATATTAATACAAAAACTTAAGATATAATATTGCTTTAATAAAATTTTGCAAGCTAAGAAGAATTTTTATGAGTATTATTTTAGGAATCGACCCTGGTTATGATAGAGTTGGCTTCGGCGTCATAAACCATCTAGGCGTTGGGAAACTCGAATATATAAATTCAGGCATAATCCATACGCCCAAAGAATTGACCGTCGGGCAGCGCTTAAGCATGATTCGCCAGGATTTAAGAATGCTGATAAGCGATACTACACCTAGTCAAATGGCACTTGAAGCTTTATTCTACTTTAAAAACGCCAAAACGGTCATTCCGGTAGCCCAGGCTCGCGGTGTAATTCTAGAAACGGCCAATTTTAAAGGCTTAGAAACTTTTGAATATACGCCGTCACAAATCAAGCTAAATTTAACCGGCAACGGCAAGGCTCTAAAACAAGATATCCAGCACGCTGTGGCTCGGCTTTTAAATCTATCCCAAATAATATCGAGCGACGACGCTAGCGACGCATTAGCCATTGCCATTTGCCATACCCGGTTTCTAGAAGCTAGTCGCCGTTTTAGTAGCCATAAGCCTGTAAACGACGAAGACTTAAACGACTACCTTGACCTTAACAGCGAAGTTAATTATGACATTCTTAATTAGCAATCAATCATCAAACTATTACTGAATTTCGGCTTAAATTTTCTCTAAAAAAAATCACAAATATTTTTAACTGTATTGGTTATAATGTTAACCTTAGAAAATTTTAACATTAAATCGATTCATATAAAACTTTTTACTCGTTTTTTAATTTATAGGAGTAATTTCAAATATAAAAAAAAATTATTGGTTGTTAAATTAATGCCTCCTTTACCAATAGATTGGCCAGGCAACTAAATAAAATAAGACCAGGCTGATTACCTTAGTTTACCTAGTTCTTCCAAGACTTCTTAAAAGACATATATTATGACTAAAACTAATAATTTTGACGCCCTTTTAAAGACTATACTCACGTTACTGTTTAGGTGTGGTGTTTTCAAAGATATCATCGATGAAAACGTGGACCTTACTGATGCAGAGATAACAGACGCGAATATTCAAATTACTCATGTATAGCTAATAGGTATAGCTAATAGCTGAAGGTATACTCGAAGGTAAAAAATTTGTATTGAAAAAAATAAGGCTTTATTATAAGAACCTGTTTACTAACCAAATCGCTGATTTATTAGATTTAGACGAAGAGCTTATTCTGTCAGTAATTAACTCTACTTAAAGCAATTAAAATATAAAAGTTTTTCTTTTCTTTATTAAGCAAAAGGCTTCTTTTGATACCTTGTTACCTTTTTAATTAACCAGCGTTTTACCACTAAATTTCATTGACATTTCCTAGGGAATTTGATTTTCTAACAAGCTGCCATTGCTTTTCTTTTTGGTACCACATAACATTGATTGACGAAAAAAGGAATTTTTGGTTTAAAAATATTCGCTACTTTACCGGCTTCTTGGGGAAATATAACCACTTAAACTTATCCTACTGGTTTATCGTTTTCAGCGTAGAATTGACATATAACGTAAAAAAGTGTATCTTAAAACGAAGAGTTTGAATGTCACATGAACTCTGAAAATTAAGGTGCTTATACGTGATTTATTGTTTTGTAGCTAGATTGAAACGAAACCTTTTTTTTCTATTGTCTTTAAATTGTCTAGCCTTGCCTATTGGTGCTCAAAACAATCAAAATCTTATACCCATGCTTAACTACCGTCAAAAATTTCAAGCCGAAGATGAAGCGTCAGCCTTTAATGCCATGAATAATGCCCAAGCTGTCAGAGGCCAACCCACCAGACAAGAAGGTGATATAACATCAGCCCAAACAGATAAAGTCGCTAAACTGGCTCAAGAATGGTTAGAGCGAGTTGAATTTGACATTATTAATCATAAAGATTGGCAAAGTGACAGAATTGAAGCTAATAAAGTTATAAATGTGGCGGCTCAATGGGCAAGACAAACAGCCAAAGCGTCTCGTGTTAATGGTGAAAACTATGGCGGTAAGATTAAAGAAATCAACTTTCAAGCGGCCAATAATTGTGACGCTGCAGCTGCTATAGCTGAGCGTGCAGTAGCTGGTGAAAGTAACTGGAGCCAAGCCCAGTCAGCCGCTGACAATTTTGCAGAGTTTGGACAGCAAGCCATACAGATGGGTTTTCCGGTTGCTGGTCACGAGAGCATTGCTGCTGCCAGCATAGCAAGAATTGCCATTAAAATGATACATATCAATAGCTCTATTCACTCTTTAGAAACCCAGGCAAAATTGTCAAACCCTAACTATTCGACAAAAACCAAAGCCAAAATTCTCCAGCCAAAATCAGCGCAATTTCAAAACCTTCCCCAAGCCTCAGAAAAAGTAACAGGAAAGATTTTAGACGACAAAAATTTAACGCCAGCCAAATCAGCGCAGTTTAACAACCTTCCCCAAGCCTCAAAAAATGTAACAGGAAAGATTTTAGACGACAAAAATTTAACGCCAGCCAAATCAGCGCAGTTTAACAACCTTCCCCAAGCCTCAAAAAATGTAACAGGAAAGGTTTTAGACGACGAAAATTTAACGCCAGCCAAATAAGCAACTCAAGGTACGCAAGCTAACCTAAACAGTAAAGAACTCTTACCTGATTCATAAATGGCCGCATAAATCTTATTTAAAAAATGAAAAAGCACAATTAATTTTGTTTAAACAGAAATTTCAACACGTTGTCGTTAAGGAATTTGTGATTTAAAACAAAGTAAAACAGATCCTATCCACCCCCTTGACATTGCTATCTTTGCATGGTTTTCAAGCGGCCAATTTAATAATTTCCAATAGTCGATTCGTAAATTAATTTCAGCATAGTCATTTTAACCAAAAATTTTGCCAAAGAAGTATTTAAACCAAGCGTAAATCAAGAAATAAATAACTGCATCTAAACAGCGATACAAGTTTTCAATCGGAATCAAACAATTATATAATCTCTGTTTAACAGCCCAATATCGTTTACACCAGCTATTCCCATAGTCGTTTTAAGCTCCTCGACGAGTAAATTAATGACTTTAACTACACCCATTTGACGCTCAACAGCCAAACCCCATATATAAGGTCGACCGATGCAAACAGCCTTAGCGCCAAGGCATAAAGCCTTAAAAATGTCGCTGCCTCGTCTTATTCCACTGTCAAACAAAATAGTCGTTTCATCAGGATTTATTTTTTCGGTCAGCCTAGCCAAGGCTTTAATAGCTGAAATGGCAGTATCTATGGTTCGCCCGCCATGATTGGATACGACGATACCGGCAGCCCCCATATTTATGGCCTGCTTAGCATCATGACTCGTCAAAATACCTTTGACCAAAACAGGCAAACTACAATTTTCAATAAGATTTTGTAAATCGGACCAGGTAAAACTTTTATCATAATTTTGGTCGATAAAATTATGTAGCCAACTATCAGTTCTTGCTTTTAATTGGGGAAAATTATATTTGCTCAAATTAGCTGGAGCTATTGAGTTTGGCAAAGAAAAATTATTGCGCCAGTCACGTTCGCGTTTACCCGAGAACTGGGAATCTACAGTTACAACGATGGCTTTATAACCCGCTATTTTAGCGCGTTCAATTAGGTCTAAGTTTATTTTCCTGTCTTTGAACAAATAAAGCTGAAACCATGCGTTACGGCTGTATCGAATGACGTTTTCAAGGCTGGTTGAAGAAAGCGTACTCAATATCATATTTATACCAAGATCACCAGCTGCCTTTGCCGATTCTATTTCACCAGAAGGATACGCTAGAGACTGAAAAGCTAACGGAGCCAACATTAAAGGAAATTTATAATCATGGTTTAAAATCTGGCAATCTAAACTTATACTGCTTACATCTTTTAAAACAGACGGCAATATTTCTATATTCTGAAAGTCAGATTGATTCTTGTGTAAAGTAATTTCGTCGCAGCTTGCTCCAGCGAAATAGTCAAAATTACTGCTAGGCATCAATAACCTGGCTCGGTTGTAGTAATCGTCGACATTAATTAAATTTTGCCTTAGGTTTAAATTATTTTTCATAATTCTGTTAATACAATTTCTCCTTCTAGATAATGCTGAGTATTTAAATATTTAGCCAAAGTCATTAAATTTCAAGTTAATTAAAAC
>JAJYFO010000047.1 GCA_021785395.1 bacterium | reverse complement strand
ATACAAAAATATGCATAACGACGATTTAGACAAGAAACAGCAAAGCTTTATAGCCGGGAAAAACCCTTACGCCAAACGTTTAAACGAGATAAATTCGGCTGATTTAAATCGAACTCAAAAAAATTTTGAAATGGGAATTTTAGCCAATAGCAATATTCCTGGTCACATTTCAACTAATAAAATACTGCCACCAACCAATTTACTGACAAATCGACTAGAAGCCAATGAATTTATTTCCAGGCTTAATTATGAAATATCAAGGGGTTTACGCTACAAAAGGCCACTTTCATTAATTATGGTATCGGTAGATTTTTTGGACAACTTGCTAGAAAATTGGGGTGAAGACACCACGTATTATTTAATAGAAAACGTCTATAATAAAATTGCCTCTAAATTACGCGAAATTGATTTAAGCGGTGTTTATCAAAGTTCAATACTATGCTTTATCCTACCCGAAACAAATATACGTGGCGCTACCGTGGTGGCAAACAGAATGGCCAAACTTGTAGCCCAATCGCAATTCAACCACAAACTTCATACTTTTAACTTAAGTGTAAGCATGGGAATAGCTAGCGTTCCAGACAATGCTAATAACGCAATTGATTTAGTCGATAGTACTTTTATAGCCCTACAAAACGCGATTCAGATGTATGGTGGCAACCAAATTGTCCAGGCACAAGCTATTAGACCAAAATAATATACTTTTATATTTTTCCTTATCTAAGCTTATAATTAAATAATTTATAGTACCAATTTTGTATTTATTGTTTTATCGTCTACTTTGGTCCACGGGGTAAAGGCCAATGGTCTTAAACTATTTAAGGCGGCTAATATGGCCGACCCGTTATTCAATATAGTGGCACCCACCGGGTCGATTCGACCCAAACCAGCCAACATAAAGCCAATTGTATTGGGTAAAGCAACCAGTGATAAATTCTGTTTAACTATACCGATAGAATGACGGGATGCTTCGATTGCCTGGGGTAATCGACTAAGATTGTCGTCGGTTAAAACAATATCAGCCACGTGTTGAGCAGCCTGTGTTGCCCCATGCAGCGATATGGCCACATCAGCGTAGGCAAGAGCCGGTGAATCGTTAACGCCATCACCGATTACAGCTGTACAAAAACCAGCTTCTTTAAGTTCTTTGACCAATAAAGCCTTTTGTTCAGGGAAACATTTATATAAAATTTCGCTAATACCAGTTTTATGAGCGATTACATTAGCCGCAAATTCACCGTCACCAGTTGCCATAATTAATCGCTTGATACCAAGTCGTTTCAACTGTTTGATGGCTTTATAGGCTTCTGGTCTAACTACGTCAACATATGATATTAAACCAACTAATTTTTTGTTGACCGCTACATAGGCTAGCGATTCACCAGCTTTATCTATTGTATCCTCAATGTTTTGAGCCATTAAAGTATTAATATTTTCTTCCAGCATGAGCCTTTTGCTACCCACAACAATTTCAGTATTGTCGATGGATGCAACAACGCCGCGCCCTGTTTTGAAAACGCTTTGACTGCGGTCAGGGATTTGCAAGCTTAAAGTTAACGCATGTTTGACAATGGCTCTTGAAGCTGGATGATTATGCCTTAATTCCGCGCTAGCTGCATACGTCATAATTTCGTTTATGGACATATCACTTACTGAATACACATTAACTACCCTTGGTTCACCAAGCGTTAAAGTTCCCGTTTTATCAAAGACAATAGCATCTATGGTGGCTAATTTTTCCAGACTGGCGCCACTTTTAACTAATATACCGCTGCGACCTAAATTATACATCGAAGATAATACTGCTGTTGGAGCAGCTATTCTAATACCGGTGCTAAAGTCAAAAATAAGCATACTCATTAATCTGAAAATATTTCTGGTTAATATAAATGTAAGACTAGCCATTAAAAAAATTGGCACAACCATTTTGTCGGCCGAAACAGTTGCCCAATTCTGGATTTTTGTTTCGTACAATGGTGCATTTTTAAGCATATCTACAATTTGACCAGCTTTGGTATCCTGGCCGCTAGAAATGCATTTAATATAAATCTTGCCTTCTACGCAAACGCTTGAATCGTAGACTAAACTTTCTTTTTTAACTTCAATTAGAGTTGATTCTCCGGTTAATTTACTTTGGTCTAAAGTAGCTTCTCCTGATACCACTATACCATCGACAGGGACTTTATCACCAGAATAAACAACCACAATATCACCTGGTTTAACTTCGTGGCAAGGAATGCCGATTTTTTTCTTACCCGTAACGCGCCAGGCAAAACTTCCCGATAAATTGAGCAAGTCGTTAGTAAGTTTGGAGCTTTTGCGCGCTGTAGCTTCACGGATAAATTCGCCTAAACTTATTAAAAATGTCATAAAGGCAGCTTCGGGTAATTTATTGTTAAGCGTCATGAGCATGGATGCAGAAAAATCAAGGCCGTCAACGCTTAATTTATTATCAATCAAAGCTGTCTCGAGCGTTCTTTGACCTAACGGTAAGATTGAAAGGGAAACTAAAATTTTAGGTATAAATAACGGCAAATTTAAAAAATTGCTCAAAAATGCGCTACCACCAAGAACTAACTGCAACCATGGCGGTAATATTTTTTTCAAAAAATTATTGATTTGGAAAAAAAAACCAGTTTGACTTTTTTCTATTGTATTCTTAGAGATATTACTGTCTGATAAATTTTCATTAGAACTCAAAAAGTTTAGTACGTGTTCAATTAATTTATTGAGTGAAATTATCTCACTGTCAAAATCTATTACTAAACTTTGACACCACAAATTAGTCCTTACAGTTTTGACCCCGGCGATACCATTAAGACTATACAACAAATACTGCGACAAATTGTTAGAATAATTTAGCTGCTTAACTTTGAGGCGGACACGGTCTTTGGTTAAGTGTAAAATTTTAACCCATTCGTTTAAATAATAAGTATCTATAAGTATACTGGTAGCTAGATCGGTCTCTAGTTCAAACGGCGACCCGGATTTAAAGCTGTCGTAGTCTTCTTCTATTGGCTCATCTATTTTAACGGTATTCTGATTTACGTCCATAATTATTAAGTAAAAATATCAATATCTCTAAAGCATACCGATTATAAGCTAACTGTAACTGCTTTTATTTCAATTTAACGGGTTCGGGCTGACCGTTATTAGTTACTTGCGGCAATTGACTTTTGTTGTGAAATTTTAAAAATGAATCGTAAGCATAATAAAATAAGACAAAGGTCGGAACCTGGTTAAGCCAACCCTGGGTCCTCGTAGCCTTAAATATTCCAGCTGTTAAAAAACCAATCGGTAAAAGCAATTTTAAATCGATATTATTATTGGTAGCCTCACTTATAAGTTTATCGAGTTTGGCAAAATTTTTGTAGATTACGTGTCCGATTAAACTTACACCAATTGCTTCAATAGGCTCGCCTTCGAGCATAGCTTCGAATAATTCTTCACCAGAACCTTCTAGCGACGAGCTTATCAAGCTTAATATTTCAGGGTGTTCTTCGTGCTCGATAACTACTGAGCCGGTCGTTAAATTGGACGTGACCGATTTAACGTTGGGAATTTTTTTTAAAGACCTTTCAAAACCGTCGATAGTGTCCTTGCTGCGGTAACTTTTAGGAATACGTAAACGAGTTCTACTTGGCATATGGTGAGCAACGCCGTGTGAATTAGGCTTGAGTTTTTTAGTCATATTCTTACCCTGATATTATTAATGTAGACAAAAGACCTTATTTTTCACTGGCCTTATGGACGTGCTTTAACGAAGGTTCGGTCTGGGCGCGTTCAGCTTTTATTTCAGCCACAACGTCTTCGGCTTCTTCCTTAATCTCCGCCACGACTTCTTTAATGCTTTCCGAAGCTGTCAAACCTACCTTAACGACTTCTTTGAGTACCGAGCGAACCATTTTACGACCACCGGGCATGGCGATCAAAAGACCAGCTGCTAAACCCCATTTTCCCCAGGCTGATTCCCAAATTTTTTCGAACATAGATAGTTAAACTCCTTGTTTATAATCCCATAAGCATATAACTACAATATTAATATAGATATAGGTAAATTTCGCCTATATTTACAATTATATAAGAAATGCTTGTAAATAAAATTATTCTATTGAACGTTTAATAATTCAACTTCAAACACTAAAGTCGAATTGGGCGGAATCACCCCACCGGCTCCGCGAGCGCCATAACCCAAGCCTGGCGGAATGACCAACCTGCGCTTGCCGCCGACTTTCATAGAGGCAACACCTTCGTCCCAGCCTTTAATGACGCTACCCGTACCTATATTAAATGTGAAGGGCTGGTTGCGGTCAAGCGATGAGTCAAATTTAGTGCCATTGGTCAGCCAACCGGTATAATTCACCGTAACCGGGTGACCCATTACTGGACTTGGTCCTGTGCCGACAATAATATCTTCGTATTGAAGGCCAGAAGGTAGTTGGTGCATACGCGTTGATTGTTGATTATTTTGCATTTGGGCATTACTCATAGAAGGGATGGCAGTTAAACAAAGGCAGAAGATACTTGAAAAGCCAAGTAATTGCCCAGATTTTTTTAAAGTTTGTTTTAAAATTTGTCTAATTAACATGTTTTATACGTCCAAAGTTGAGGTAATTATTGATTTTAAGAGCAATCTCTCGAAAAACGGTCTAAGTTGTAAGTATATTGAACTAAGACAACCCTTAAATTCTAATATTCTTTCCCTGTTTATATGTAATAATTAATGGTATGTTAACATTAGTAATTTTACCAACGTTCACTTGTAAAATTCATCATTAAGTTTTATAGCTCGTATGACTGACCAATTAATTATTCCTGCCAATATTAACTACGACTGCACTGGCTGTGGAAAATGCTGTGGCGGCTGGGCCGTTCCTATGACTTCTAGTGATTTTAAGAGAGTGGCCACTATAGACTGGCAGCCCTATGCTAAAGAACTCAACCAACCCGTTAACGTCTTAAAAGATTCACTGGTCAGCGAAAGTGAAAACATAACCGATACCAACACCATTACGCTAAACAAGAACAGCCTTTTTCGCAACCTTCAAGACTATGAAATAAAAGACAGTAACTACCGCTACGCTATAAAAGTTGCCCACGATAGGATGTGCCCTTTTTTAGTCGACAATTTGTGCTTAATTCATTCTAAATACGATTCTACGACTAAACCGGCTATTTGCCAGCTATTTCCGTATAGCTTCAACGAAACCCCAACCGGCACTTATGTTAGTGTTAGCTTTGTAAGCCAGGCCGTAATCTATAACACCGGACAGGCTTTAACCAATCAATACGACTACTTGCTTAAAAAATACGCTGATTTTAAGGCCTTATTTCCCAACAACGCACCCAATTGGACTAGCCTTAAACTAATACTAGGACAGTCATTAGAATGGTCAAAATACCTTGAATACGAAAATTACATATTAAAGGAATTAGACAACCAAGAACTGGGCTTTGGCGACCGATTGAATCTTATAGCTAAGTTTTTATACTCCCAGACCGGCAAACCGATTACTGACGGCAGCCTAAAGCTTAAATACCTAGACAAGCATTTGCTTGTCAACCTGTTTAAAATTTATTTTCCGCAAGGCGCTGTGGTACGCGGCGAAGCTGATTTTAACGTAAACCGCTTTGTTTACCAGTTGACCTGGGGCAATATATTCCCGGGTGTCGTATTTAAAGTCAACAACCACAGTTTCAAATTAGATGACCTGGCTAAGATTCAATTCGACGAAAACGACGCCGACATGTCTAGCCTCATGTATCGCTATTATTACTGTAAAATCTTTGGCAAACTTTATTTTGGCGCTGGCTTTGGCCAGTTAAGCCTAGTGGCTGGGTTTAACCACTTAGCTTTTCTGTACGCCCTAATCAAAATCAACTCTAAAATACTGGCTAAAATCAGAGGTGTCGGCAAAGTTTCATTTATTGACCTGGCTCAAAGCATTAAAACGATTGAAAAACGCTTGGGCGAAACATTCGTAAGCCCTAATACGGCTGCCAGCCTAGAATTGCTTTTAAGCAGCCCCGGTCGCCTTAAAAGGGTATTAGCCACAAACAACATCTAAAAACATTTATCTAGACCAAAGCAAGCTTAAAAACTTCTACCGATCATATGAATGAAAGCTTTAGCTATAGGTTCAAGTTGCTATTCAAGACTTTTGAATCAGACAAGTCTATACAAGGCATATACAAAGACTTTGGGAATCAAGCAAGTCTATACAAAGCATATGCAAGTAGTCGAAAAGACCTGCAAAAAATGTCTATTCTAATAAACCGTAGGGGACGACGATTACATTTAATCTTTCTCTAAATTCTTTGTTTATAAGGGTTTCAAAGAATTATTTAAATTATCAGAAAAAAAACTGTATTTTATACTACAAAATTCCCCTTGACTAGTTTTACGTTTCAAACTATTGTATTGACATCTTCGGTTTTGAAATTCATTTGAAAATCTCAATTAAAGAAAATAAAAATAACTTACTATTTTTTTAAAACAACTTACTACTTAAAACTCAATATCCATGGAGGATTTGATTATGCGTAACTTATTTGGGAAAACTTTTGGCCTTTTGTCTTTCGTAGCCTCTTTATCAATCGCCTTATCTTTAGCTACACCAGCCAACGCTCAATCGTTTGGTACGTCAACGGCTTCTTCTGGCAGCACTGGGGTTCAAATGAATAACGGTGTAACTAACACTGGTTCACAAACCATGCAATACGGTTCTGGTATGGCTCCCACACTTCAAGGTGCCACCAACGGTACAATTGGGCCACAAGGCGCTGATGCCACTTCTGTAGTTGGTGTCAACACAGCTGGTACCGTTCGTGTCAACAACTTGGCCAACTTAGAAGCCTTATTGAACATCACCGCTAACGGCATGGAAATACTTGGTGTAGCCTGGGGCGGACCAACCATGATTATGGGCTTTATGCACATGGCCGCTGGAACCCAAGATTCTATGAAACGCGTTCTGTACGGTGGAGCTGGTGTAACTGGTGGCTTAGCAACACCTGGTGCGGTCAACTGGCTAGTAGCTTCAGCTCGTGACGCCAATTTGTTCAGTTAATTTTAGGTCTTAAATACATCTTCTCTTGCCCACTTAAAGCAATAAAGCCTTTCTTCTCAACAAAGAAGGGCTTTATTGTTTGCGTTAATTAACGATAAATGCGTCAGAACAATACGAAGAATTTAGATGCTTACGCTAAAAACAACGATAATTTAAACTTAAGTTTAAGCAAAAACATGATACCACACGTTTTTATCGAGCAATTAAACTCCTACTCAATAGTTTATAGTTCTCTCAGGGCTAAAACAGTTTGTTTAAGCGAAAGACAAACGTTTTTTTAAGACAATACGCTGACTCGACAATCACCGATACAAGTATTGTAGTACAAAATTGCCCGGTTTATTTAAACTTGCTTTGCGCTATAACCAAAATGTGAGTACCCCATTAAAACAATAATAAAGTTTAGCGTAAAAGTATAAATACTTAGACAATACGATTTTATACCAGTTAAAACTAGACCTTGATTTAGGAGAAATGATTTAGAAGAAAAGAACTAAAGCAACCCGATTTTATATCCGTTAAAAAGACTATAGAGCTAAAATCAAAAATCTAAGCCAAAAGAGCTGGAAGATGGGAAGTAGGCCGACTAAAGACCAAGCAAAAAAGATAAAATTTCACAAAAATGTAATCTAGAATACTTTTTTTTACTTGACTTCTAGATTAACTTAGATTAATCTACAGCCAAGAAAAATTAAAGCTCAAATCTAATCTTTCTACTTACTATTTTACAAATTCATACTATCTTGGAGGATCTTGGTATGCGCAGTTTATTCAACAAAACATTAAGCCTTATATCAATAATAGCTTCTTTCACAATCATTACTAGTTTAGCATCTCCAGCCAACGCTCAATCGTTTGGCACTTCAACAGCTTCTTCTGGCAGTACCGGGAATCAAATGAATAACGGGCTAACAAACACTGGATCCCAGACGATGCAATACGGGTCAGGTATGGCTCCTATACTACAAGGAGCTACCAACGGTACTATCGGGCCGCAAGGTGCTGACGCGACCTCTGTTGTTGGTGTAAATACCGCCGGTACGGTTCGGGTTAACAATTTAGCCAACCTAGAAGCTCTACTTAATATACTGGCTAACGGCATGGAAATCCTTGGCGTAGCTTGGGGTGGACCAACGATGATTATGGGCTTTATGCACATGGCTGCCGGAACCCAAGATTCTATGAAACGCGTTCTTTATGGAGGTGCTGGTGTAACTGGTGGCTTAGCAACTCCTGGTGCGGTCAACTGGTTAGTTGCCTCGGCTCGCGACGCTAATTTATTCAGTTAATTTTAGGTCTTTAACACTTCTCTTCTCTTGCCCAATTAAAACAACAAAGCCCTTCTTCTTAACAAAGAAGGGCTTTGTTGTTTATTTTATTAATGACTTGATTATTTAAAGCTCGACCATACCGCCATCAACAAATAATTCAACACCATTAATAAAACTGGCCTCATTAGATGCCAAAAATAAAACAGCCTGGGCTACTTCGCAAGCTTTCCCAAATCGTTTTAAGGCAATTTTGGATATAGCTTCTTGATTAAAATTGTCAAGATTTTCTTTGGGTAAACCCATTTTATCAAATATTGGAGTTTCAATAGGACCTGGACTTATCGTATTTACTCTGATATTTTTGTCGGCTAAGCCAACCGCTAAACTACGGCCCAAAGAACGATTTCATCTAGTTTAATCTCCAAAACAAGTAGTCAACTGGCAAAAATTATCTCACAATTTTATTTCACGAACCAATGTCAAGAAGGTTTAAGCCTAAAACAAAAATGGGTAAGATTAAAATAGGTGAGAGGAGCAGAAAAAAGTATTTTAAATTACATTTTTTCGCTTGACTTCCTGGTTAAATTAAGCTAATGTAGACCCAGGAAAATTAAATTAAATCTAATATTTCTCACTTACTATTCTATTAAAACATACATCTTGGAGGATTTGGATATGCGTAACTTTTTTGGGAAAACTTTAAGTCTATTATCCGTCGTAGCTTCTTTATCAATTGCTCTATCCCTGGCAACGCCAGCCAACGCTCAATCATTTGGCACATCGACAGCTTCTTCTGGCAGTACCGGGGTTCAAATGAACAACGGGGTAACTAACACTGGCTCACAGACAATGCAATACGGGTCTGGTATGGCTCCCACCCTGCAAGGCGCCACCAACGGTACAATTGGGCCACAAGGCGCTGATGCTACTTCGGTAGTTGGCGTCAATACAGCTGGTACGGTTCGTGTCAATAACTTAGCTAACTTAGAAGCATTATTGAATATTACTGCCAACGGAATGGAAATACTTGGTGTAGCCTGGGGCGGACCAACTATGATTATGGGCTTCATGCATATGGCTGCCGGAACCCAAGATTCTATGAAACGCGTCCTGTACGGTGGAGCCGGCGTAACTGGTGGCTTAGCAACTCCTGGTGCAGTCAACTGGCTCGTAGCTTCAGCTCGTGACGCCAACTTATTCAGTTAAATTATTTTTGAACTTAAGTTTTTTCTCCTCGCCAACTTAAAAGCTAAAAACCTCCTTTCTAAACAAAAGGGGGTTTTTGGTCAAATATTTATTTTATTATCAACAAAAAATATTTAAAGCATCGCTTCTATTTAAATTAACCATGCATTTCAGTATACTATGTAATGGAAATGGTATAGTAAATAACTTATCCTTATTTATCCGACAAATCCGGTCTATAGACCAAATAAATTTAAACGCATAAATTCATGAAATTTCAATTTGACAAATTTATTAACGCTTCTTTAGCTTTGTTTGGTGAAAATAATTTAGCAAAAATCTTAGTTCATAAGATATTTAGTAGTGGCATTAAAAATCTTGATTTCTGGTCGAACGACTTTTTTTTACAAAAATATAGACTAGACTATCTGGAATCTGTCCATTTTGACATTTTAAACGTAAATGTTTTTGTCCCTAATCCATACCAGATTGAAGATTCAATACTCGCTAAAGACTGCATAATTGATACTTTTAGCGATATGAATTATAAATTACAATTATCAGCGGCCTGTATGAAAGTAAAAAAAACATGTATTTTTATATTTAAACAGAATTATAATGCCCAGATTTATCCGATGCTACCGGGCAAATCTAGCTGTTTAAACTGTTTAAGCGAAGCTGGAATACTGTTTGAATCTGGCATCGAAAAAGGACAAAACGGTATCGACTTACTAATTGACGAATTTTTGGCCAGTCTGATTATTCTAGAAGTAGCCAAATTAACGACTAAATTTGGAATAGTTCAGGGCAATGAAATAATTCAGTATAATTTTTTAAGCGGTGAAGTCAATACAATTCACGGTCTGGATAAAATGAGTGATTGTCCTGATTGTGGAGCGAAAGTATAAAATGGACGTCAAAGTTTTAATAACCGGTAATAATTTAAAAGACAAAACTTTTAGCCTATTAAGTATTTCTTGCCAAAGCAAAATAATTTTTAGGTCTAATGATAGAAATCGCGAAATAAATAATGGCCAAAACGTAACATTAAAAGTTGAAAATGGGGCATTTTATATAAATAATGAGTTATTTAGCGCTAGAGAAAAAATCGATTTTACGTCAGCTGATTTTATTCTTTTAAAAAACATAACTAGGCTTTACCAGGGTCAGAGCATAAACCCTCAATATAGAGGCCGTTTTGAAGCCTGGCAAGACTCAGACAATAGATTTAAACTCATTCAAGTGGTAAATCTAGAAGACTATGTACTTGGTTCAATTGCCAGCGAAATGCCCTTAAACTTTAACCTTGAAGCGCTTAAGGCTCAGTCAGTGGCGTGTCGAACTTATGCCTTAAACCCACGCGTAAGTCATGCCATAGACAGGGCTAACGTCTGCGATTCATATTTTTGCTGTCTGTATTATTGTGGCAATAAAAAAGAAGCTGAAAAATTCAAGACCAGCGTTGACGGTACCTCAGATAAAGTAATCGTCTATCAAGGCAAGCCCATTCTAGCCTTATTTAGTTCCTGCGCTGGTGGCCAAACCAATAATTACAGCGACTGCTTTTATGACCCGGTTACGGGCTCATTTCCTAGTCTACCTGTACCTTATCTGACGTCGACATTAGAAACTGATAGTAAAAATACATACTTAAAATTAAGTAATTTAGATAAAACTTATAAGTCTAACCACTCTGAACTATCCCAACACCACAAAGCGATCGAATATTTGTACAATAATAACGTGAAAACATATGACAGCGATACTTCGCAATTCAAATGGTCACTTGAAGTTTCTAGTGACGAATTGGAAAACCACCTTCATTTTAATATTTTTGAATTACTAAAAGACCCTGTCCATAGCAATTTAATTAAACCAAGCCAATCTAATATATTTGGACACATCAACAATATGTATATAAGCTCTTACGCCGCGTCTAATGTAGCCAAAGAATTAACGATCGAAACATCGCACGGTAATTGGCAGATTCGAAGCGAGATTTTAATTCGCAAATTATTCAAAAACGTCAAAGCAAATTTAAAATTACTCCACAGCGCCAAATTTTTTATCAAAACTGAGTTGGGGAAATTAAACTTACTAAAAAACACAACCTTTATAGGGCTTGGTCTAGGTCACGGTGTCGGCATGCAACAAATCGGAGCCAACGGAATGGCCAATCGGGGTAAAAACTACCAAGAAATCTTAAACCATTATTACTTAAATGCTAAAATCATTAATAGCAAAGATTTAAGTTGAAACTCACGCCCAGTAGGATTCGAACCTACGACCTCATGGTTCGAAGCCATGCACTCTATCCAGCTGAGCTATAGGCGCCTAAGGTCTAATTATATTACACAAGTTGCGAACATACCCTAAAAACTTAATAATTTAATAGCAATTTTTACTTAATGTCAAGGTCAATGAAAAATCTTGAATTTATAATTCCAAGTCTAAATTTTTGGCGATTGATTTAATTTGGCCGATAGTTTTGGCATCGGCAAATACTAATTCTTCGTTTAACATATGTTTAAATACTAATTTAAATACAGCTGGATTTGAACTGGCTTCGATCAATCGGTATAAAGAAGGTTTTAACTGACAAGGAATATTTGGCGAGTTTAATAAATCGCTTTCTAACCGAGTCTGTCTATTTTGAACACAGACGCTTATGCTACCAGTTAATATTTTATCAGACCCAGCCCAAGCTAGAGGGCTTACTGATAGCATTATATATATCAATACTGCTAATGTTTTTAACGTTATTGTAAAACTGCGCTTTGACATTTGCTCTACCCGTTTTAAAACCCTTATACTTATATTTTTTCATTGGCAATCAATCCTTCAATCCCGTAAAAGGCTTAATTTAAAGGGTGAACGAATAGATTAAATAATCAAAAAAAATAGTTCTATAAAATTAACTATTTTGAGTTAATTTTAAAAAATTTATCTTTTGGTTGAGAAATTTATACCTTAGAATTAATCCTTAAGAGTTAATCCTTAAGTGCTAACGCTTAAATTAACGCCACAAGCAAAAAAAATTTGCCAAAAATTTACAGTAATTGTGTCGTTTAAAAATAATATTTTTATCAAAGGTAGAAATTAACCATAAAAAATTTTAAGCTTGGCTAGAATTCAAACTGTCAACTTTCCATCTTTTGAATAAATTATTATCAAGGTCAAATAAATCAATAACTTTGCCAACGACAAAGTCAATTTGGTCTTGAATGGTCTGCGGTTTATGGTAAAAACCAGGACTAGCTGAAGTTATAACCGCACCAGCTTCGGATAGGGCTAGCATATGTTTTAACTGAATATGCCCATACGGCATTTCGCGCAGTACTATAACTAATTTCCGCCTTTCTTTTAAAGTAACCAGTCCAGCCCTATGTATAAGGTTCTGACTTAGTCCACACGCCAAAGACCCAAGTGACCCTAAAGTACAGGGAATAACGATCATCCCCATACTTGGATACGACCCACTAGCGATTGACGCACCATAGTCGTTAGATTTATGAATATTAACTAGATCTGTCCTGGATTCTGGTAAATTTAAAGCCTGCAAAATTTTTTCTTTACTGTCATTAATTGGTAGTATAATATCGTGTTCTTCCTGAAAGACCCTTAAAGCTGCGTTAGAAAAAACCAGTTCTATTTTTTGACCACAAGCGAGCAAAAAGTCTAATAGCCTTATACTGTAAACAACCCCGCTAGCTCCGGTTACAGCAACTATTAAAGGTTTATTTAAAGCAAATAGATTATTACTAAAAGTTTTACTATTAGACATAAAAATTTAAAAAGGATCTTGATTTTGAGTGTTTATATCATTTTTACTGGGCGAGGGATTATCGCTACTTGGTCTAGAAAAATGTTTAATATTGGCAAAATCAGTATTGGACTGACTTTGAACCGTGGGGTTAGTATTGGCATTATTAATTCCTGGTATCGATTTACCATACGGTATTTTAAGAGCTGTGTCCAATTTTACCGTAAGCGGCGAACCAGCGTAAATATATAATTCATTATTTTTTTTGACAAGCGACCTGATTTCAGTCTTTTGCCCCATATTAGCTAGATTATTAGTAGGGTCACCGCTGCCATACATTGGGTCGCTAGTTACATCTTTTTTACTCATCAAACCTTGCCGCTGGCGACCCATACTATAAATTGAGTTGGCTCCTGGTTTGATACTGTTCAAATTATACTGCGACCCAACGTAGCCAATACCAGCACCTAGATCTGGGTTAGCTTTACGCGACATCCCAGATATTACGAATTCACCTAATATAGACCCAACGATTGGATAAGAATTACCATCAGGTGTTTCAATCGTTGACAGCGCAATTTGCAGTTTACCGGCTGGCTTTGGGTCACCTTTAAGCCTGGGTACTTTACTCGACGGGATGGCTTCTACAACTTCGCCTATGACTTTAGACCCTTGCGGAATAACTACATCAGTACCGTTAGCTATGACAGGACTTACTATTTCGATGATAAATTTATCACCGTTATGACTTTTAAGCGACCCAATCGTATGGTCTAGTCGACCTTCAAAAGTTGTTCCTGGCGGCAAAACAATAAATTTACTGGCATCCTGGGCGCTGGTAAATACTGCGCCAGTATTAAAAACAAGGGCCACAAGCAAGGTATAAATTACAATAAATTTAATTTTCATTAGACTTAGTCTCGTTTTGCGTTTCGTTATTGGTAATTTGCACTATCGAAGACTTTTTTAAACGTCTTATCGACTTGTTGACAAAATAAGCTATACCAGCAGCTACGCCAATTAGTAAAATAATTCGGGTAAGCCCGAAAATAAAAGCTAATAACGGTTGAAGTACAATAAATACAGCCGCTAAAATAATTAAGAAGGTACTGATTTTTTTTAGTTTATCGGTATCAATATTCAATTAATTCTCCTTATCCAGATAATTCTGCAAACGGTCAAGCATTACGCTAGTAACAAGATTACTGCCAAGCCACCAGGCCAAAAGACCAGCCACAGGAACCAGAAATATACGTATAATTTCAGGGATAAAAGAATAGGCAAAAACCAAAGCCAGAGACGTTAAACCCAAAGTCAAAGTTTGGCAAATTCTTTTAATAAGTAATTCCTGATTTTCTCGACCAAGTAGCTTGAAGTTTCTTGACATGATCTGTAAATACTGGTCGAGGTAATATTTTCCTTGCGCAATAAAATTAGCCTTAGTCAATAGATTAGGCGACTTATTACCAGGTTTATTTTTATCCTTAGAATTCTTGTCAACAGGCTTATTACTTTTGCTATTTGGACTTGATGAGTTCATAAACGACCTCGATTAACTAGTAACTTAAATTATTCTACCCTAAAACGTTTATAATTAAAAGAAATTTATTCTAAAACGAAAAGCTATTGCACAATCAATATACTTAAACAACATAATTTTTCAAAGTCTAATTATTTTTTTTGTCACCCAACTGCTTGTTTAACTTTTTTAGACTAGATTTCACTTCGTCCTTTAAAGGGTCATCACTGTCGGCTGTTTCTAAGAAACAAATAGCATAATTTATAGCCTCTTTAGTCTTAGGTGGTTTTTTGGCCTTTAAACAAACACTATACAATCCATAATAGGCCCTAGGATATTGCGGATCAGCGATCAAAGCCTGCTTATAATGGTCGATTGCCACCATAGGTAAAGATACAGTAGCGTCACCCAAGTCAGTTTGTCGTTTAGCTTCTTGTTTTTGTAACTTAATTTTATTTAGACCCAGTTCAGCCTGAGCCTGAGTTTCTGGCAACTTAGCAGCATAATTGAAAGCTTTTTGCGACGACCTCAAGTCTCCGTCGTTAAAGGCTTGTTCCGCCAACGTTAATAATTCATATGGGTCTTGCCTATGGCTTTCTATAACTTCGGCAAATAATTTACGTGAATCATTGAATTTATTTTGGGTTAAAGCCTTTTCCGCCTCTGACAGTTTTATGCTTTCTTTCAAATTACTAGCGCCAGATTTAATTATCTGAGCTGAAACGTTTTTTTCAGTTACCACAGACTCCAGCTTATTCATTAAATCCTGCCAGCCAGGAGGATATTGTCCGTCTAATCTAGCCTTGCGATAATAAACCCGCGACATTCCCAGAAGAGCTTGAGCGTTATCAGGGTCACCGGCCAATATGGTTTTATACTCTTGCTCGGCGACGTCAAGCTTGTTCTGACGTAAAGCCAATTCAGCTAAGTCAGTACGAAGATTGGTATCATTTGGCAAAATTTCTAAAGCATTGTGCATCTGGCTCATAGCCAATTCGCCATCACCCCTGGTAGTATAAAATTTGGCCATTTGTTTATAAGCGTCGCTGTTGTGAGGGTCCGCTTT
>JAJYFO010000213.1 GCA_021785395.1 bacterium | reverse complement strand
TAGTTACCGATATCGTAAATGCCTTATACCAAGCAAAAGCGCCTAAGTTGTTCGTCTGCAATGTAGCGAATCAGGCCGGTGAAACAAGTGGCTATAAGGCTTCTGACTATATTGAGGCTATATTAAAGCATGTCTCAAGCGATATAAAACTAGAAAATTTATTTAAAGCTGTATTGGTCAATGAATCTCCAGATAATTTTGCCTTTAATGATAAGCTTGACCTGGTTGACGTTGAACCGCAATATTTTAAAGACTGTAATATAGAATTGATCAAGCGCAATTTAATCAATGAAAAAAATCCAACCCATCATTCGCCGTCTAAATTAGCTAGAGCCATAATGCTATGGTTTATGCGCTGGCAAAAAAATCATCTAAATATGGTTAATAAGTCTAAACCAGAACAGATTTTATCTAAAGCTTAGTCCTTTTAGTATTAATTCAATGGCTTTAAATTAAATAATATGGCAGAAAAAATCAACTTATATCTTGGCGAATATCGACAGGGTAAAACAAATTTTATATTAAACAGGGCTTTAGCTCAACTTAAAAGCGACGGTAATCAACTTATAACCTATATAATTGTCCCGTCGCTCAGGTCGGCTAACCTCGTTAGGGAAAAAATATTTACTTTGAACGGCCAAGATAACGATTTTTTAGTGACCGGTTTTAAAATTGAAACTTTTTACCAGTTTTGTAAATCGTTATTAAATAAGTTAAACAACCCTAAAAAAGTTTGTCGCAACGACTTAAGGCAGGCTGTATTAGTTAAAGCTCTAGAACAGAGTGGATTAAATTTCAATCAAAATTTAAGTAAAGACTTCTTGTCGCTCATCGACGAGTTTGAACGTGGTTTCTACACGCCCGATGAAATTATTGCCAAGCTCGAAATCAGCGCCAGTAAAAATAGTAATTTTATTGATATGGCCAAAATATATAAATTATACTGGCATAAATTGAACGAATTAGACTTTTTGGACGAGCGGCAACTGGTTTTTGAAGGTGTAAAATTTCTCCACGAAACTAACGCTTTTAAACTTGGTAGTTTAATCGTCGACGGTTTTGACCGGTTTAATAAATTACAGCTTATGTTTTTTACACAGCTTTTGCCGTTTGTCGAAAATTTTGATATGACGTTTGATTATGTTCATAATATAGACGAAAGCTCTAGTAATAATGAATATTTATGGAAAAAATCGAGTTTTGACCTTATCGATAAAGATTTTAAGCCCAAATTCAATATTATAGAATTCCATAAGCCTTTAGACAAACCCAATAACTTGCAGATTTATCAAGCTTTTAATTTAAGAGACGAAGTATATAACTTGGCTATAAGCTTAAAAGACCTAGTTATTAACAAAAACGTTGACCTTAGTCAAATCTTGGTTTTGGCTACTAATATCAAGCCTTACATTGACCCCATAAATTATATTTTTAAGCAAAGTCAAATCCCATTTTATATCGACGACAATATTTTGCTCAAAGAAATACCCGTTTTTATAACGTTTTTAAATTTAGTAACTTTGAATTTAAATAATTTTGAAGTGAAACAGTTTTTTAGCCTTGCAAAATCATCGTTATTTAACTTTCCGCCATTAAATCACAACATCGTATTAGAACTTGAAAATTTATGCTATACCTTTGGTGTTAACGAAAGTATTCAAGAATGGCAATATGCCTTGAAAGATAGGGCTAGTTTAAAAAATATATTTGAGAATTTTACCAATATTTTTTGTTCGAAAAATTTTTTAGCGACGGTCGAAGTTCACGCCAATTATCTGGAAAATTTGCTAGATAAATATATAACACCAGCTTTAAAAAAATTAAAACATTCAGCTGAAAGTGAAATTGAACAAAACCATAAAATAGACGATTATGCCAAAACTTGTGATTATTATGAGTTCTTAAATAAACTAGCTATAATAGAAATTCGTCAGAGTCTTTTAAATATCGTAGCTGATAGCCAGATCCATGCTGATAATAGTAAGATTACTTACGAACAGTTTATGAATATGTTCAAAGCTAAAATTGAAAGTAAACGCGTATATAACCCTAATACCCAAAATAACAACTTACTGATAACGACATTAAGCCAGGCGCCAAATCGGTCTTACGAATATATATTTGTCTTAGGGTTATGCGAAGAATATTTTTCAACTGGTTATAGGGGTAATTACTATAATAATTACGACGAATTAAATAAATGGGGTATGTTTAATATAAATTTAAATAATCCTAGACACGATATTAACTACGATTACTCGATTCTAAAGCTGATTATAAAACAGGCTAGATATAAAATTACTTTATCTTACCCCAAATACGATAACGCCGATGAAGAATTGAGCCAAAGTTTAATTCTTCAAACGCAAAAGCTATTGAATCAAGATTTAGCTGATATCGTCGACTATCCAATTGTAACCCAATCTTATCAAAACGTACAGCCTAAAATAATTTCTGCCCGTCAGTATGAATTTAATAAGTTTTTGTCAGATAAATATAATGAAACATCTTTATTGGATCGACCCAAAAATTATGATTTAAGCGATGAAACAACTATGGAATACCGCTTTAAAGATTATATCGGCGATTTAATCGATAATAATTATAGGTTGTCACAAATAGGCAGTAAACCTTATTCAATTGACCAAATTAAATCGTATTGGCTCAATAAGACCTATAGTCCAAGTAGGTTTAATGAATACGCTAAATGTCCGTTTAAATTTTTTGCTAATTATATTTTAAAGCTTAAGCCACGAGTTAATATCGAATATAAACTTGACCTTAATAAATTAGGTACATTTTATCATAAAGTTTTAGAATTATTGTTTACCAAAATAATATCCCAAAATATTCCAAATTCAGCTTGTGACAAAATATTCAGTATTTTAGACGAATGTTTTAATGAGGCTTTAGCTGATTTAGAAAAAAATATTGCCTGGCATAAAAACAACCGCTGGCAGTTAAAAATTTATGAATTTAAATACAGACTTAAGCGCTTTGTCGAAAGAACATTTGTTTTAGAAAATATAACGAAAGCTTATCCGTACGCTTGCGAATATAAGTTTGGCGAAATAGAACCTTTGTCAGTCACCCTTAATACAAAAGAAGTACTCTTAAAAGGAAGTATTGATAGGCTTGATATAAATGATGAGGGTGAATATATTATTGTGGACTATAAATTAAAGCAAAGCGGTATAACGCAAGACGACGTACTTAATAGTACGCAGTGTCAAATACCTCTTTATGCCATTGCCTTGATGGCGCAACAAAAAAATGTCGCCAACGGTTTTTACCTATCTATTAATGGGGCCAAGACCTTAACTAGATTAGATGGTCAAAGAAACAAATATTCTGTATTGCAATATATTGAGAATACCAAAGCTAATATCGAAAATTTTATCGATAATATTGAAAACGGTTTCTATCCTGTTAAGCCATATAAAGCTTCGGTATGCAATACTTGTGATTATATGAGTGTCTGCGGCATTAAGAGTGAAGATTCTAGTTCTTTGGAGGGTTTCGATGACAGCGACGAATAAAACTGTTTTGCTTTCCAATAATTTGACAGCAGTTCAATGCCAAGCGGTTGAAAGTATCGACATGAATGTTTTGGTTTCAGCTGGAGCCGGTAGTGGCAAAACGCATGTTTTGGTCGAGCGTTATTTAAATATTTTACTCTCTAATGATACTATTTTACCGCGCAATATTCTGGCTATAACTTATACCAATAAAGCTAGCAAAGAAATGCGTTATCGCATTAAACAGCGCTTGCAGACTATGCATAATAATGATTTAACCAATGCCAGGTTAGTTAGTATGCTAGAAGATTTAAACAATGCCCATATCGGTACGATTCATTCTTTATGTGAAAATATTTTAAAAGAAAACCAGACTTTTCTAAATTACGATCTAAGCCATGGTATCACAGATAAAATTACCATGCACAAATATATCGATAAATCTATTGACGAAGCCCTAAATACTTTAATCGCTAACGATAGCAAGGCTATGCAATTACTCAAAGAATTCGATATTGACGTTATTATAGCCAATATTAAAAATTACCTAAATTTATCGCTTGAGCTTAAAGACTTAACCAAGGGCTATTATGATAAAACACCTGACGATTTATTTAGTGAATTTAAATTAAACGCTAATACCATTTTTGCCCAGTCGCTTAAATTACTCATATCAGAATTCGATTTGCATGAGTTGTCTTTCGATTTTTCTACACTAAGGCCAAATTGTAAGTCGGCTGAGTTATATGAATTGGGTTTGACAATTGTACGTAAATTGGAAAATTTCAAACAGAGAATAAATTTTAGTGATACCGAGCTATTAGACTTA
>JAJYFO010000046.1 GCA_021785395.1 bacterium | reverse complement strand
TCAAGTCACGACTTAAGTAATTATTGTGAATTAAGTCGGTTTGAGAATTGACCGGATTGGTATTATTGGTTATGTTGATAGAGCTATTATTAGCTTCGATGATACTATTTGGTGACCCTAATATATCAATTGTAGTGTTATTAGATAAATTATCGGCAGAATTTATATTACCTAATCCAGATTCGAGTATACCGGTATTAAAAGCGTTGTTGGTGTTTATGTTTAAATTATTCGTTGTATAAATACTGCCCTCGTTAATTAAAACCCCAGTCGAAATTGTCAAATTTCCGCTAGTGCTAAGCATGGCGTTACTTTCATTTATTAATAAGTTGGGCACAGTTAAGCTAAAATCGCTATGACTAGCATTATTGTAAACAATGTCACCGTAATTTACCAAGGCGTTATTAGTTTCAAAATTAGTTTGATTAACTATTAAGCTAACACCTTGTGGGATTAAAATATTATTTAAATTATTCGGCAATAAATTGCTGTTAAAATTACCACCAATAGCCTGCCCTAAATTGTTTAAGATTAACGATTGGTCATTATCGCTTAAAATTTGTTTGACAGCGATACTTTCAGCTGGGGTTAGCAATTGGTCGTTGTGTACGGCTAAAATACTATTACCTTGTAAGATGTCTATTGGGTGCGCCAAATTAGCCAAACTATAATTGGCAAGACTTGAATTTAGGTTGTAACTTGAGTTTATTACAGCACTTAGAACGCCGGCTATATTGTTACTTGACTCGAATGACGATAAAAAATTTGTTGATTCGCTACTACCAGAAGAATAGTGCGCCGCGACAGTATGGATTATATTATTAACCACTGGATTATAATTATTTAATTCTTCGGCTAATGACCAATTGGACAAATTGGTGATTGACCAATAAATTATGTATAAAATTGATAAAAAATGCTTTTTTAACACAACAAAACTTTCCTAAATTTGAGGCAGGCAGTAAAAATAGTTAGGAAAATTATATATACCATTAGCAAGTATGAGTATAAAATATTTTTAATCTCAGGATCGTTTATGTCCGTCAATTATATGAGTATTTGAGTAAATTAAGGCTATTGAACATTATTCTCGTTTTAGCGTTATTATTTTTGCTATGTTTGTCGACAAGATAATTACCGGTACGACCATTATTAGTAGTCGTTTAGGTTTTCTCAAAACTTTCAAAAAAATTAGTTGGTGCATAGATTAGAAAATTATTCTGGATGGGTCAAGCATAAACGATAAAATATATTTAATGCATATGCCTAAGATGCGTAGCATGCTATACTTGGCAAGGGCTTCGTAAAATGGGTTAGTAAGTTATGCCACGCCAAAAATTTTTATACTTTAAAGTCGTTATATTCTGTCTTCTATTGGGTCAGATGAGTTTTTGTTATTGTCAGGATTTGGCCCAAGCGGTCACTAACCAGGTAAATGTAGTTAACTTACACAGCGACATGGGGGCGATTCAGTCTTTAGTCAATCATAGTGTAGAAAATATTCTGCATGAGGCTATAAACAATACGTTTGATTTAAGTTCTTTAAGTCACGATTATTTAGCCTCTAGCATAGCTAGTTTTCATAATATTGATCTAAGACTTGGTCAGCAATTACTACCGATCGACCGAGCATCGACGTTGACGCCAGCTGAGTATCTATTGACTAAAGAAATTCTGTCCAATTCTAGTGACATTTTGGTTTTGAATAATTCTGGCCAGGCAACCGGTGGCAGCTTTAACTTTAGTCAACTGCCTTTAAATACTCATGGCTTAATCATACCAGCCAACGTAACGGCTTATCTAAGTAATTCACAAAATTATAATTTAGCCGGCAATTTAGTAAATTATGGTGATTTAAATGTTAATTCGTCTAGTTACGATTTAAATCTAAACAGCTTATATAATGCAACCAACGCCCAGATAAATATAAATTTGAATAATATCTCGGCGACTTATAACATCCGTGCTGAAAATGAATTTATTAATAGTGGGTCTATTTTAGCTATTAATAATTTAAACATTTCTACAATCCACGGTGACATAAGTAATTTAAACGACTCAAATATTAGTGCTTTGGGCAACCTTACTCTAAATACTGGTAGTGGCAATATAAATAATTTTGGCAGTGTAGTTTCTGAGTCGGGGAATATAAATTTATTGTCGACCTGCCCAAATTTAAATTTAAATGCAATTGGTGGCAATTTTTCAGCCACTGATAATATAAACATCTTAAATAGCGATGCAACTCAAATTTCGATGACAGGTGGAAATTATTCGGGTCGAAACTTAAATATAAATTCAGACACTTTAAATGGCCTGGTTAATTCAATAACTGGGCAGGTTAACGAAACCGGAAACAGCGCTCATTTGATAACAAGCTCTAAAAATCTGATTTTGGGTAATATAAACCTTAAAGGTGACCCAACTTACGTAAATACGCAAGGTGATATATTACTCAACGGTGCTATAAGTACAAATGGTAATAATTTGGCGATTCTGGCCAGTGGCAATATCCTTGTTACAGCTGCTTCGGCTGATGTAACTATCAATACGCAGTCTTCCACTCAGTCAAGTGGTACTGTTACCTTAATAGCTGGTTTAGGTAGTAATTTGACAGTTACAACGGCCGCTAACACTTCTGGTGTACCCAGCCCTGGCGCAAGTATTCCAAGTGGTGATACTGCCACTGTTACAATAGGAAATTCGCAAGGTGGATATAGCGGTGGAAGTATTGACTTGATCTCTAATAACACTTTAACTAGCGGTTCGACTGTTATTAATACTTCTGGTAGCTCAGGTAATTTAAACGGTGGCGATGTAATATTAATGGCTTTTACCAATGGTAGTAGCGGTGGCCAGGTACTGTTGGCTAATAGTAACAGTAACTATTCAATCACTACAAACGCTTCTGGAACAGGTATAAACGGTGCCGTGACAATATTTGCTACGGCCAGTTCTGGCAACGCTATTGATTTAGGGTCTATAAACACTGGAACTTCGCTTAATAACAATGGTTCAATTTTAATCGTTTCGGGCTATTCGATAAATGAGTATACTTTTGTGTTTGATTCAACCGGTACAATTATAGGCAATAATACAGTTTACGGCGAACCCGATTCTAGTCGACCCGGTAATATTGTATTACAAGGAAATCTTGTATCGACTAGTGGTTCAATAGACGTTGAAACAGCTGGGAATATTATTTATCCGGCGGCAAATTCTTTCCAGACCAATACTAGTTTGACGATATATGAAGGTACAGGTTCGTTTGGGTCAGCTACCAACCCGGTTTTACTCAACGCTCAAAGCCTTTCTCTAAGTGCAATAGGCGGAAACGTATTTGTTAACGATTCGGCCAGTAACGTCCAAATTAATAATGGAAGTTTTGCAGCTACCGGAATCTATTCAATCGACGCCTCTTCAACTAACGGTAATTTGAGCGTTAATAATAAAGTTGTTGAGCAAGGTGGTTCTAGTGCGATAGGGTCAATTATTTTAACGACTAACGGCACTGGTAGTATTGGTACTAATGGGAGCTCAATTGAAGTATTGCAGTCGGGTACTGTAACGTTAAATTCGAATAATATTACTGGTAATGTTTGGGCGTATCAGACTTTTATAAATGGCATAAATCAAGGTACGGCGTCATTAAATATTGATGCTTATGGCGGTAAAATAGTTTTTACAACCAGTAATCTGGCTAATTTATCTATTTATACTGGTGATAATATAGAATTTAACCAAAGTTCTATTTTTTCTGGTAATGTCTTATTATCCAGCACGGGTGGGAATATATACATAAATGAAAACTTGACGGCCGTTACTGTTGACCTGATTGCTAGCGGTGATAGTACTGTTCTTACCACTAATAATGCCATAATTACAGCCAATGTTTTAGAGATTAATAATCCAAACAGCATTAACATGATGAATGAATTTTATGGTTCAATCGGGAATGAGTCCAATTACTTAATGGTCAGCGCACCGGTTATAAAAGGGTCTTTTTCAGGTGGTATATTTATCAACGATAATACGCCTAACCTTAATTTCTACCTTACAACGGGCACTTATACACCCAATGTAGATATTATAAATAGTAATTCAACTACTGGAAATATTTATTTAGAACAAGCTTTATCTACAGGGTCAACTAATTCTTCCATTTTATTTACAGCCGGAAAAAACGGGAGTATTTTAATTGACCCAAATTCCCCGATAGCATCAGGAATCTATCTTTACTCTGATACTATAAACTTGTCTGCGCCAGGTGGAAATATAGGCACACAGGCTTTGCCAATAACGCTCAATGCTCCGTCTGTAACTGTTAAAAGCGGGTTGACAAATCCAAATTCAAGTGTCTATATTGACGTAATTGCTAGTTATAATAATTTAAACGTAAATAGTAATAATTATAGTGCTGGAATTAACGGTACTTTGTCGATTAGTTCAAAAAATATATTAATTTCTAGTTCAATTCAAGCCGGGACAATTGATCTAGTCAGCTCTGGTTATATTAGCGATGCCAGTAGTAACGATGTGCTAATAGCCAATTCGATTAACTTAAATTCTAATACCCTTGGTTCACCCAATATACCAATATTCATAAATTCAGCTAATCTAACGCTTTCGGTAAGTTCACAGGCTAATTCTTTTATATATTATTTAAGTAATGAATCAAACTTAGTGAATTTGAGTGGATTAAACTATATCGGTGGTGGTTTGCTCAATCTGACTATGACTAATTTGCAAAGTGGTAGTATTAATTTATTAGGTTCGATTAATTTAGGTGGTAATTATACTCCAACATCAATTAACTTAACCGCTTCTGGGTTTGGGTCCATCTATCAGCAAAGCACGAGTTATATTTTGGATGCTGGCAGTATTAATTTTAAATTGCAAAGCGGGAATATCGGCGCTCAAAACCAGCCGTTTAACATTGATTCAAATAATTTAAGCGTTGTGGCTAGTTCTGGTTTGGTTAATATAAATGACTCATCGCCAAATTCTTTGGTTATAACCAATTTAAATATTAACAATCAAGCCAGCGTTGAAATAAGCTGTCAATCTGGGCTGGTTCTTAGTAATAATATTTTAGCCTCTTTTACCCAGGCCAGTTTTTCGTCGTCCGTAATTGATATTGATTCAAATACTAATTTGTTCTTTAGCAACGTGAGTTTTAATACTCCTGTATTAAATAACTACGGCAATATTGATTCTGCGGTTATCAGTGTTAATGCTAGTAAAACTTTAAATTATAATGGAACAGGTAGTATTTACGCTTATAACTTTAATCTGTCTAGTAATGGCAACATCGAATTAAACAATTTATTTAATAATGGCAATAATTTCTACGTTCAGTCGCTTAACATAGACTCTTCTTTTTTGGGCAATGTTTATACAAACGCTACATCTATAGGTGTCGAACCTAATATGCTAAATCACCAAGGTGGGGTTATAACCGTCACTACCAATGAAATAATAGATGGTAATAACCTTACTTTTAATGCCAATGGCTCCAACCAGGGTTTAGTAACGGGAATAAATTTGTTTTTTAATACGGCTAACACTTTGGTAATTGGCACTGGTGCCAATCAATTTCAGTTTATTGCCAATGATGGAAGTGTTAATATAGCCACTAACGGTCCTGTGGTTGCTAATTCAGGTAGTATTTATACTGGTGCTGCCGGGACAATAAATTTAAATATGGTTTCATCTCAACCATTTAATATTGGGTCAATAAGTTCTGGTAACGGCAGTAATGGACCATTAAATGCATATAATTTAATTGTTAATAATCTGGGCGGTGGTATATACGATTCTGTCAACATCAATAGTACCAATGTTAGCCTTTCAGCTAATCTAAACGCTTATATACAGATAGCAACCTCTATAGGAAATAGTTATGGTGTCACAACTTTGAACGCTTCTGGGTCTGGCATAATTCAAGAACTTAATTCGTCTACAATTACAGGTAATAGAATTAATTTAATCAGTCAGTCGGGTGTTTTGGGTGGAAGTAATTTTGTAGTTAACGCTAATCAGCTATTTATAAATACAAATTCTAGCGCTTTTATAAGTAATATAGCTAACGGAAGTGTCTTGATTTCGAGTTTTGCTGGGAATGAATTGGTATTGAATTCTTACGGTAATTTATATATTTCGGGAAGTACTACAGCCGGAATTATTGCTTTAGATACGGTAGCTAATAACGGAAGTATCTTTATTGATGGTAACCTTGGATCTAATTTAACATCCAGCGTTTATCTGACAGCTACTGGCTCTGGTGTTATAAATAGCCTGGGAAATAATTTTACGGTTGCCGGTACTAATCTCTATTTAACAAATAGCACTGGAAGTATCGGCAATAATCCTATTACTATTTTCAGCCAGAATTTATCGGTTAGTACTCAAAACTCAGCCAGCATAGTAAATAATATAAATGACATTTATAACCTGGTTAACATAAACGTTGGTGGAGCTTTTAATCTGACTAGTGCTAATACATTTTTAGCACCAAGTATGATTCGGGCGCAAAGTCTCAATCTTAATAACTCTCTTGGTGGTGGTGCGACCTTTGCCAATCAATTTACTACAGATGCAACTTTTATATCTGGCAACTCCGGATATGGCTTTAACATTACCGACTTATCAGCACAGCCGATTACAATTGGTAATTTAATTGGTGGTTCTTTTACAATTACTTCTAATAGTTCGATACTGTTGACCGGAACGTTAGGAGTAGCAACACCTTTGTCACAATTTAATGGGTCGGCAAATTTAATAATTACCATAAATAATTCAGGTAACTTAAATACATCCGGCAACGGTATATTAAATGCAAATGATATAAATATTACGCTAAAAAACGGCAGTGTCGGAAACTTAAACCCCTTTAATATGAACAATTACTCGCTTTTAATTCAAAACCTCTACCTTAACGTTTCCGGTTCGGTAAATTTATTTTCAACCGATACAATTAGCATATCAAATGCTGTAGTTGGAGGCAGTCTTACAGCTAGAGCTAATGATCTGTCTTTAGGCTCAACGACAACTAATTCTAATGATCTTAGTTCAGTATTTGGGAATATTAACCTGACAGGAAATACTTTTACTTATATTGACGGTACAATAGTGGCCAATAATGGTTCTATTATAATCAATACTATTCAGCCGGCTGGTGATTATACTGGCGATGGTATAGTTTTGAGTAACGGTACTTCAATTACGGCCAGCTCAAATAATCCAAACTTGGGCAATGTTCAATTATACATTGGTAATAGCGTCGAGCCCCTTTATACTACCAACCCACTACCTTCGCTAGTAACGGTAAATAATTCTGGTGGTGGTATGGTTTATTTCGCTAATCAGGGTATATTCGCATTTAGTGATAGCAATACTCTAAATGCCAGTGGTCGAAATATTATTTTAAGTGTTCCTAGTAATTCTTATGGAGTTGTTTTAAACGGTAATGATACTATAACAGCTGACCCTCCATCAGTAAGCTCTGTTGCGCTTATAGCTAGTTATCCTAACGTAAATATCAATAATTTCAATTTAGTGAATACCAGTTACCCAGTATTAAGTAATCTAACAGTCAATTCTGCTTCAGTTAATAATAATATTAATTTAGGTGATTTAAATAATATTAACGGTTATTCGACCTTTTTAAATACACAGTTACCAATAAATTCGTCGGTGAATTATTATGATTCTGACAATAGTATCGCTGATATAAACAATAGATTTTACTATTTGCCCATTGAATTTCAGGACAAACAGCTAAATTTTCATTCACAAATCTTTTTCCAAAGTTTTTCTTTGCTCAATCAGGCTTTTAAACTAAATAATTTTATTTATCCCATAGTCTATAGGTCAAATGCCGAATATTTTCAAATTAAAGATAAAGTAAATATTTTAAGTAATTCTGGCCGAGGTAATTTAACCTTAGTAAATGGTTTTTATCTTTTAAATTCTAAGCATGATATTAAAATTATGCCCGATTTACAATTCCCAATTAATTTTAATATAAAGGCCAAAAGTGTTGTTCTTATTATCAAAGACGTAAATTCTATTTGTCTTTATAATCTTTATGATACTGCCCAAAATAGTATTTTTGTATCATCTAGTAATGACTCGAACCAAAAAATTGTTAGACTTAATCCTGGCCAAAGTCTATTTATAACTGCTAAAAAATCTTTAGGTTTAGCTAAGCTTAACCAGATTTCAAAGGTTGGTTACCGTAATATGACGCAATTCGAAAAATATGGACTTAAAATGTATAAGTCCGATTATTCCATAATTAGCCTAATCTCATCGGTGGATAAATTAAAAAATGTCTTTTTAGGTGATAAAAAGTATTCGCATTTGACTAATCAAATCGTTAAAACGGCTGCAACTGTGATGCAGACATCGCTTGCGTATGGAAATTACAGTCAAATTCGTTAAATGAGTCAAAACTTTTTGTGAAATATACCTTATCTTAAATTCGGATCTGGAATTATAAAAATGGATATTCATTTTATAAAAAGTAGTATCGACAATATTCTTAAATTTTGTCTGGCCTAAATACGTTATTAGATCAATTGAATTACTAGTTTCGTCTTGTTAAGATATTATTTTATAAAAACTAATGTTTAGTTCTAGTCGGATAATTTAAGCTTTATAACGATATCAAAATATTCTAATAAACTTTTTTTCGTTAATTTGCTAAATCGCCAAATAACGTGTCGGACTTTGTAACCTGAGTTACGATAGCTATTTATTAAGTTGCCACTAAGTTTTCTGATATAATTTGCCAATGTTTTTTGCGTTCAATTGTATTGAAATATTATGGGTTTAATCTTGGGGTAGGTTAAGAAATTCTCTTTGAGATATCAAGTGTAATTGTTGTATCGTAAACGTTCCAGCAGCATTTTAAACTGTCAAAAGCAGCAAGTAAATTCTAAAAATAATTTATTAATTTCAGGTTTGACATTTAACCCAATTATCAGGCAACAACTCATTTAAATCACTATAGTTATTATTTTTTAGTCTTCTTAAAACATCAACTAAATATGTCTGTGTGTCTACGCTATTAATTTTACAAGTATTCACAATACTGGCTAATATTGAAAATGTTAGACCGGCATTTTTATGACCTAAAAACAGCCAGTTCTTACGTCCAACCGCAATTGGCTGTTTAACGTCAACTAGATTGATCCCTAACGACAATTAAAATTGATCTAATGAAAACCTGTTAAATCACCAAAAATCTTACCCTGACAACCCCGACTGCAATATATTCAAAGGTTAGATAGTTTACAAACCAATTGATATTAATTTAATTTTGAAGTTAAAATATTTAACGTTTGTAAATAAAACACAATCATTTTTTTAATACCTTTTCGATAATCAATAGTTGTTTTCAAAAAATAAATTCAAGCTTAAAATACTTTGCCAGAGTTGGAGTTTGAGCCTTTTAATAAAAGAACTTACGAGGAATATCGGAACGAACGAAGTGAAGTGAGGATATGCCGCAGTATTCCTAAAGTGGGGAGCCGCAAACGAAGTGCAGCGGGGCGCTAGCCCACTTGACGGTGTGCAAAAATACGAAAATAGGCGACGGGATTTATTTTTGCCTTGCCGTCTGTTTTTTGCCGTCGCCTTCGTATTTTTAACAGCACACCTAAGTCAAGTGCTGTTAAAACAGGTAAGTTTTGAACAGTTAACTATTTATTTTCATTAGATTTTTTACGATTACCAGGTAAACGTTCCAGGTCTTTGTCAAGACCTGTATTTTTGTCAGGTTCTAATAAATAACTAAGGCTAATTTAAAATAATTAATCTTGCTTTGTTGAATTTTTTTGCCAGTTAAGTGGTAGCAACTCTGAAATATTTACTTTGGGGTTGATTGTTAATTTCTCGATGGCATCTTTAATGTATTCATAAACATTAATATCATTCATTTTACAAGAATTAACTAGCGAGCTCAATATAGCAAAAGTTTTACCAGCACCTTCATTACCTAAGAACATCCAGTTTTTACGACCAATCGCAATCGGTCGGATATTCCTTTCAGCCATATTGTTATCTATCGATAAATACCCCTGCTCTGTGTAAACAGTTAACTTATCAAAGTATTTCAGTGCATAACTTATAGCCTTGTCGAATGGTTCATTTGTTGAATATTTTATTTTCATTTTTATTAACCATTCTTTAAAACTGTTTAAGATTGGTATGGCTTCAAGTTTTCTGATTTTTAATTTTTCGTCCTCGTCTAAATCTTTTATTTTTCTTTCAATAGCGTATAATTTGCCAATTTCAAGAAGCGCATAACTGGCGTGAACTTTATTATTATTTAAAGCTTCAGTAAATTTTCTTCTTGCATGAGCCCAACAAGCTAATGATTTCATGCCATCCTTGCTGTTAACTCTATTATAACCGGTATAGCCATCGGTTTGAAGGTAACCTATATAAGTTGATAAAAACTTATCAGGATTAATTCCAGACCGGTCAGTATGAAATGCATAAGCTACATAATTGTGATTTTTATCGCCTATATATGTCCAAATATAGCCGTAATTGGCTTTACCAGCTTTTTTTTCTTGTAAATATTTAAGCGGTGTTTCATCTGCTTGTACAACATTTGATTCTAGAATATTTTGTTTAATTGCATTATATACCGGCTCCAACTTGTCAGCTATAACTCCAAGCCAGCGACACATAGACGACCTGGGGATAGAAACACCAAGTCTTTCGAAAATTTGTTCTTGCCTGTACAGTGGCAAATGGTCAGCATATTTACTGGTTATAATATTAGACAACAAACTAAAACTTGGGGCGCCCTTTTCAATGGCGGGCATTTCCGGCTTCGGTGCTAATAAAACGCTGGCTTTACATTTTTTGCAAGCATATTTAATTTGCTTGTGTTCAAGTATAATAAGTTTTGCTGGTATATAATCGAGCTCAGATGTTGTGACTGAACCACATTCAACCCTTGGTATTTGACAGTCAGGGCATATAAGACTTTCATCGTTTAATTCGTGAGTTATAACTTTAGTTTCAATTTTATTGTTGCTTTGCGTAATCCTTCGCCCACCACCAGAAGTTTTTGAAACTTTAGTCACTTCATCAATTTTTTGCTCTTCAAATTGAGTCAAATCTAGTTCTGGGTACTCGTTTTTGAGTTCTTCAAAAACTATTTTTAATTGCTCTACGTTTAGGTCTTCTGCTTTTTTACCATATTTTTGTTTTGTTAATAACTGAAGCCTGTGTGTTAACTCGTTGATTTTTTTTGAGAGTTCTTTTATTAAATTGTGACATTCGTCGATATTATTTGGAAGTTCTAAATGGTTATCTTCTTGCATATACTAATTATCTGAATTGAAATTACAGATACCATTATAGCATTGTTTATGAATTATTTTCATAATGATATCTATTTCTTTTTCTTATATTTATTAAATCAATTCCATCAAGTATGAGCCTTAAAGTTGAGGGGTCAATTTCAAAGCCAGAACAATTTTGTTTTTCTAAATCAGGAAACTTGAACGTACCTTTTACTAGTTTTTTATACCAGATTGCAAATCCATCACCATCAAAATATAATATTTTTAGACAATTACTGGTTTTGTTTTTAAAAATAAACAAGGCACCACTTTGCGGATCAAGCTTCATTGATTCTCTAACTAATCCTGATAAAGAATAAAAACTCTTCCTCATGTCTGTAGCCTGCGTACAGATAAATATTCGACAATTAAAAATTCCTGTTAACATTACAATTCATTAATTACTTGAAATAACGATTTTAAAGCATTTGAATCAAAGTCTTTGTTTATAAGAACCAGATATTGATTAATTTGAATTTTGATTGGTGTGTCGCAAGCTTTTTCAATTATTGGAGTCTCTTTAACAGAAACTGGTAGAAATTTGACTGAGGTTTTAGTTTTACTACTATTTTGGTTACCTTTTGTTGAAAGCTTTTTGAGAAGCGTTTTGTTCTTTTGGAAAGACCTTAGGCTAACATCATTAGCCAGGCAAAATTCTTTTTGCGTTAAGCCACTTACTTGCCATTTATCGACCAAGACTTTCCACTTTTTTTGTATTTTAGACTTTGATTCCATATAGACCACTTAATTTATTGTTGGTCATCTAATTTAACAATTATTCTGTTTTGATTCAATAATGTGGTTTCTGGAACGCATACATTACCAGCGGTTTTAGCTCGGTAACTTTCACCATTTAACTGTAAAATATGTGAATGATGCACGAGTCTATCTATGGCCGCACCCGTCGTAACTGTGTCTTTAAATATTTTATCCCACTGTGAAAATGGTAAATTGCTGGTAATTACAATCCTTTTATGCTCGTATCGATCGGCCAACAAAACAAATAAAACATCAGTCTCTTCACGGTTTTGCGGGATATATGAAATGTCATCAATAATGACAGCCTGAAATTTATCCAATTTTGCTAAAAAATTGTTTAATTTTAAATCTCGTTTTGCTACCAATAAATCTTGTACTAGGGCGCTAGCACTTGTAAAATAAACTGCTCTGCCAGATAAGCACCACTGCCTACCTAGGCCAGCTGCCAAATGGGTTTTACCTGTTCCCGGATTACCAAATATTAGCACATTTTCTGCTTGATCCAAGCAATCACCACTAATTAACTCTTTTAAAACAGTTTTAGGAAAATTAGCCAATGCATTTGTATCAAATTCGCTTAGGTTTTTACTGGGTGGTAACTTGGATTGCTTCAGTAATCTTTCGGTTTTTCGGTGGTGTCTTTCTTCACTTTCAACTTTTGCTAGCTGGTATAAATAACTTACATAGTCAAGCTTCTCTTTTTCAGCAAGCCTTGCATATTGCTGATAGTTATTTATAAATGAAATTAAATTAAATGATTTTAACAATGACTCAATTTCAACCTGTTTATTTATAGCTGTTGACACGCTGTTATATCCTCTTCAAATTTGGTGTTAAAACATACGTCGCTGATTAACTTATCGTAACTACTTAAGTTTGGTTCTACAACTTTTATATCAGTGTCTGCACTAGGTAGTAACAATAATTCTTGAATATACTTAGATGAAGGAGCTATATTAGATTCTAAGAGCATATCCAAAATAAGACTTACATCATATTCATTATTTACAGCAGCCAAATACAATACCTGTAAATATTCTTTGTTGGCGGTACTATTATTTATTTCCTTAAGCTTGTCATAAGCCTTTCTAAATACTATTGATGGGAACATTTCTTCTCTATACCTGTAATTCTCAAAGGCTCCAGGCTTTCTAATTAAACCTAAAATTATATGCCTATAATTTATGTTTTTACAGCCAGGTGTGAGTTTTGGCATTTTTTGAATGAAATATTCATCATAATATAATTCGATTTCATTATTTGATTCGACTGCTTTTATTTTTTTTCTTATATATTTGCTTGGAACTGAATACGTTGACCCTTTTATTGAAATTGTGCTCCAACTATTTACCGTACAAGAGTATATTTTTGGATCATTATATAGCCTTGCTGGTAGTGGCTGTAAATATTTTAATTCTTCTAAATACTTTGTTTTGCATCGGTAGTTTCGGTCTTTAGCTAACTGTTTGCAATATGTTTCATAAGCTTCTATAGAACCAAAATCACGACTACCCCTCATCCGTAATTTTTGATCTAATGCCTTCTTAAATAAATCATGACTTTTTTCTATCGAGCCATTTTCGTGACTTTAGTACGGGTTGTTGGCGCTTGGCTTAACACCATAATGGCTTAAAAAATCACGCCACTTTTCTTGAAATTCCCCTCGACTACCATTTGGTGGTACTGCTGCTGCTAAATTGTCGGTTCTATGATCACTGGCTACCATCTGTAATTCATCAACGGCTTTTGTATACCCATCTGTCAGGGTTTCAAAGCTTTCACTAAAACTGATTTGGACAAATTCCCATCGGGAATATGGTAATATAAAATGATATAACATATGATTAAATGGCTCGCCATTAATTGTAACCTTCAAGCTGTTGCAATGGGTGTAATCACTTTGAGTTTGCTTGCCTGGTTTAATATCTTGAGGAAACATAACTTCATTTTGTTCGGGACCTTCTTGTACTCTCCATTTTCTTATCATCCGCTGGAGCGTCCTGAGTTGACCATTTTGATATTTATTGGGATATTGTGTCTGCAACCATTCAAATATTGTCTTGACTTGTAATCCAGAATCATTAATTAACAATTCTTTGATTTGTGGCCAGTCTTCTGTAAATGGGTTCTTTCGCGTTGAGTTTTTTCTGGGCTTATAACCGCCTACTTTTCGGTGCTTGCCGCCTTTGGCATATCTTTTGGCAGACCCGACTGACATTCCAGCTTTTGCTGCTGCTAGTTCTAAATTTTGAGTATCTAAATTTTCCATTAGTTTTTTTATTTGTTCCTTTGTGCAAGTCATTCACTTATAACCTCTAATAAAATTATTAGAGCTATTATGAACTCATTTTTAATTTATGCTAACTAGATCTACTTGATATCGATTTCGCTTAACTACTTAAACTTGTCATTAGATCAATTTTAATTGTCGTTAGAGATCAATATTATTGTCGCTGATCATAGCAATACTGCTTTTAGGAATAACATCGGGTCGATCCTGTATTAGCCATTCTTGGAGTTTATCCAGTATTGGTAAAGATTCTTTTTGTCTTATATCAAATTTTTCTTTATCAGTTAGATCTTTAATAGCATTTTCAATCTTATATAATTCAGCGATAATATCTAGAGCTTCATTAGCTAATGCTTGATGATTATTCAAAGATTGTTCAAAATAGCGCCTTGCGTGAGCCATGCAATATAGATGTTTTATTTTTTCGTTAGCAACTACCATATTATAACCAGTGTAGGCATTAGTTTGGAGATAATTTGAATATCCTGATAAAAATGTACTTGGATTAATTCCCTTCCTGTTAATTTTAAATTCATAAGCGACATACTGTTTATGAATACCACCTAAATAAGTCCAAATGTAACCGGTCAAAGCCTTTCCCGTCTTGCTTATACCTTTTACAAGATATTTTAAAGGTGTTTCATCAGCCTGAATAGAGTCACCTGATGTGATTCTATCTTTTATTAAATCATAAATGACCTTTAGTTGCTGAGCACACTCGGCAAGCCATCTACACATACTCGATCTGGCTATATCGACTCCGCACCTTTTAAATATGTTCTCTAAACGATAGAATGGCAGATGATCCTGAAATTTGCTTGTAATAATATAAGCCAGCAAGCTTACGTCACAGGCACCTTTTTTAATCACCGGTATTTCGCTGCGTTTAGCGGTTACGACCTGCCCCTTACAGCTCATACAGGCATAGGTATGTTTAACGTGTGCTACTCTTATACATTTTGCAGGAATAAATACTTGTTCATAGCTGCATATTCCATTTAAATCGGCCAGCTGTTCCAGTCATTCCGGCCACTTGACATAGTGGCAAATTAAGCATTAAAAATAGTTCATTAACGGATAACATTATCTAAATTTTAATTCCTTGAAAAATATTTATTACTTAAACAATTGATTGTATTAATTACATACCACGTTTATTTTGACTTTTAACACCAAAATTTAAATTTAAATTAAAACCTTGTTAATATGCTGGCGTTAAGCCTAAGCCTTTTATTAAAAAATTGCCGCAGGCTACATTAAAGGGGAACCCACAAGCGAAGCGCTGTGGGGCGCTAGCTACTTGACCGTGTGCTAAAATTCAAGAAAGGCGACGGAATTAAATTTTTTATTTTATGCTGTTTGTTATTCCGTCGCCTTCTATGTTAATAAAAGCACACGTAAGTCAAGTATTTAAAAGGGTTTTAAGGATTAAATCTAATCATTAATTTTGTTTATATTTATTTTTTCTCTTCGTTTCTCCTTTCAATTTTAAGTTATAAGCTCTATGTATTATACGATCTAAGATAGCATCAGCTAATGTCAGATTTTCTAATACACCATACCATTCATTTGAAGGCAATTGACTTGTAATTATCAATGAA
>JAJYFO010000045.1 GCA_021785395.1 bacterium | reverse complement strand
TTAAGACTAATTTAAATGTCTAATTATGACGTAATTATTATTGGCGCCGGAGCGGCTGGACTTATGTGTGCCAGAGTGGCTACAGCCTTGGGCAAAAATGTTCTGGTTATAGACCATAATGAAAAGCCAGGCCGTAAAATTATAATTTCTGGTGGAGGGCGTTGCAATTTTACCAATTTAAATGCAACATATGAGAATTATCTGTGTAAGAATCAGCATTTTGTTAAATCAGCTTTAGCCCAATATACCCCGTATGACTTTTTAGACATGGTCGGTAAGTATAAAATAAAGTACTTTGATAAACAATATGGTGCATTATTTTGTCAAAATTCAAGCCAAGAAATTCTGAATATGCTGTTACAAGAATGTAGCAAGGCTAAATTTCAAATGAACTGTAAAACGAGTAAAATAATCAAAAGCGATTGTTTTGAAGTCGCGACAAATTTAGGTAATTTTAAAGCTAATTCTTTGGTTGTAGCCACTGGTGGCTTATCCATTGCCAAGCTCGGGGCAACCGGATTTGGCTATGATATAGCTAGGCAGTTTAATCTTAAGGTGATACCACCAAAACCAGCTCTTGATGGTTTTAAATTAAACAAAGATGACCTGAAATATTTTTATGACTTGGCTGGCGTTTCTAGTAATATTTTAATTAGTATAAAGCACAAAATTTATAAAGAGCCAATTTTGTTCACTCATCAAGGATTAAGTGGTCCGGCAAGCCTTAAAGCATCTTTGTACTTTGACGAAACTGATATCATTAAAATTAATTGGTTACCCGATTTTAGTTTAAATGATTCTTTTTATGATACTAATAATTTAAATATTAAACTTGAAAATTTTCTCAATTTACATCTGCCAAAAAGGCTTACAGCAGCTTTGATCGATAAGCACAATTTTAAAAATTTAAAGCTTAATGAACTTAAAAGAAAATATTTTAGTGATATTATCAACTTGCTTCAGAACTACGAGGTTAAGCCGGTTTCTACCATAGGCTATCAAAAAGCTGAGGTGACAAAATTTGGTGTTGATACTGATGAATTATATAGTAACTCTATGGAAGTTAAATCTGTTAAAGGTTTGTATTTTATCGGTGAAGTTGTCGATGTGACAGGTGAGCTGGGTGGTTATAATTTTCAGTGGGCGTGGTCATCTGGTTATGTAGCTGGTTTGAACGTGTAAAAATTATACAAGAAAATAGCACAAATTAAACTAATTTTTTTGCCGTTTTCGCTTAATAATCGTATTAACCACTAGAGGTCACGCAGTTTCCTTAATTTGTTTTAATGTCTGTCGGCCAAAGAATTAAATAATTAGGTCGACTTACATTACAACAACCAGTTAACTATTTTCAGAGTTATCGGTCGCTTTGACTTAGAATCTTTAGTGATATAAACTAGGGTATTTTACTTCTAACTCGTTGATTTTAATTTTTTGGCCATTGTTTAAGCAACCTTCTCGGGCAAGTTGGTTTGTTATTAACGCTATTAATGGGTTTATTAAATTAAATTCTCATTTAATACTTGACCGCACGGGTTATAATTTTTTCATAGCCTTAAATTTAATTAATTATTCGAGGTAAATCTCATGGAATCGTTAAATTTTTAGACTATTTGAGTTAAAATAGGATTGTTGATGGTATTTATTCAATAGCGAATCTAAAAAAACGGTTTGTTAAAATATTTAAAATTACCATTTTAAAAATAACATTTTACAATTACCATTCATAGGTTTCCTTAACAAGTGTCAACTACCGAAAAGTACCTAAATATTTGGGAAGAAAAAATTGCCGATTTAAAGCGTTTTTATTTAATCGGTGACAAGGCCGAAGACGAAATAACCAGCGCGCCGGTGAGGAACCTTTTATTTGTTAAAATCGAATCGCTATTGCGTTCTTGGGACCTTGAACTAGAAAAGCAAAGGCGTAACCAGCAACCACTTACCCCGCAAGACCCCAAGCAAGGACCAAAGCGCCTTTACCCTATTGAGGCAAGTATTGTTGGTTGTGTAAAAATTAATACCAATCTGGCTTTTTTAACCTTGGGCAGCCAGAAAAAAATCGAATATTATTTTGGCTCATCGATGCGAAGAATAGACCCAAATTACCATAATGACGTATCTAATCCAGATGAATTCATAAACGATAACGCCACGGTAATTAAAAGTAGGCTAGCTATAGTTCATCGTGGTATTGAATACGAAAATAAAAATTATTTTGAAAATGACATAAGGCAACTTATTGAACCATACGCAAATTACGTTGGCGTAGCCGTTGGCATACCGGCATTAAAAGTCGACAATTTAGACGGTAGCGACTACCATCAGATGGACAGAATAGCTGGCGGTTTAAGAAAGAGTAAATTTGGAATTTTGACATTGGCTAATCCGATACCAGTAGAATATGTCCTAGATGAGCTTGAAAGTGTATTAATGCAGATTGAAAAAACACAGATGGCCGAAGATGCTCAAAAAAAGCATATAGTCAAACAATACCTTGAATTGATGGAATACTATAAAAACCAGGTGGAACTTGGCGTGTATTTAGGTATGAGCCAAACAATGATGTACTTTTTTGCGCAAGACTTTAATTCGTTTGTTCAGCTTGAGGCTTCACTTAGAGCTAATTATTGTGATACCAACTCCAAGCCCACGCCATTTAGAATAGTCAAAAGTCCAAATTTAAGACAGCATCTTTTAAATTTTGGGTTTATAACGAATGCTCGTACTGACCGGTGTTTTAATCCATTAATGGGCTATAAATACGTTACACCCTTAAATTCAAGGCAGCTTTCGGCTTATATACATTTACCCAAACAGGAATTGCCGGGGTTAAGAATAAGAAGAACGGCCAATTTCACTACTTCAATCGTTGAACCGCGAAACCCTGCTCGGTCTATAGCTGTTGGCAATATATTAGACAAGCGCAAAGATACCAATAATTTGTATCGAGTCGACGTTGACGCACTGCAAAAACATACTTTGGTGTGTGGTGTTACAGGCGGCGGTAAAACCAATACCTGCTTTTACTTGCTTGGACAAATCTGGAAATTTAATGTGCCATTTATGGTGATTGAACCGGCCAAATCTGAATACAGGCATATGATGCTGATGTCAGAAACGTTTAAGGGTATTGGCCAGGCATTTAGCCTTGGCGATGAGACGGTGTCGCCATTTAGGCTTAATCCATTTGAAATTATGAAAGGAGTCAAGGTTCAAACGCATTTAGACGCGCTGAAATCGGTTTTTAACGCAAGCTTTGAAATGTATGCGCCGATGCCGCAGGTAATGGAAAAGGCTTTAAACGTAATTTATACCGATAGAGGCTGGGACCTTATAACCAATCGCAACCGTCGCCTGCCACCGCATATAAAACCAGGTGATCCAGATTGTCCACCTGAAATTTATCCTACCATGAAAGACTTATACGAAGTCATCGACCCGGTTACAGAGTCTTTTGGTTATTCTGAAAGGATAGGTCCTGACGTCCAGGCTGCCTTAAAAGCCAGGATTGGTTCGTTATTGATAGGTGGTAAAGGCCAGATGCTCAATACTAGGCGTTCTATACCGCCTGAGATTTTATTTGGTAGACCTACCGTAGTTGAATTAAAAATGGTATCTGAAGATAGCGAAAAGTCGTTTTTAATGGGGATGCTTTTGGTTTTCCTTTATGAATACAGAGAAAGCCTTGGGCCAAGAGACCAACTCCAGCACATAATGTTAGTCGAAGAAGCGCATAGATTGCTTAAAAACGTTCCCACTGGGCAAAGTGGTGAAAACGCTAACCCAGCCGGTAAGGCTGTTGAATTTTTTACTAATATGCTGGCTGAAATAAGGTCGTATGGCCAGGGTTTTATTATAGCCGACCAAATTCCAAATAAATTGGCACCAGAGGCTTTGAAAAACACGAACCTTAAAATAATGCACCGCATTGTCGCCAAAGACGACCGCGATTCTATGGGTGATGCCATGAATATGGACGACGCCTCTAAGCGCCACGCCACAGCACTAGAACAGGGTCAGGCTATTGTTTATGCTGAACGCATGGAACAGCCTTATCACCTAGCTATAATGTTCGATAAAACTAAAGAGGTGCCACCACCAAAAACGCCTGAAGAATCTAACGATATTGTGCGCAATGCCATGAAAGATCTAGATATTGTTGGTAAATTTGATAAGTATTTTGGCTGCAAAGACTGCGCCTATCGCTGCGACACATATATATTAGCTTTGGCAAAAGAAGTTGCTGACGATACGTTATTTAGATTCCAGTACAATAATTTTATGCTGGAGTGTTTATTTCAACAAGAATCTTATAGCCCAGACCCTTATAAGCAGGTTGAGCCAGCTATTATTACAACCTTGAAAAAATACAAAGTTATCTTTATAAATTCAATATACAGAATCTTACGCCGACGAGCTAAAGAAGGAATGGTTAACGGTATTTTGTGGTGTCTTTTAACGCAGGCCACAGAGCGTTATTTTGAGCGCCGAGGTGAGTTTAATTATAATTTTTATGATGTTTTGCGTAAAGCTTATGGAATGTGGCTAGACATTTTGCGAAAAGCTTACCCAGACAATGATACAGGCTCTGTAGATGTTGACCTGGCTAAATATGATGAATGGAAAAATATTATGTATACTCTTCGCAAACGAGCTGCTGGACCTGAAATAGCCTGTAATATCTGTGAAAAACCTTGTCAGTATGGATTTGAAGTAAAAGAATATTTGCGGATGAAAGGCGTTCAAAAAGAATTTAATGATTTGTTTGAAACATCTGAATTTGACCCTTCGGTTACCATGGCTAAGTACGCTGTGAAACAGGCTAATTATTTTAATTTAAAAAACACTTTAAATCTTGATTTCATGTATTGTCTTTGTGTAAATCAATTAAAAAATATGCCTTTATCTTACTCAGCTCAGAAAGTCTTGTTAAGAAAAACTCGTAATTTTCTTCCAAAAGAAATATTTGATAGTTTTCTTGGCAAAATTATAGATGATGTTTTCTCTGAAATTGAAGCTTCAAAAAATTCTGGCACTAATGCAATTAATTTATAGTAATTTTATAAAACAGTCTTTTAAGCACTGACACTAGTTTAAATTATTTTTTTTATTTGGTATCAATATATCAAATTTTAATAGCTATTATTTTTTTGGCTAAAATAAAAATTTATGATTATTTATTTATTGAATCAAAATTAAATTTACAAGTTTTTAGATTAAATTTTAAAATTATTATGGTTTCCTTATGCTTTTTTGCATAAGTTTTATAAGAATTATTTTAAAGTTGGTGTAGAATAGTAAACGAAAACTATTTTTATACTTTTATTTTTTATTTTCTATGGCATGTCATGTTGGATTGAGGTTAAATAAAAATTCTACTAATGAATCGATATAACAAATTTTTGTTAGGTTACACGAGTGATAAAGAGTGAGGAGCATGCAGTTGAATAAAACAATGGGATATAAGTCTGTGTTAGGTAGGTTCATGGGCATTATTGGTAATTTCAAAGTGCTTAACCCGTACGGTTATGGTGGCGCTTTTAACGTGTTTAATGCAACGGGTTTTGACGGTAATTTTAAGTTATTTAGCAAATCTGGTTTTGGCAGTAATTTTAAGTTAACCAGGTTTACGGGTTTTGTCGATGTTTTAAAAGTACTTAACTTGGCCGGTTATGGCGGTACTTTTAACGTTTTTAGCGGTACTTTTAACGTATTTAATGGATCGGATTTTAATGTAAACTGTAAAATGCGCCAAGCAACAAACGTTAAATATTCAGCAGTCGCGCTAGCTTTACTTGCAATGCTTTACGGCGGTGTTAATAATGTTCTAGCCATGCCTGCACCTGCTTTAAGCCAAAAGATTCAAGCTATAGGCGCGGGTTTTGATAGTAAATTAAGGCCAAGTGGCGTTGTAGCTACTGGGTCAGTTGATTCTGGGGCTTACTCTGGAAGCCCAGTTGATTTTGGTGGCCAAGCTAATGTCGGCGATCTGGTTGATTCTGGCGTTGTAGTCGATTCTGGTGCCCAAGTTAATGTCGATAAGTTGATTGATGCTGGTATTAAAGTTGATTCTGGTGTCCAAGCTAATGTCGGCGGACTGGTCGATTCTGGCGTCAAGGTTGATTCTAGTGGTCAAGTTAATGTCGGTGGACTGGTCGACTCTGGTGTCAAGGTTGATTCTGTTAGCCAAGCTAACGCCGGTGGCCTGGTTGATTCTTGCAGATACTCTACCACCAAGTTTGGTGAGGCTACACAAAGTCAGATATTTGATAACCAATTACTTTTGGCTTACAGAGAAGGAGATTTCCCAGGGGTTGGCAGTGAAGAAAAATGGAAGGAATCACAACCATACTTTAACAATAGCCTTAAGTGTAAAGGTACGCCACAGGAAGTCAAATTGTTGCAACAGGCTATCGATATTTATCCATACGAAGGCTTATATTGGAATCAGTTAGGTACACATATGAAAACACAAGAAGAACAACTTGTATACTATAAAAAGGCTGTAGAATTAAACCCAGACTACGTTTTGGCTTACACAAATGTAGCTGGGGCTTATAGACTGCTTGGCAAGCATGAAAAGGCGGTAGAGTGGTATAAAAAGGCTATAGGTGTTGACAGTAGTGACTTTCATCTATATGCCGGTGTTGCTGGTGAATATGATAAGTTAAAAAAATATCATGAGGCACTGCCCTACGCCATTCAAGCTACTAAATTAACAACAAATAATGTAGATGCCGCTGGTGCTATGGGAGCTTTAGGTGAATGTTATCAAAACTTAAAACAGTATGATAAAGCCCTTGATTACTATTTTAAAAGCCTGGCTTTAAATCCAAATTATTTATACGTAATTGAGGATGTAGGTTTATGTTACAAAGAAATGGGGAATAGTAAATTAGCTGAAGAATATAAGGCAAAGGCAATCAAAGAGTGTACTAATCAAGAAGAAATTAATGATATAAATTCAGACTTTGCAAAAACTAAATTAGGTCATTAAATCAGGGGGGTAATGTTTATGGTTGGCAAAGCTTCAGGCGGAATTGAACCAGGCGCGGGTAGCGAGGCCAACAAAACCCCCTTTAGCCCAGCACCCATTAGGACTAACCCACCGGGCGGCACTGAAGCCAACAGCGCTAACAGCACGGTTAGCGTTGTTGGTCAAATAAAGGAAAATTTATCCGCGTCCCCCACTATAGGCACTGCCCCAGGCGACGACGCCACCACTGCTACCCCAGGCGTCACACACACACAAGGCGCCGAAGCGTTCAATCCCACCGCCACCACGCTCGAAGTCGCTAGCCCTACCACCTACACCCCCACAACCGACGCCACCACGCCGCTAAACCTTGTACCACAAACCCCCGTCTCGCCAAGCGCAGGTCAACAAGCCGACACCTTCCAATCACCTATTGCTACGCCAGAGCACCTAAACAGTGCCGCCAGATCTAACGGTAGCAGCGTCAACAGCCTTGACAGCTTCAGAGGCAATCTGTACAACGGCAATCCAGAAGCTAGCATAACGAAGTCAGATGGTGTTACACAAGGTCAAATTGATACCTTTAACAGTTCAACTAGCGTGCTTAACGTCTCTAACGTCGAAGCTACCCCTATTCCTAACTTAAACTATGGCGTCGACTCTAATGGTAACCCCACGTTTATGTCGTTAAACACCAATGGCAAAATAGAAACCACCAACGCAGATGGTATCGTTCAAACCAAATTCGGTGCTTCGGCTATAGCCACTAACCCCACTTTATACAACAAACCTACGCCAGAAGCTACCCCAGCCCAAGGCCATAATATTGTGACACCAGTGCCAGACATTAATCTAGCTGTTATCGATAAAAACACTACGACCAGTGCAACAACAATTGATAATATCGGTAGAACGCCATTAAACAATGTAGAGCAAGTTAATCAATTGCCCAGCCCCGTTATTAAAGCTGGTATTGAAGCTAGTGGCATAAGCCCAGGGCAGGGTCAAGCTAATGTAGATATATCAACCGGAATCGAAAGGGTGCCAGTTAAAGGTGTTACCAGTCTATTTGGCAATATGGCTAATGCGCTTGGGCTAACGCAAGACAACGTTATCGACACGCGCTCTATTACTAATGCTATGCTACCAGGAAATCTTGTCAACCAGCCGCTTTTACCAACCGGTGGAGAAGCTAATATAAACAATCCGTTAGCTGGCCTTAATATCGGGCGGATTAACGTAAACGGTGACGCCACCGGTAACACTACAAATGCTATCGGGAACAGCCTCAATAATTTCTTTGGTAATCTTGTTAATTTTGTCAACGGCACAGACGTTAAGCCAATAAACCCGTTAACGGCGCTAATATCGCCAGATGCAGCTAATCCAGCACCGCTATCTGACGCGACCAAAAATATTTTAACCGTTTTAATCGGTATTGCCAATACGAACAATAGCCCCAACGCTACTATAGCTGACTTCCAGTTCGATAGAATGCTCAATAATGCCACCAGTAACAATAACGATGCAGCACCGGTTGAAGTTATTTTACCCACAGCGCGTAATATAACCAATAGCGATGATGCAGCTAATTTTGAAGTTACCGTGCGCAACGTTGTACTACCTGATATAATTAAAACCGCATTGGTAAATACCAAGATGATGAACGATAAGGGTGAGTTGACCATAAACGTTGCCGACTCGCAGCAGAGCAAGGCGCTATTAAATGCTATAACTGCTATTCTAAAACCAGGTAGCGATAATAAAGATGAAAGTGCCTTAACCAAGGCTTTTGAGCTAATGCTTAAAGGTGCAAATAAAAGCAAGGTCGAGCAAATAAATAGGTTGCTCATTCTAAATTCTATGTTCCAAGAAAAACTTAATGATAAGAGGCTTACACAAAAAGATATAGCCTTATTGAACCGCGAAATCGCCTTGAATAATACCAAAATAAATGTTGAGCTAAGCAAGTTATTGGTTAAGTCACAGTTGAAGAACAATGATGTGATCAACACTTTAAATAAAGACATTAAAAACTTTATTGGTGTTCTTTTGGCCAAGGCCGAATTAAAACCACAGGGTAAAGGAAAAGCTGAAAGTGCTGAATTTGGTCTGGCTGGCAAAGGCGATAAAGACGATAAAGCTGCCAAATCAGCCTTGGCTGGTAAAGCTGGCAAAGGCACTGACAAAGCTTTGGCCAAAGGCATTGAAAACGCCTTTGGTAAATCTGCCCTAAATGGTAATGGTATCAATCCAGCCAAGTTAATGCTCAAAGCGATGGCTAAAGAATTTAAAACTAACGAGATAGTATTAAAAAACTCACTGCGCTTTATCGCACGCAATCTTGAACTATGCCTAACCCTATGCTGCCAGGGTAGAGGGGCTTCGCTAGAGCAGTTTAATGGCAAAAACCTCAATAGCTTTACCAATTTATTTGAACTTGACTTAAAAACCTGCCACGACAGGTTATTCACTAATAAATTTGTAAGCAATCACGAAAGGCTAACGTCTGCGCCCATGGGCTATGCCAACAGCATGCGATTGCTTTTAACGATGATATTTGAGCATTATGTATCAGGGTTAAAGAAAAAAAACAATGAAAAGGATGATGAATCGCTAGGTGTAGAAAGCCAGGGTAATGCCTTAAGGGCACTTATGGAGCAGCTAAGGGGCGAAGAGGAAGATACTGTTATTGATTATGCTGAATTTGAGTTTCTTGATGACGACAGGGTTTTAGCTGGAAAAGAGCATATTGAAAGTGAAATCTTGGACATTGACGTTGATGAAATAAATGACACCACAAAAGACACTAATATACCGGTTATGCGGACAACGCACGAGGTTTCGGCTTATGAGGCTAGTTTGCCCGATGGTATTGCTGCCATAGCCGAGAAATACTTTAGTGATAAAAAAGTCGCCTTTTTGATCATTCAGATAAATATAGCCAATAATGTTTTTAAAACAAAAATAAATGGCGGGTATTGTGATATTTTAAATTTTAAAGAAGGGCTGGTAATTGAGTTACCGTACCCATTTGAAGTGACCGAAGCGTTAAAAACCAAATTTGTCCTTAACTATCGCGTTGTTAAATGACTTTTTTTCTATAAGCTTTGCCTAAAAAAGTCCAAAGCAGAAATTTTTAGTTAAAAATATTTCTGCTTTGGCAAGATATAGATAAGACCGGTAACAAATCAACAAATAAATTATAGATATCTGGCTCTATCAGTAAAACCGGTTAAACAAAGTAGACATATCAGCGGACTTCCTTATAAACCTAGAACTTAGAAAGCGTCACAACAATTTTTGCCACCATAACAAGAGACCCTCATTGGCAGATATAAAAAAATTAGCCTAAAGCTAACCCGCCGGTTGAAGTTTCTTTGTATTTTTGATTCATATCGAGGCCAGTTTCTTTCATGACTTTTAAGGCCTTGTCCAGGCTTACCATGTGTTTACCGTCGCTGGCTAGTGCCAGAGCCACAGCATTTAAAGCTTTTACAGCTCCCATAGCGTTTCTTTCGATACACGGAACTTGAACCAAACCCATGACTGGGTCGCAAGTCAAGCCTAAATGATGTTCAATACCTATTTCGCTAGCCTGTTCAATTTGGTAGGGACTGCCACCTAGCATGGCGCAGGCACCACCAGCAGCCATGGCACAGGATGTCCCGACTTCACCCTGGCAGCCTACTTCCGCACCACTAATCGAAGCATGGGTTTTTACTAGGGCGCCTATGACACTAGCAACGATAAGGCCATTTTCTAGAGTTGTTTTACTTAAACTGTTATTTTCTTCTAAGTATCTAAATACAGCTGGTATAAGACCTGATGAGCCATTGGTTGGAGCCGTAACGACCCTGCCGCCACTGGCGTTTTCTTCGTTAACAGCGATAGCATAAACAGAGGGTCTTAATTCGCTTTCTAGTCCAGTCTTGTTATTTTGTAACTTGGCGTATAGATCTTTGGCTCTGCGTCTAACATTTAACCCACCTGGCAAAATACCTTCATTGGCTAAGCCAGCTTTAATACATTCATCGAACACTGTTAGTATCTGACGCAGACCTGACCGTAACTCTTTTTCGCTAAGTCCACACGCTTCCATATTGGCTATAACAATATCCCATGGCTTTTTATTGCTTTTGACGCAAATATCAACGTATTCTTGAGCGCTGTTATAAGGATAAGGTAATTTTTGGTTAGCTACAAGGTTATCTTTTGGTAGTTCGCGTTTTAGCGTTTTAGGGTCGATACTTTCAATAAAGCCACCACCGATAGAAATATAAATTTCTTCCAATACCAGTTTGTCAAAACTAAAAAGTGAAAACTTGATAGTATTAGGATGTGGTAATTCCTGGTCATTTATTTTCCAGCCTTGAAATTTAATGTCTAAACTTGGCTTGAATTCTATTTTTAATTCGTTTATGTTGAAGTAGCCTAATTCGTCTTGAATATCCTTAGCTTGCCAGATTTCTTTAATGGGCGATGTTTTGGCGTTGAAACCGGCTAATCCGGCGCAAAGAGCTGCGTCAGTGGCATGACCGCGCCCGGTTAAGCTTAAACTGCCATATAGCTCGACAAATAATTTAAGTGAACTAGTGTCAACTTTGCCGTTGGTGATTAAGTTAGTAACTTTTTCTCTAAACTGGTTGCTAGCTAGCATTGGTCCCATAGTATGCGAACTGGACGGACCAATGCCAATTTTAAACATTTCTAATGGACTTATTAAATCGGCTCTTAAAGGGTTCATAAAAACTCAAGCGTTTAACCGTAGGTTACCTATAATGATTTAATTATAAAGTAAGTACACGTATTTTGAAACTGTTAATATAAATACAAAATTAAATTTTGCTCGGTAGTTTTTAGTATCATAATATATTGGTTAGTAGAATGTTTCTTGTACGTCTAAGTTTATTGTCAATAGCATTTTGACTTTATTTTAGCATTTTTTATGAGGTAATTTTTATGATAGGTTTAATAAGTTCAGACATCGAAAAATATGCCAGTTCTAAGACTTCAGCACAAAGCAATATGCTTGACAAGCTGGTCAAAGAAACACATCAGGAAATGTCCATGCCGCAGATGTTAAGCGGTCATCTTGAGGGTAGGTTTCTTAAGATGATGGTGGAAATTTCCCAAGCCAAGAATGTTTTGGAAATTGGCATGTTTACTGGTTATTCGGCTCTGTCTATGGCTGAAGGTTTGCCTGCAAATGGTAAAATAACGACTCTTGAAATTGATGCTAAAGCCATAGCCATGGCCAAAAAATATATTGAACAAAGCCCGCATAAAAATAAAATAACGATCCTGGAGGGTGACGCTTTGACCAATATAGATAAAATTACCGAGCCTATTGACCTTGTATTTATCGACGCCGACAAGCCCAATTACTACAATTATTTTGTAAAAGTTCTGCCTAAGCTAAAATCTGGCGGATTAATCATCGTTGACAATACTTTGTGGGGTGGTGAAGTGTTAAGTCCTCACACTCAAGATGGAATTGCGATTAATGAATTTAACGCCAAAGTGCTAGAGCATAAAAATGTAAGCGTTGTCATGTTGACTATTCGTGACGGGGTTACTTTGATCAGAAAGCACTAGGCATGGGAGCTAAGAATATTTATGAATATAAAACAAATTTTAAATAGCAATCAGATAGGTGAATCTGTTAAGCTGTCTGGTTGGGTTCGCACCAGGCGTGACTCAAAGGCTGGTTTATCATTTATCGAAGTCAATGATGGGTCCTGCCTTAAAAACATCCAGGTAATTGCCCCGAATACATTATCTAATTATGAAAGCGAAATTCTAAAATTAACTATTGGGTCTTCTATAGAGGTTAATGGAAAAATTGTGGAGTCACCGGCTAAAGGCCAAAGCATCGAAGTAAACGCAGAAAATATAAAGGTTTTTGGTTATGCCGACAGCGAAGAATACCCCTTGCAGAAGAAGAAAACTTCGCTAGAGTTTTTACGTTCAATTGCCCATTTAAGACCTCGTACCAATACATTTGGGGCTGTTGCTAGGGTTAGAAATGAATTGTCGTTATCTACGCATAAATTTTTTCAAGACCGTGGTTTTGTTTATTTAAATTCACCAATTATTACAGCTTCAGATTGCGAGGGTGCTGGGCAAATGTTTAACGTTACAACATTTGATCTGTCTCATATTCCTTTAACTGACAATAAAGAAATTGACTACAGTCGTGATTTTTTTGGCAAGCGCACTAATCTTACTGTAAGCGGCCAGCTAGAGGCCGAGGCTTATGCTCTAGCTTTAAGTAAAGTTTATACTTTTGGCCCAACTTTTCGCGCTGAAAATTCTAATACAACAAGGCATCTGGCTGAGTTTTGGATGATTGAACCTGAAGTTGCCTTTAATGACCTTGAAGCCAATATGGATTTGGCGCAAGACTACATTCAGACAATTATCAAATCTGTCTTAGATAATTGTAGCCAGGATATGCAGTTTTTTAACGAGCGTTATGATAATACCATAGTTGAAACCTTGTCGCATATTGTAAACAGCAATTTTAGGCGTTTAAGCTATACGCAGGCTATTAGCATACTAGAAAACTGCCCTAAGACTTTTGAGTTTCCGGTTGCTTTCGGACTTGATTTACAATCAGAGCATGAAAGGTATTTAACCGAAGAGCATTTTAAAGAACCGGTAATAGTTTACAATTATCCTAAAGAAATTAAAGCTTTTTACATGCGCCTAAACGATGATGATAAGACCGTTGCCGCCATGGATGTATTATTACCCAAAGTGGGTGAAATAATTGGTGGCAGTCAGCGCGAAGAGAGGCTTGATGTTTTAAGCCGCCGGATGCAGGAAATAAATTTATCGCTTGAAGAATATTCTTGGTATCTTGATTTGCGCCGGTTTGGTACGGCACCACACGCTGGTTTTGGATTGGGGTTAGAAAGAATGGTCCAGTTTGTTACAAGTTTAGGTAATATTAGAGACGTAATACCTTTTCCGCGATACCCAGAGTATTGTGAGTTTTAAACTTTGAAAGTTTTTATTAATCGTTTAATAAATAATAGTTTTTGCAGTTGCATAAATTAAAGTAACTAAAAACATTGTTGTTTACCTGTGAATGAGGTAGAATTTCCAATTGACAGTTAATTATTTTTTTATGCGAAAACATGATATTTTTTTGTTTATGGCTGACAGTAATGGTCAGTTTATTAACCGTTATTTTTGTTGAATTATAAGGTAGGTTAAACGTTATATTATTGTCTGATTCTATTATGTCAAACTGCCTTGTACAATTTTTTATTGGTACTAAATGGTAAAACTGCATGTATCGCTTTATGCGATAAGTGTTAAAGATACTGTTCAGTTCATTTTCAGCTTCTACTAGTTTGTTATTTTGGCCATTTATTACGGCTATGTCTTTTTGATAGCTTATCATAAGAAATTTACCAAACTGGGCAATTTTAACGCATGGTTCAAAATTTATATTGTTAAACATTAAAATAATTAATACCAAAATAATTCCTGAAAATAAATAAATTAATCTGTTGTTTTTTTTGATTAAAATTATAAGTGTTAATATTAAATAATAAGTTGTAATCAGCCATATATTTGGAGATGCGAATTGAAGTTTTGCCCACTGCAATTGATTTAAAGTTATTACAATATTTTCTAGTAATTGTACTAATGGCAAAATAATATTATTAATAAATATTATAGCTAGGTAAATAATTAAATTGATAATTTTTAATTCGTGGACAATATTTAAAAGTACTGAAAGGCTTGACGATAGAAAGCCTATAATACTAATTACAGAAACTAGCTGAGCGCTTAAAAGGTTGGCTATTATAAACAATACATTGAACTGGTTAAAATTATAGATAATTACAGGAAAAACAAATATTTGGGCAAATAAAATCCCAAAAATGTTTTCCAAAATATAATTAATTAATTTATTTTTTATTTTTTTATAGACCCTTATACCAAAAAGTAGCCCGATTGTGGCTAGGTAAGATAGTTGGAAGCCTGCATTTAAAATACATAATGGTTGAATTATAATATTTATAATCAAGATGAGAAATACAATGGATAATATACTTGGCTTTCTTGACAGTAGTTTGATTAGTAAAAAAATTACCGCCATCATTAAGGCCCTTAGTATTGATGGCGATAGATCGGCCATTATGCTATAGAAGAAGGCTATTATAACTACGATTAAATATCTTACAAATGGGTTTGATACAATAAATCGCAGCAAAAAATTTAATGTAATTATTATTATGCTTAAATTAAAGCCCGATGCGGCTAAAAGATGGGTTAAACCTACTTGCGTAAAAGCGGTTTTAACCTTATCGTCTATTTTAACGGCTGTGTCACCAAGTACTATAGCTGTTAGAGTTAAGGCCTCAGTTTTGGGTAGCGTTTGTAAATTGTTATTCAGTATAGATTCTCTAAAATTATCTATTTTGGTTTTTATGGTGTCATATATTGAATATATTAATAACTTTGTATTCAATTTTTCTATACTTATAGATTTTAAAATGAATAGTATATTTTGCGAATTTAAATATAGTTGTTTGCTTAATTCAAACGGTAATAAATTTTTTAAATTATTTTTTAGTTTCCCTTCGACTTTGACGTAATCCCCTATGACAAGTCTGGTGTAGTCATTTAAATCAATATTCTCAACTAAAATATTTCCTCTATAATTTGTCGGTTTATTATTTAAGGCGTTTATAGATAAAACTAAGTAAGGATTATTGTTTTTTATATATTTATTTATTATTAATCCTTCGACTAAGTCAGTTCTCGATTTACTGACTATATTTGGTTTCTGGCTATAGGAAAAATCAATAAGCCAGTAATTAATAGAAACAACGCCCAAAATAAATAACAATATATAGTTATGCTTAAATTTACCCCAAAAATACAAACCCAAGGTGGCTGTCAAGGTTAAAAACAATATTTTAAAGATATTATAAATAAATGAAAAACCACCGATACATAACAAAGTACCAAGTATAATAAGAATCTGTGTTACGGTTACATAAGTCATTAGTTAAAATTGCCCTCTATATAGTAAGACCGTAAACTCGAGCTAAAAGTTCGATTAAATTTTTTTAATTTTTTTGCTTTATGACAACTTAATCCAAGATTCATATTTTGTGTTAAATATATTT
>JAJYFO010000044.1:3048-16135 GCA_021785395.1 bacterium | reverse complement strand
GACAAATAAAAAATTATGCAAAGCCAATCTTTATTAACCGATACTTTGTATTTTTCAGGTATTGGCCTGACTTCTAAAGCCAATATCAAAATTGAAATTAAACCCGGTGTATCTGGTATTCGGTTTATCCTAAAAGATGTAGATTCGATATCTAGCCCTATTAGTGCGCAAAGTAGCAATGTCGTAAATACATTGCGTAACGTAGTTATAGGGTCCGGAAAATTTAGATTATGCTTGGTTGAACATCTGTTGGCGGCTATTGGACTATTTGGCCTGGATAAGCTGGATATCATTGTTGATGGTCCAGAATTACCTATTGGCGATGGCAGCGCCAGGTTATGGGTCGATTTATTTAAACAACATAACCTAGCACCAATACCAATTGAAGCTGATATTGAGCTAACCGAGCCTATTATCATAAAAAATAAAAACAGTTATTTAATGGCTATTCCCGACGATAAATTCTCTTTAAACTATATTATGGATTGGGACCACCCTCTTATAGGAAAGCGTTGGCAGGAGTTTAATAGTTTAAGTAAAATCGAAGATATAGCCCTGGCCAGAACGTTTGGTAATGAATTAGACCATAAGTTAATGGGTTCTTGCGAAAATTTGGTTACTTTGACGAAAACAGGTTTTAATAAAGATTTGATTTATGAAGACGAACCTGTTCGCCATAAACTACTTGACTTGTTTGGTGACCTAATGTTAAGTTCGCTTAACCCTAAAAGGTTCAAGGCTAAGTTTATAAGTTTTAAGGGTGGACACTCTATTGATGTTATGATGGCTAGTCGTTTAGAAGAGTTGATAAAAAGCAAAAAAATAAGCTAAATTCAGATTCTCGACGCTAGACGTTAATTATAAAATTATTTTTATTTAACTTAAATTAAATAAAGGTTTATTTAAACCCAAAATTTACCATTCGCTATATAGAATATTGTAATATTATTAAAATTTGTGAGATATACAATTAATTTTACTACGGAGAACAGTTTTTCATGGATGTTTTTGACATAACAATTATCGGTGGCGGCCCAACGGGGCTTTTTGGCACTTTCTACGCCGGCCTTAGGGGCTTAAGAACCAAGGTTATTGACGTTTTACCTGAGCTTGGTGGCCAATTAACGGCTCTTTACCCTGAAAAATACGTATACGACGTAGCCGGACACCCTAAAATTTTAGCCAAAGATTTAGCTAAAAACTTAAGTATGCAAGGGGGCTTATTTAAGCCAGCGTTCTGTTCGGGTGAAAAAGTGCTCAAACTTAATCAGTATAGTGAAGACGTTTGGCAGGTAATTTCCGATAAAACTGACGACCATTATACTAAGTCCATACTTTTAGCTATTGGAGCTGGTGCTTGTGTGCCGAAAAAGCTTGATGTAGAGCACGACAGTAGCCTTGAGAATAAAGCTATATTTTATGCTGTTAAAAATAAAGAGGCTTTTCGCGGTAAGAAGGTATTGATTGTTGGTGGTGGTGATAGCGCTGTGGATTGGGCTAATGAGTTTTCGGCCTTAGCCAAGTCGGTTACCCTTATCCATAGACGTGATCAATTTAGAGCCGTTCAAACTTCGGTTGAAGAAATGAAAGCCAATAAAGTTGACGTAAAAACTTTTTACGAGTTAAAAGAAATTAATTCTACTGGTGATAAGGTAGATTCGGTAACTATTTTCGATAACCGCAGTGGTAAAGAGGAAGTCCTAGACGTAGACGCTTTGATAATTAATATAGGCTTTGTGATTAACCTTGATTTTCTCAAGAGCTGGGGTCTAAAGATGGAAGGCAACGCCATTGCTGTAAATGAAAAAATGGAAACGAATTTACCTGGCATATACGCAGCTGGCGATATAGCAACGCACCCGGCTAAATTAAAATTGATAGCCACCGGAGCCGCTGAGGCAGCTACAGCTGTTAATTTTGCCTGTACTTATATCAACCCTCAAGCTAAGGCTTTTCCAGGCCATAGTTCTAATTTAAATTTAAGCATTTAGCCAAATAATAATTCCTAGCCTCGATACTTTGGGGATGGATGATTTTATTTTCGACTATCAAGTATTTGATATTTTGGTTACAGGCTGTTAAAATCGCCTTGTCGACGTTTAATTGGTAGTCGTTAAAGTTTAAATTGCTTATAAATTTTTTGGTGAATTTCTTTTTATTAGATTTACCAAGGTTTAGTAAGCTTATCCAAATCGGGTATGTGTAGTTTATATCTCGGTCTTCTTCAAGGCAGTCGCTCAAAAATACCACTTTTGCCATATTACACATGGCCTTATGGCCAAGGGTATGGTAGGCAATGGCGTCTAAAACGTCTTTGTTTAAAATGTTAAATTTACTTTTAGCTACAAGACTGGCTACTGGTCCATGTAATAGGTGACCGTTGGCTAAATCGATATCGCTTAACGGCATCTTGTATTGTTTGGCTATTGCAATCAGGTTGCTAGATTTTTCTTCTTTAAGGCTGTCATGCAGGTAGCCAGATACAATAGCTTCGATAGGGTTTAAATTTAAGGCTAAGGCTAATTTATGACTCAGAGTTACGACGTTTTCTATGTGTTGAAACCGCTTTGGTCTTACGTTTTTTTTGGTATATTCGATAACCGGTTTGACTATATTTTCTAAATTGTCCATTTTATTTCCTATATAGATTTTGGTCGTTAATAAAATTAATCACGTTGTCTGGTATTAGATATTTAAGTGAACTTTTGTTGGCGCACAGATCACGAATATGTGAGCTGGATATATTATTGCTGGGTAAATTTATCAACTCAATTTTTTCGGTTAGTATAGTGGGTAATTTTTGGCTTATAAGCCACTTGGAAAAATCTTTATTATTAAAACTCATGTCGTTGCGTGGCGCAATTAAAATATTGGTCAAGTCAAGGATTTCCTGATAATTTTGCCAGGTGGTAAAAGATAGCAAATTGTCACTGCCAATGATTAGATACAGTTTATGATGGCAGTCTAATAATCTAATTATTTCTTTGACCGAGTCGATTGTGTACGATAGACCTTGTCGTTTTATTTCAATATCGAGTAAGTCAAATTGGGGATTATCCTTTATGGCTAGTTGCACCATATAATTTCTTAAATAGGCGTCAACGGGTTTATCGATTCGGTGCGGTGGGATATAACTCGTTACGAATAAAACCTTGGTTAAATTAAATTGTTCTAAAGCCCTATTGGCAATGGCCAAATGACCATAGTGTATGGGGTTAAAAGTACCGAATAAAACGCCGTATTTTGCTAACATGTTTTTAGTCTTCTCTTATATACAATTTTGGTAGACGACCTTTTAGTTTACAAGCTAGTTCGTAAGTTGAAGTGTTTAGCGTTTTAGCCCAGCTACTTAAACTTAAAACGTGGTTATTGTCTGTTTTAAAGTGCGGGTACGGCTTGTTATCTATTAATTCGATCACATCGCCTACATTGACCCCTTTGATGTCGGTTATATCAAATATCATTTGGTCCATGCTGATTAGACCAACTTGTTTTATGAGTTTTCCGTCGATAGAACCCAAAAGTAAATTGGATAGACCTCGGTCTATTCCGTCAGCGTAGCCAATCGGAACCACGGCCAAAGTTGTCGGACGTGAACTTGTAAATGTATAATCATAGCCAACCTTGGTATTTTCAGGAATATTCTTTAATTGATTGATCCTGGCTTTTAGGCTTAAAACCGGCTTTAAATCTTGTGTATAACTATTTGGTTCGAGCCCATATAAATAAAGGCCTGGTCTTACGATATCGAGGTGGGCATATTTTGATATTGGTATGGCCTGGCTAGAAGCTATATGTAATAGAGGTTTGGGTGTCAAATCGAGTTGATCAAGGAATTGATTAAAGGTATTAAATTGTTCAAGGTTACTATTTTCGTCGTAAGCCTTGGCAAAATGGCTAAACAGGCTAATTAACTTTATATTACTAGCCTTTGAAAGTAAATTAAATGCTTTGGGTATTTCTTCGCTGTCGATACCAAGCCTGTGCATTCCCGTATCTAATTTTAAGTGTATTCTAAGGTTTTTGACGTTACTTAAATTCAATATTTTTTCTAGTTGTTCTAGGCTGGTAATGCTAACGTCAATATCATTGTCCGAAGCTGTCTTTATGGCCCAGTTGGGGATTGGGCTTAAGCAAAGGATGGATACTTTCTTATTTAGTTTGCGCAAACTTAAGGCTTCATCTATTGAAGCCACGGCTAGCCAGTTTATACCATGGGCTATCAGTAGTTCGGCTATAGGTAGTGCCCCGTGTCCATAAGCATCTGCTTTAAGTACGGCCATGATCTTGGTTTTGCGAGGATCAAGCCAACTTTTTATTTTCATAATGTTATGCTCAAGCGATGTCAAGTTGATCTCTAGCCAGGCTTCTCGCCTTAAAGAAGTTGGATTATAATTTCGCGTTTGGAGCATGAAATTTGTACTTGTCAATTAATTATTAATGCTAATGCCGATTAATATATTGGCCAATTGATATTTTTAGGTATTTTTATATTCTAGCTAATTTTTACACTTTAACATAAATTATGACTTAGATTTTAGATAAATCATGGCCGGTAGAAAAATTATTTTTTGGCAAATATTTTTCGCGATTTGCAAAAATTTGGTTACAATAATTCGTAAGATTATTATTTTTTTTGTTATTGGCTAATTAATGAACTAGAATAGTTAATTGTTTAGTATGAAAAATATAATTGGAGTCCCTATTTTTATTAGTAATTGTTCATAATAAGGAGTGGATGTAAATTGAATAAAGCAGAATTAGTAGATGTAGTAGCTAAAGAAGCTCAAACAACTAAAAAAGACGCCGAAATGGTTATAAACAGTATGATGGAAGCTATCGTGCGTAGTGTTTCAGCTGGTGAAAAGGTTACCTTGGTAGGGTTTGGTACTTTTGAAGCTCGCCATCGCAAAGCTAGAGTAGGTCGCAATCCCAAAACTAATGAACCTTTACAGATTCCAGCCAAACGTGTAGCTGGGTTTCGGGTTGGTAAGGAATTTAGTGAAGCTGTAAATAGCAAAAGAAAGTAAGGGTATCGTAGAAAGGTACTACTAAGGAGGTCGTTTGGAATTACCCAAAGTAGCAGTGGCAGGTTGTGGAGCTTGGGGTAAGAACCTTATCCGTAATTTCTATCAGCTTAATGTCTTGGATGCTGTTTGTGATGTCAGTGATTTTAGGCTCGATGAGATACGTCGTGATTATCCAGAGATCAAAGTTAGTAATGACTTTGAAAAGGTGTTGACCGACCCTGAAATCAAAGCCGTCGTTATTGCTACACCTAGTGATACTCATTTCGATTTGGCTTTGCGTTCATTAAAAGCAAATAAGCATGTTTATATTGAAAAGCCTATGGCTCGAGATGTTAAACATGCTGTTGAGCTTAATGAATTGGCCACTAGTAAAAATCTTATTTTAATGGTTGGTCACTTGTTGCTTTACCACCCGGCCGTTAATTGCTTGAAAGCTCTTATTGCCAGTGGCGAATTGGGTGAGTTATTATTTATTCGTTCCGACCGCATGAATTTTAATATGGGTCGGCGTGATTGGAGCGTTTTGTGGGATTTGGCGCCGCATGACATTTCGATGATGAGTTACCTCTTGGATACTGACGACATTGATGTTAATCGTGTAGGTGGTTGGGATACACTCAACGATGGACTGGTTGATGTGGCTTACCTTGATCTATCCTTTTCGCTTAATAGCAAAGTGATTCCAGGTCAAATTCGCAATAGCTGGATCGACCCGCAAAAACTTGTTCGACTTACTGTTAATGGGTCGCTTAAAAGTGCTATATTGAATGATGCGCAAAGCGAAAATAAATTGGCTTTACATTCTTTAACTAAAGAGGGGCGGATGGTCGTTGAGTATCCAGTTTACTCGGATAGCGAACCTTTGCATTTAGAATGTGAACACTTCGTAAAGTGTTTAATCACTGGTGATAGGCCGCGCACTGACGCAAACAATGCTTACCTGGTCGTAAATATATTGGCTGAGGTTGAAAACAGATTAACGAAAAGGCCATTTCAAAAAATAAAAGTTGTTAAGAGTCGCTAAACTTTTAAATATAGTGTAGAATATTTTTTAAGAGGTTGCGGGAGTAATTCAGTGGTAGAATGCCTCCTTGCCAAGGAGGATGTCGCGAGTTCGAGCCTCGTCTCCCGCTCCAATTACCAGCTAAAGTTATCAAACTAGTATGAGGCTATTTTATGGACGATGTCAGTAATAACGCTAATGGGAATCCGGATGAGAACTCTAATGTGGTTAGTTCTGATGGCAAGCAGGTGTCGCCAGATAGTGCTGCTCCACCGGTAGCCAATGGCCAGACGAATAGACGCTCGGCTATTGAAACTTTTTTAAGGGGTCTTGAATACGTAAACCATTTAACGGTTAGTGACGAAGTTCAGGTTCGTGCTTCTGATAAGGCGACTAGTTATGCATTGTTGATATTATCGCTGGTTACAGTTGTTTCGCTGGTCTATCCGATCATGGAACCGCATAGGCTGCCTTTGTTGTTGGCTTGTGATGTATTGGTTGGCGCCGTTATTTTCTTTTATATCGTTAATCGATTCGGCATATTAACAACTTTACAATCTAGGCAAGCCTTGTTGTGTTGGCAATTGATGCAAGGGTCGATGTTTTTCGGTATATTTTTGACTATTAATCTAGCTTTACTGGTTGGCTTAATTGTAGGCAGTACTCATATGGACATTCAAGTTCCACCGCCTAACTAAATAAGTTTCTACGATCTATTAACAATTAAGGAATACAGAATGAAAATTACCTTAGACAAACAGGGAAAAAACGTAATTGAGTTGGGTTTGGAAGTTGAGGCTGAGAAAGTTTTAAAAGTCTACGAGCAAACTTGTCGCAACCTTAGTCGTAAAGTGAAAATCCCTGGTTTTAGACCAGGTAAAGCTCCCAGGCGTGTTTTAGAAACGACTTTGGGTGTTGAGTACATAAAATCGGAAACTCTTGAAAACATGCTGCCTAAATTATTGGGCGAAGCCATAAGCTCGGAAAACTTAGACATTATAACTCAACCGGAAATTAACAAATGTGAATTTGAATTGGGTAAACCGCTACAGCTACAGGCTAAATTTGAAGTTAGACCGGAAGTAAAAATAAGCGATTATCTTGGTCTTAGCGTTGACGTTGTTGAAACCAAAGTTCCTGATGATGCGCTAGCTAGTATGCTTGATAATATTGTTCAGTCCAAGATCACTTTTGCCAATCAGCCCGATAAAATCGTCGAAATGGGTGATAATGTCTTGATTGATTTTGAATGTTTTGTTGATTCTAAGTTAATTGAAGGCGGTAGCGCTAAAGACGTTGTTTTAGAAGTTAAGTCGGGCAACTTTGTGGAGAATTTTTGTGAGCAATTGGTTGGTCACAAAAATAATGATAATTTTGAAGTCAAAGTTAATTTCCCGGCTAATTATCGTAACAAAGAATTGGCTTCGAAAGAAGCCCTGTTTAAAGTTAGTCTTAAAGAGGTGCGTAATAAGGTCGCCCCACCTATTGACGATGAATTGGCTAAAAGTGTAGGTGTGGATAGTTTAGACGAATTGAAAAAATTGTTAATGGACAGGCTTGAACAAGAGGCCAAGCAGAAAACCAGGCAAGACGTTCAAAAAAAGGTCGTCGAAGCTGTTGTTAATTTAGCTAGCGTAGATATCCCTGAAACTATGATAGATAGGGAGTTAGAATTGCTATTAGACCAGGTTAAGAATTATCTTGAGTCGAATAATCAGGATTTTGAAGCTTTTAAAAACACCGATGAATTCAATGATCTCAAAGCCCAAAAGCTAGAAGAGGCTAAAAAACGAGTTTTAACTAGCCTGGTTTTGGGTGCTATTGTGCGGGAATTGAAAATTACCGTAAGCCAAGACGATTTGACGCCTTATTTTGTCGACTTAATGCAAACTTATAATATATCGGCTAATGATATCACCAAAAATGAAAATATCCGTCGCCAGGTCATGGAAGAGGCGTTGACGGGTAAGGTAATTAATCATTTGGTAGAAAATTCTAAAGTTAATTATATCAAAGAAGAAAATTCTTAAATTTAAGCTTATTATTATGCTAAATTTAGCGTTAAAGTGTGGTAATTAATCCAAATTAGTTGCTATAATTAATCTAATTAGTAATTAGAAATTTTTTGGATAATAGTCAAGATTAATCAATTTCAAGGATGTTATAAATGGACCAAGCAAAAATTAAAGAAATAAGTAATTTATGTGAAAAATCAAATCTAAGCCCAAGCGCCTATTTCCCGCCTACTGTTATTGAAACCACAGCCAGAGGCGAGCGCGCTTTTGACATATTTTCACGCTTGTTAAGAGATAGAATCGTTTTCTTGGGCTCGCCAATCGACGATGTCGTTGCCAATTTAGTCGTCGCTCAGCTTTTACTGCTAGAAGTTGAGGACCCTGAAAAAGATATTAACCTATATATAAATTCTCCAGGTGGTTCGGTTACAGCTGGTCTGGCTATTTATGATACTATTAGATATATCAGAGCCGATGTATCAACTATATGTATTGGACAGGCCGCTAGTATGGGGGCTCTTTTACTCTGTTCAGGAGCCAAAGGCAAGCGCAGAGCCCTTCCTCATTCTCGCGTACTTATCCATCAACCGCTAGGTGGAGCCCAAGGTCAGGCGACTGATATAGAGATCCAGGCTCGCGAGATAATTCGCATTAAGCGCCAGGTTAACGAAATTATGGCTTATCATACCGGTCAGACCGTAAAACAAATTGAAAAAGATACCGACCGTGACAATATTATGACTGCCGAAGAAGCTAAAGAATATGGCTTGGTAGATGATGTCGTAACCAGTCCAGAAAAACCACCTCTGTCAGCCGTTTAATATTTTAATTTAATTAATTTTTCTTTAAAGTTTATTGTTTTTTTATTTCGTAATTAGGTAGGGCTTATGGCAAAACAATCAGACAATCGTTTAAAATGCTCATTTTGTGGTAAAAGCCAAGACCAGGTAAAAAAGTTAATAGCTGGACCTGGGGTCTACATTTGCGATGAATGCGTCGATTTGTGCAACGAAATATTGGACGAAGAGCTTTTTGAAAATGCTACAACCCAGTCAACTACTGCTGTAGCTGATGCTCAGCCTACTCCAGCTAAAGAAATTCCGAAACCTAAAGAGATAAAGGAATTTCTCGATCAGCATATAGTTGGTCAAAATTCGGCTAAGAAAGTTTTGTCGGTAGCCGTTTACAATCACTATAAGCGCATAAATCACAATCAAGAATTGAGTGAAAAAGTCGAAATTCAAAAGTCTAATATAATGTTAATCGGACCAACTGGCTCAGGCAAGACGCTGTTAGCTCAAACATTGGCCAAAATCCTTGACGTTCCTTTTGCTGTGGCTGACGCGACTACTTTGACAGAAGCAGGCTACGTCGGCGAGGACGTTGAAAATATACTTTTGCGTTTGTATCAAGCCAGCGACTACGATATTAAAAGAGCTGAAAAAGGTATTATTTATATCGACGAAATCGATAAAATTTCACGTAAATCGGAAAATACAAGCATTACGCGCGATGTTAGTGGAGAAGGCGTGCAGCAGGCTTTATTAAAAATGATCGAAGGTACTTTAGCCAATGTACCACCGCAAGGAGGGCGTAAACACCCACATCAGGAATTCATTCAAATTAATACTGCCAACATTTTATTCATCTGCGGTGGGGCTTTTGTGGGTTTGGAAAAAATTGTCGAAGCTAGGGTTTCAACCAATCGCAGCATTGGCTTTGGCAATGAATTGCCGTTAACGTCGTTTGAGCGTGAACAAAGAGCCAGTAAATTATTGCAAAAAGTGGCTCCCGACGATTTGATTAAATTTGGTTTAATACCAGAATTTGTCGGCCGTATGCCGGTAATTGGGGTGTTAGAGGCTTTAGACGTTGAGACTTTGATTAGAATTTTAAGCGAGCCTAAAAACGCTATTATTAAACAATTTCAGCAATTGCTTGATTTAGACGGGGTTGATTTGAAATTCGAGCAAGAAGCCATAAAGGCTATCGCTGAAGAAGCCATTAAACTAAAAACGGGTGCCAGAGCCTTAAGGTCGATAGTCGAAGAAATTATGCTCGACGTTATGTACGAAGTCCCGTCTAGGCAGGATATCAAAAATTGTAATATTACCCTTGAGCAAGTTCAGAAACGGTCAACTTCTGAGTTGCTGCAATTGCCCAATAAAGCTAAACCAAAAGGTGAAATAGCCTAAAGGATTAATTTTAGCACTGGAGCTTTTATGGTGGATATCGCTACCAAATTTTACCCTTTGATTCCATTGAAAGATGTGGTAGTTTACCCGCACATAGTGACACCACTATTTGTTAACCGACCTAAATCGATTAATGCGCTTGAACAGGCATTATTGGCTGACGACAGGCTAGTTGTTCTGTCGGCCCAAAAAGAAATTGACTGTGATGACCCCAAACAAGAAGATATTTATAAGATAGGAACTTTGGCCGAAGTCATGCAGATGCTAAGGTTGCCTGATGGTACGGTAAAAGTACTGATTGAGGGCGTATCGCGAGTGATTGTCGAAACCTTTAAAGAAGAAGATAAACTTATTCGGTCTAGCATAGTGAAACTCGATGAAGTCGAACAGGATGATTTGATTACTAAATCGTTGATTAAAATTGCCCTAGAAAAATTCGAGCAATACGTCAATACCACCAAGCGCATAAATCCTGAAAGTCTTTTGGCTGTGGCCGGTATTGGTAAACCGGGGAAATTAGCCGATATTTTAGCGACTTATTTAAATTTATCGGTTAAGGAAAGACAAGCTTGTTTAGAGTTTACTAATACTTATGAACGCCTCGAGTATATTTCCCAGCTATTGTCACGTGAATTAGAAGTGGCTTTAATTGAACAGGAAATCCACGACAAAGTTCGTTTCAACCTTGAAAAAACGCAAAGAGAGTATTTCTTGCGTGAAAAGATGAAAATTATTCAAGAAGAATTGATAAGCGAAGATTTTTCTGGCGATGAAATTACCGACTATAAAAATAAAGTGGCTAAGGCTAAGATGTCGTCTGTGGCAAATGAAAAAGCTTTAAAAGAAATAGTCCGTTTAGAAAAAATGATGCCCCAGTCTAGTGAGGCCTCGGTCATTCGCAGTTATCTGGATACCTTAATCGCCTTGCCGTGGGATAAAAAATCTAAAGAGATAATTGATTTAAAGCGGGCCCAGAAAATTTTAGACAGAGACCATTACGGTTTAGAAAAAGTCAAAGAACGAATAATAGAATATTTGGCCGTCCGTAAATTGTCGAATGAGCCGTTGGGGACGATTTTATGCCTGGTTGGTCCGCCTGGGGTTGGTAAAACGTCTTTGGTAAAATCTATAGCCAGTTCTCTAAATCGAGAATTTGCGCGTATTAGTCTAGGTGGAGTGAACGATGAAGCTGAAATAAGAGGTCATCGCCGCACCTATATTGGGGCTATGCCAGGGCGAATTATTCAGGCTCTTAAGCAGACGCAGACCAAAAATCCGGTAATTTTGCTCGACGAAATCGAAAAAATGACGCGCCATATTTTAGGCGACCCAACTGCAGCCATGCTTGAAGTTTTAGACCCGGACCAAAATGAAAATTTTACCGATAATTATGTTGACGCCCCATTTAGCCTTAAAGAAGTTATTTTTGTCGCCACCGCCAATGCCTTAGACTACGTTCCAAGACCTTTGTACGACCGGCTTGAAGTTATACCAATATCGGGCTATACGAGTGAAGAGAAACTGAATATAGCCAAGCTTCATATTGTCCCTAAAACGCTGTTTAAGCACGGTTTAACGGCTAAACAGTTTAAAATACCCGACGAATCGATCAAAAAAATCATCCAGGATTATACTAGAGAAGCTGGTGTCCGTTCGCTGGAGCGATACGTCGCCAAATTGTGCCGTAAAGTAGCTACACATATTGTTAAGTCTGACTATAAAAGCATTACCATAACTCCTAGTATAATTACTAAATACCTTGGCCCGGCTAAAATTTTAAGTGACAATGATATTCAAGGGTCGCATATCGGTATCGTAACTGGCTTAGCCTGGACCCAAACGGGTGGCGAAACTTTGCAGATAGAGGTTAATATAATGCCTGGCAAAGGAGGCCTGCAATTGACCGGTCAGCTAGGTGATATAATGAAAGAATCAGCTCAGGCCGCTTTTACATACATTAGGAGTCATTCTAACGATTTTGGTATCGAACCCAATTTTCAAGAAAAAATTGACGTTCATATCCATATTCCAGAAGGCGCTATCCCCAAAGACGGGCCTTCGGCTGGAGTTGCCTTATGCGTTGCTCTCATGTCAGCCGTAACAAAAACCAAAATAGTACCACAAATAGCTATGACCGGTGAAATTACATTAAGAGGCCGCGTTTTACCGATTGGTGGTTTAAAGGAAAAATTGCTGGCTGCTTTAAGGGCCAAAATTAAAACCGTAATTTTTCCAAAAGCTAATACAGGGGATTTGGCAGAAATACCGGATTATGTCAAGAGCAAGCTTAATTTAATTCCAGTTTCATCGCTTGACGAGGTATTTGACCTTACCTTTAAAAAGAATATCAAGGTTGTAAAGCGTAAATAATTAACTATTTTTGCCAATCGCTAAATTAAGTATTAAGTATTTTTGATCGAACACAATTTAATACTATAATAATATTCATGAGTCAGAGGTTCTTGCTTGACAAGCAGTGTCAATCTCTATTTGTATAAGAATTTTACTGACCAAAATATGGATTTTCCAAAGGGGTTTATTATGTCTACTACTAAAGTTAATAATAAAAATAAAGAGTATATTGAAAAGGATTCTAAAGTTGTCAACCAGGTCTTGGCCAGATGCGCGCCTATTGTGGCTCACCGTGGGCAAGGTTCTTATGTGTATGACCTAAACGACGAAGCCTATCTCGATTTTACTACCGGTATTGCTGTTACCAATACCGGTCACTGCCACCCTAAAGTAGTTAAGGCTATCCAAGAGCAAGCTAGTAAACTCATGCACACGTCAGTTACTACATACCATAAGCTTTATATAGATTTAGCCAGTAAACTCGTTGAAATT
>JAJYFO010000044.1:0-3038 GCA_021785395.1 bacterium | reverse complement strand
ACCCCGGATACACTAGATTCGGTATTCTTAGCTAATAGTGGAGCCGAAGCGGTTGAAGGGGCCGTTAAACTTGCCCGTTACGTCACAAGAAAACCTGCCATAATTAATTTTCGTGGTTCGTTTCATGGTCGCACCCTTTTAACAACGGCCTTGACTACTAGCAAGCTGTATTATCGGGAAAATTATGAACCGTTGCCAGGTTCTATCTATACGATTCCCTATCCTTATCAGCTGCATTCTAAATATAAAGACGACGCCGCTAAATGCGTTGACGATGTATTCAGGCATTTGGATATTTTATTTAATCAATTCGTCTCACCTGAACAGGTCGCCTGTATGATTATTGAACCTATTTTAGGCGAAGGTGGCTATGTTGTGCCACCAGATGGCTTTTTGAAAAAAATACGTAAATTATGCGACGAAAAAAATATACTTTTAATTATTGACGAAGTGCAATCGGGTTTTGGCAGGTCTGGCAAGATGTTCGCTTGCGAATACGAAGGTATCAAACCTGATATCATGTTAATGGCTAAAGGAATCGCCTCGGGAATGCCGTTGTCGGCTTTTATAACCAGAAAAGAGTTGGCTGATAAATGGCCTTCCGGTCGCCACGGCAATACTTTTGGTGGCAATCCGGTATCTTGTGCTGCGGCTCTGGCTACTATCGAAGTCATTAAAGAAGAAAAAATGGTAGAAAACGCCAGTACCGTAGGTCGTCATATGATGGCACGGCTTGATGAAATAGCTAAAAAATCTAAATTCATTGCCCAGGTACGTGGCCGAGGCCTTATGATTGGTATTGAGTTTTGTGATGAAAATGGTAAGCCAAGTCATGATTTGGCGCAGAAAGTTATTGATTACTGCTTTGAGCACAAATTACTGGTACTATCATGTGGCAGTTTTGGTCAGGTAATAAGATTAATACCACCTATTAATCTATCTATGGGTGAGGCTGATAAAGGCCTTGAAATTCTGGAAAAAGCTATTATGGCATTACACTAAATTGACAAGGGAGATAATAAAGAATTATGGCAACTGACATAAAATCGGATAAGCTTGCGACAGCTAATGACTTAAGTAAAATGAGTTATGGTAATTTCATTAACGGTAAATGGGTAAAATCGGTAACTGGAAAAACTTTTACTAGTTATAATCCGGCCAATCTAAATTTAAGCTTGGGAACATTCGCAAGTTCCGACATAACCGACGTAAATAACGCTGTCGAAGCAGCTAATAACGCCTTTAAATCTTGGCGTAAAACTCCTGCCCCGGTAAGAGCCGAAATTATATTAAAAGCAGGCTATTTACTGGAAACGCGCAAAGAAGAAATCGCCCAAATCATGGTTCAGGAAATGGGTAAAGTCATTAAAGAAGCACGCGGTGACGTTCAAGAGGCGATTGATATGGCTAAGTACATGGCTGGTGAAGGCAGGCGTTTAACCGGTCAGACGGTGCCGTCTGAATTACCCAATAAATTTGCCATGTGTGTTCGCTCACCTATGGGCGTTGTTGGTGTTATCACACCCTGGAATTTTCCTATTGCCATTCCGAGCTGGAAAATTTTCCCGGCTCTTGTGAGTGGCAATACGGTTGTGATTAAACCAGCCAGCGATACGCCGTTATGCGCCATTAAATTTGTTGAAATCTTAGCTGAGGCTGGTATTCCTGATGGTGTTATAAACCTTGTAACTGGTTCAGGTTCTGTTGTCGGTATGGGGTTGGTCGATCATCCATTGGTGAGAGCCATATCTATAACTGGTTCAACCGACATTGGTTCGCGTGTGGCTGGTCGATGCGGCGAGCTTATGAAAAAGATATCGTGTGAACTTGGTGGCAAAAATGCCATTTGTGTAATGGACGACGCTGATATGGAATTAGCTTTAGAAGGAGCTCTTTGGGGAGCTTTTGGTACGGCTGGGCAGCGTTGCACGGCTACAAGCAGAATTATTGTTCATGAAAAAATCTACAAAGAATTTTGTCATGAATTTAAAGCTATAACCAGTTCACTTAAAATTGGTAATGGACTTAATCCTGACGTGGCTATTGGTCCGGTTATTAATAAGGAGCAATTGCATTCAATCAACAAGTACGTCGAAATTGGCAAAAAAGAAGGTGCCACATTATTATATGGTGGCAATATATTAAACACCGGTGAATTTGCCAATGGCTGTTTTCACGAGCCGACTATTTTTAGCGATGTCAATTCAAAGATGCGTATAGCTCAGGAAGAAATTTTTGGACCGGTTACGGCTATTATGCCAGTCAAAAATTTTGCTCAGGCTATAGAAGTTGCTAATAGTACTGAATTTGGACTGTCTTTGTCAATGTATACGCAAAACGTTAACAAGGCTTTCAGCGCTATTGAAGAATTGGAATCGGGTATAGTGTATATCAACGCCCCTACGATTGGCGCTGAAATACAATTACCTTTTGGTGGTATTAAAAAAACCGGCAACGGTCATCGTGAAGCCGGTACAACGGCAATAGAACAGTTTACCGAATGGAAAACTGTGTACATCGATTATTCTGGGCGTTTACAAAAAGCTCAAATAGACTCGTTTGAAGATTTAGAAAATTAATAAAAATAGCATAACTTTTTTGGAGAAATATAAAATGGACTTTGAATTAACTAAACAACAAATTGATATCAGACGCCATATGCGCGAATTCATGGAACGTGAGGTTGAGCCTTATGCGGTTGAAAATGACCGTGAGTGCAAATTCGACTGGAATATTGCAAAAAAAATCTTTAGCGAAGGTTTTTTAGGTGGACCCGTTCCTGAGCAATATGGTGGTCTTGGTCTCGATTACGTGGCTTATGGACTTATGACCGAAGAAGTTAACAGGGTTTGTTCTTCAACTAGAACGTTATTTTCTGTGCAAACTTCTCTTGTGGCTCTAACTATTCTTAAATGGGGTAGTGAAGAACAAAAGCAGTATTATTTGCCTAAATTATGTAACGGTGAATTTATAGGTTGTTATGGCTTGACTGAACCAGAAGCCGGCAGTGACGCGGCTAATCAGCAAACCAAAGCTGT
>JAJYFO010000212.1 GCA_021785395.1 bacterium | reverse complement strand
ACGAAAAAATCCAAGAGTTGGATTCGGATATACTTGTTTCTGTTCATCCCATGTTAAATAACTACGCTGTAAGGGGACTTGAAGAGCTGGGTTTAAGGGATAAAACCAAATTTTATGTAGTCGTAACTGACCCCAACGATGGTTTGTGGAAAGGTTGGGGCGCTTGTCGAGCCGATTTGGTATTTGTACCTAATGAAATGGCGGCTCATAAGCTTATCGAATTTGGGGTTAGCCCCGATAAGATAAAAATTGTTGGTATGCCAGTCCATCCGCGTTTTTTAGACCACAGTAATATTATAAAATCAGACTATAAAATGACTTTGGGCCTTAATCCAAGACTTTATACGGTATGTGTCAATGCTGGCTGGGCAGGCGGCGGCAACATGCTTTCCATCTTAAAAGAATTAACCAAGTCTAAATTAAAGCTTCAGGTGGTATTTATTTGCGGTAATAATAAGTCTTTGTACAACAAGGCTGTCCTTATCGCTAAAAATAGTCGCCATGTCATAAAGGTTCTGCCTTATTGTGATAATATGTCAAGTATTATGGATATAAGCGACCTTATGATTACCAAGGGTGGTGGTCTTACTGTTTATGAGGCTTTGGCTAAGAACTTAGATATAGTTTTTGACGCTTTATCTGCACCCATGCCGCAAGAAGCTGGTACGATTAAACATTTGTGTGATGAAAAAAGAGCCTATGCTATCGAGCATTTAGGCCAGGTTAATAAAATTGTGGCTAAGCTAATGGATAGGCATGGCCGTAATGTTCAAAATTTAAAAAACAATAAGGCTGAATGTTATGGGTCGTATATCATTGCCGAAAAAATTATTAACATGGTTAGAGAAACTTCAGATACTCAACATGAAATAAAAGAAGTTGATGAAAAATCGCTAGTGGGCTAGATTCTACCTCTTTAAAAAACAATATATGGTTTATTATGATTTTAGCTAATGAACTAGTTAAAGGTAAGGGTGCTTCTCACTCATTTAATTTTACCGATGTAGTATTTTTGCATGGATTGGGGTCAAGCTCGGTTATGTGGGAAGACGCTGCGCAATTTTTGGCCGATTTGGGTTTAAACTGTCACCGTTTTGATTTTCGAGGGCACGGTAAAACCCGCGAGGAGTTTATCCCGACTCCTCTTAACGTTCATGTCAGCGACGTTAGAGAAAGCTTGAGCTATTACAACGTTAAATCCCCCTACGTTTTAATTGGGCATTCGCTTGGTGGTATTGTAAGTTTTGAACTGGCAAGCCACGATTCGAGTCCTATAGCTGGTATTCTGGCCTTGGCTATGCCTATCAAAGTTCCTTATTTGACTTGTTTTGGTTTTGAAATGTTCTTGAATTTTATATACCCTGTTATTAAAACCACTGGTTTTTATAAAGTCTTATCCTGGCGTGAACAAATACTGGTTGAAACCGATGAATATTCTTTACGGGAAATACTGAGCAATATTCGTCATATTAATTTTTTTAGTGATTCTAAGTATGAGGCTATAAAAATTCCGGTCCATTTTGCCTGTGGTGATATAGATCCTGTTGCTATATTGGCCGACACTAAGAAATTTCAGGCTAAAATGCTTAATTCAAGTTTAAAAACATTCAAACTTGGTGGTCATAATTTTATGGACTATAAAAAAAATGAATTTAAAGGGTGGCTTAAGGAAAAATTGGATAGCCTTTAAATTTTAAAACCGAATTAATTTTATTTAAGTAAGGCGTGTTCAAGTTTTCTTATAAGTTTAATCCAGTAAGGTTCTGATTGTAAGGGTTCAACCAGGCAGGTTTTCATTTTGGCCAGGTGTCCACCTAGAATATCTGGTATTGGTCTATCGCCAATAACCAATATCTTTTCAGGGTTTACATTAAAAACCTCTTGAAAATTTATAAATCCGCTGTTACTTGGTTTACGGGCATGTGTTATTATGGGGATGTCGATAGCCAGTTTTACCTTTTCAAGGTAAGCTTCATTTTTATTGTTGGTTAAAATACCCAGCTTGAAGTCTGGTTTAAGTCTATCTAGCAACTCCACAACCTCTGGTTTTAAACTCGCTGAACGTGGTTCCATGATCGTGCTATCCAAGTCAAATATAATTGCTTCAAGACCGTCATTTTTTAGTTGGTCGATATCTAATAAGGTTATATTGCCTTTAATTCGATAAGTTGGTTTGGGAATAAACATATGATTAATTGTATTTAATATGCTTCAAAATCATTTTATCTTGATTACCAGATTCAGATTTTTCGTTAAAATAATACTAGTTATTCTAAAAGGTAGCATATTTTGTTAAAAACTCAAACTGATAATAACACCCCAAGGTATAAAAAACTTCCGCTTAACCATGTGGCAATTATTATGGATGGAAATAGGCGTTATGCCAAATATAATAAAATTTCCAATTACGAAGGGCATCGTTTGGGTGTTAGTAATTTAAAAAATATTGTCCGTCATGCTGGCAATCTTGGTTTGAATTATCTTACTGTTTATGCTTTCTCAAGTGAAAATTGGTCTCGCAGCGCCGATGAGGTTAATTATTTGTTCGAGCTGTTTGGCAAGGTATTAGGTGATGAATTCGATGAATTGGCTAAGATGAACGTGAGGCTATCGTTTATTGGTGATATTGCCAAACTGCCCGAAAACCTATATAAATCTATGCTTAAATGCATGGAAGAATCGAAATTTAATACCGGTTTAAAACTGCAGGTGGCTATTAACTATGGATCGCGTATGGAAATAGTAAATGCGGTAAAAGCTATTGTGAAAGATGTTTTGGACAAGAAATTAAGCCCGGATAAAATTACTGAAACAACAATCGAAAATTACCTCTATACCAAAGGCTTGCCCGACCCAGAATTACTAATTCGCACTGGTGGCCAGTTGAGGTTGTCTAATTATTTATTGTATCAATCGGCTTATACCGAAATTTACGTTACTGAAAAATTTTGGCCTGAATTTTCGCCAGCCGATTTTGATAATGCTATAGACGATTTTGCCAGGCGCAAGCGTAATTACGGTGGCGATTAATCATTTTTTAAGACCTAATAAATAATGGCTTACCTGCCACTCATTACCATGGTTATAACCCCATAACCTCTGGCAAGATAGAAAGAATATAAGCAAGCGATTAAACCAGATTTTTGATTCTTTGATACCATAAATATCGTTAAAGACGGTCATGATTTCACTTTTATTATTTAACATATTATTTATCCAGGCCTGGGCAGTTTTTTGGTAATGACGGCCATTTATAACATTGTGTTCATCTACGGTTAAGTTGTCCTGGAAATATAACAATAAATTGTTGCTGGGCATAATTCCACCGGCAAAAAAGTATTTACTTAGCCAATCATTTGGGTCATTATGGTCATAGTGGTAGCAAAGGTCTTTGTGGGTGAATATGTGTATGAATAGTTTAGCTTTCTCATTCATTAATAGAGATACTTTTTTTAGTAGTAATGCCCAATTTTTCATGTGATCGAACATCTCTACCGATAATATTCGATCATACTTGGCGTTTAAATTTAAATTGGCGATATTAGCTGTTATTATTTTTACGTTGGTAAGTTTTTTTGATTTTATTTTTTCTTTTATAAACTTACGCTGGCTATGAGAATTGCTTATGGCGTTAATATTACAATTGGGGTATTTAGAAGCTAGATAAAGCGTTAAAGATCCCCACCCACAGCCCAATTCTAAAATTGATTGACCATCAATAATTTTGGCTTTCTGGCAATATAACTCTAACATATTTGTTTCGGCTGTGTTTAAATCATCATTTTTGTCAAGCCAAAGGCTAGAACTGTATTTAAGATTTTTCTCAAGAACCAGTTTGAAAAAATCTCCCGGTATTTTTATGTGGACCCAATAAGTTAGACACAAAAATTAGCTATTGAGAGAAATATGTATTTATTCTATCATACAAATATAAAATGTATAGTTTTTTTTTAATTTACTATACTTATTTTCTGTTGAGAATTATGCCGGAAATGTTTTATTTGCCATTATTAATTCAAATTTTGTAGATTTATTTTGAATTCTGCCATAATATATTTCTGCTGGTGTTCTATAACTCAAAGATAAATGCGGTCTTTCAAAATTATAAAAATTTATATAAGCTCTTATCTATTCTTTAATTCATTGATATTATCAATCTTTTAAAAATAAATCCTCTTGTTTAATTGACCTCCAAAACCTTTCTATAAATATATTATCTATGTAACAGCCCTTTCCATCCATGCTAATTTTGATTTTTTTCTCTTTTAGCTTTGCTATAAAATCATCGCTAGTATATTGGCTTCCTTGATCGGTGTTAAATATTTTGGCTCCATTGATATCAAAAGCGTCTTCTAGTGCGTCAATACAAAATTCTGAAGCAAACGTATTTGAGATTCTCCAAGACAAAATGTAGCGACTATACCAATCCATA
>JAJYFO010000211.1 GCA_021785395.1 bacterium | reverse complement strand
AAATTCTAAATATACAGTCTTCAGGGTATTTGGTAAAAAATAATACTAACTTTGATACTATTTTTTACCACCAGTTCTGACCTATAAGAAGCAGTCAGCCCTGGCCTAAATACTCTAATAGCTTCTTGGTGCTTGTGCAACCACAACACACCCGTTCCCATCCCGAACACGACGGTAAAGACGGTTAGCAGCGACAATACTTGGTGGGTGACTGCCTGGAAAGATAGCCCGGCGCCAGGATTTATAAGGCCTTTAAGTTAATTTCTTAAAGGCCTTTTTTCTTTTCTATAGCTGTATAATGTAGAACCATGCCAATTAAATATTTTACAGTAAAGTTATTGAGGGAGATTTTTTACTATATGAAAATCGGATTCTGGAAATTTTTTTTAGCTGCACTTACATTATTATTGCTAAATCAATTGACTATAGTTTTAGCTGATTCGATACCTAGTGATAATAATCTCTTATACGGACGTATCGAACAGCTAGACAACAATAACTATGAATTACCGGTTCAAAGTTTAGAAAAGGCTAAACAAGATAAACTTTCAGCTCAAGCCATGGTTGAAAAACTTAAGGCCAATAATTTATCCGGAACCATAGTCGATACTTATAGTCAAGATATGATAGGTACATGGGGTGGCTCAATTACATTTGATAATGTTTTTATTTCAGACAAATTTACTGATTTAACTCAAACGGTAATGCCAGCACCGGTATCTACCGGCTGTAAAGGGAATATAAATTTTCATTTTTCCCAGAATGAAAATTTAGTTGAACTTGATCCGGCTCTGGCCAAAATCATGGTACCGTATAAAGACCTTACAGGTGTTGTAAAACTTACCCAACCTGTAATCGATAAATTAGGCAAACTAAAAGTAATTTGTAAAATGGAAGACAAACAAATTACCAGTACTAATTATGGTAATATCGGACCCAAGATTATTGAATATGAAATTACAAAAGACAACGAAAATAATATTTTATTGCCGACAGCGCTAGATTTAGGTACATTTACAGGTAAAAAGTCAGAAGATGCTGATTTAAATAAAATTTCTTCAAAAGTAATTGTTAATTATATTCGTAAACTTGATGAAAATACCTATGAACAAGATATTATCAATAAAGTCAATAAAGAAAAAAGCAAATTAGCCAAAATGGTTCAACTCGAATCAAGCGAAGTTTCCGGTTATTTGGAAATTGTAGTAAGATTTAATCTAGCTCAAGATAAACACAGTATTAAATATAATATTGTCCGAGCCTTTTATGATGAAAGTGGTAATTCGATTGGACGAATGACCTATTCTGGAGAGGTTATATTGAATAATATTGTCGATACCACATTATATAAAACGACTATTCAATACATAAGAAAATAAGCATCAATAATATACTAGTCAGTTTCAATATATGAGATTTTATTTCAAAATCGACTTCACACTAGTTAAAGGCAAAAAAACAAATTTACACCTTATATTTATTGATCATAGAAAATGCCCCAATGCCTGATACCATTTAAATCATAGCTGTGATTTAATGGCATTACCCAACCGCACGGATTAGACTTTGCCTGGCTTATGTTCTTATCTTTGGGCTTGTGTAAAGAACGGGCGAATTTCATAATTAAAGGTGCCAAAAATCCCGATACCTGCCAATGACCATGGTCAACATTAAAAGTATCACCTGATAGAGGTGGACTAGTTGTTTTAAAATAATAACCGCCCGAATTATCCGGCAATTTTATTAATCTTATATAACAAGGGTCTGGAGCCGATCCATGCCACTTTGACAACAAATCTTGACCCAGCCTAATTTTTTTGACTTTGCCTGGTCCATTAATGGCGGACTCATTGGAACCATAAATTTCCAGAAACTGCCCAATCACATAGTCCGGTTTTCGACCGACTGGTAAACTTCTAACCACTCCAATGGCATTTTTAATAACCGAACCACTTAAAGGTTTATTATTGTTATAAGCATTTGCATTACTTGTTTGCGAGCTATCAATTTGTGAATCATATTGACCATTTTCTAGGCCAGTTTTATCAGAGTTATTAGCTTGCTCGTTATTATCAATTTTTTGGCAGTGAATAGTTACCTCGCCTTTCAATGGGTCATCACAATTATCGTTATTACCGTTACTTTTTCCAGCCAAATACATATTTTTAATATCGGTTTGGTCAGAACCAGCTAAGACAGTTGAATCTGTCATTAAATATAGCCACGAAAAAACAGTAAAATATATGACGGAAAAATAAAGCATAAAATTATTATCTCTTGCACAAAAAACACGTCTAATAGATACTTTCCCATAATTAAAAAAATATACCTATTTAACTAACCGACTAAAGCAATTTAAAAATTTGATGTTAAAACATAAAGTCTCTATTGATCCAATAGACGATACCCAAAACTTGCTTTGATAGTTGACAATGCATCAATTATTATATATTTTAGGCCAGCTAAACTAATCTAAACCATCATGAGGTAACGATTATTATCACCCGGAAAAATTAAAATTAGTTAATCAAACGGGTCGATTGAACTATGTTTACTATTGTACCAATGTTCAATAATGGACTATCGTACAAATATCTGTTAAGAAGATCAAATATGGACAAATTATATAACTTCGTCCAGGCGTCATATAACTCAAGCCAAGAGCCAATAAACAAGGGAGTTTAGCCAAATGACAAAAATAAAATGCACCATAAAGGATAGTGATATTATCGTTATCATTTATATAAAAAACGAAGCATAACGAAAAATATTAATATATATTTAAATATTTCGTATCACTTAGATCAAACTAAAAAGCATAATGCGGTCATTTAGTGTTCATTCTAAAAATATATTTATAGTAAAGTCAAGAACAAATGCATGGCTTTACTATAGCCTATGCATATTTATTAGGATGGCTTGACGGTTAAGGCAATATTCTTCATAATAAAAAAAGTCATATAAATGAGTACATTAACCTTTAGTGATATCACTAAAGGTCAGTCGGAGAAACCGCAAATCAAATCGGTCTTATATAACCGTCAATATATACTTTATTTTGCCGGTCAATTCATTTCGCAAACAGGCACCTGGATGCAACAGATGGCGCTTGCATGGTTTACTTATTCACTAAACAATAACCCTGTTTTATTAGCTGTTGTTGGTGCAGCTAGCCAATTACCATCATTTGTACTTATGCCGTTTGCTGGAGTCCTGGCCGACCGCTTAAACCGGCATAAAATTTTAATTATTATTCAAAGCCTAGCTTTGCTTCAAGCAGCAATTTTGGCCGCCTTAACTTTATTAAATTTAATCCAACCTTGGCATTTGGTTGCTCTGGCTCTTTTTCAGGGAATTATAAACGCTTTTGACTTACCGGTAAGGTCATCATTTCTAGCTGACCTTACCGCCGAATCAAGCAGCGACTTGCCTGGCGTAATTGCTATCAATTCGACTATTAATAATATAACCAGGGTATTGGGTCCGGCTCTATCTGGTTTTGTTGTTTCAGCTGTTGGTGTAGGAATTTGTTTTCTACTAAATGCTATTAGCTATATTGCCGTAATTGTGGCGTTGTTATTTATAAATGTCACATTTCTGGCCCCAGCAAAAACATACTCAGGCTTATACAGCGAATTGCACGAAGCTTTTAACTATATAAATTGTCATCCCATTTTTAAGAAAATTATCACTTTTTTGTCATTTTATAGCTTTGGTGCAATGTCATACCTTATGCTCCTGCCTATGCTAGTTAAAGGAATAGGTGGCAACGCCAATCTACTTGGCTGCTTAATGTCAGCCAATGCAATAGGATCGCTAACTGGTGCAATGTTATACCTTAAGTCGAAACTCTCAACTCAACGCTTTTATAATATCCTTAGTGTTTGTGCTTTTGTGTCGTCTAGTTTTCTTATTACCTTGTCGTGGACGCGTAATGTTTGGGCGTTAATGATTATACTTAGCGTTTTAGGGGCGGCTATGATGTTCCAGATGATTGGTTGTATGACACTCGTGCAATCTGAAGTCGACAAAAATAAGCGTGGGCGAGTTATGAGTTTATTTTTACTTTCTGTTATGGGTTCAGCTTCAATCGGTGGTATTATATCCGGTGCTATAGCTAAAGATATTGGCTTTGCCAATACCATGAATATTTGCTGTTGTTATGGTTTGCTTGTTACCGGGGGACTTATTATTAGCAATCTATATTCAAAATATGCTGCTAGTACAAAGCAATCTTAAATATAATTATTTAAATCTTTGCAAAAGGTTGCGAACGTCAGATTGTACACGCGAGGCAATTTTAATTTTAGAATTTTGGCTGAAATACTTCATCGTCCAATAACGAGCCAGAGAATCTAATAAAGCGGCCAGAACTTGTGGGTCAAACTGCTAGTAAGCTCTTGTTTATCTTGGGCTATTTTTATGAGTTCTTCAGGAACTATAGAACGAATT
>JAJYFO010000043.1:12299-16336 GCA_021785395.1 bacterium | reverse complement strand
GAATCAATACCAGAAACTCCAGCTACCTTAGTTACAACTCCGTACGGGCTGTAGCTATATTGCGCTTTTATATTTCCACTTGTATCAACCAGCTCTCGTATCGAGCCCAAGTGGTCTTTTGTGTAATAGTAATTTGTTGCAGTGCTACCACTGTAATTAACCTGGCCATAGCTAAAATATTGGTTCGTTAAATTGCTGTTAGCGTCTCTGACTTCGCATCGTTGATTCCCACACCAGATAAATTGTTTTGTGCTTGTTACAACGCCAGATTGCGTTTCAGTAATTTTCACTAAATGGCTAAAGGTTGTATTTGATTCAAGCTGGCTACTAAAACTTTGATTAAACAAAGCTGCGCCACTAGACAATAAATTAACCCTACTCGTTAACCTATTGTCTCGGCCAATGCCAAAGTAATTGAAGTAAGCCGTCATAGCATTTGGGTAATTTATACTTTGTAATCGCATTAGTTTTAATTTAATCTAACGGGTTGAATAACCTGAAATATTATTAATGTAGTTTTACCCGAAATTTTGCAAATTATTCATGAAAATTAGAAATTTTATCTTTTCTTAAAGCTTAACAAATACTTTAAGCACAACGCAAGTGTCTACTTTTCTGGGGGGAAGGTCAAAGATTTTCAAAAGTAAAATTTTGTCTTTAAACTTTTCGTTTTTTTCGATACGTTATTCAAGGCGATGCTACCAAAACTGTTCGATTTAATTAATTGATCCAATACACTTAACAAAATTTTTAGCCTTTATTTTTGATTAATAAATTAACTTCACCAAGCCAAGTTTCGACGTTTTCAAAATTTTTAGCGTAGTCAAACAGAACATTTTTGTTTTTACATTTACTAATACATTTTAAGAGCCAGACATTGTCCTCTTTCAACGTAACGCTTATCGTAATTATTTCACCAAAAGACCGCCAGGTAACATTTGTTACAGCTTCAATACTTTGCGTTTTATTGTCCTGATTTATTTTTCTGATACTAGTTATTTCCATTAAAGCTTGCCTGGCTATATTTAATACTTCGTTTAAACTGCCCGATAGTTCTATTTCACGGCATTGTTCGATGTCCCAAATACTTTGAGAATTATTAGAATTTTTGTCTTTTACAATAAATAAGCGACTTGAAATATCGAGCAAAAACAAAATTAAAATCAAAAATACACTAAAAACTATTCCTAAGAAAAAACCAATTTTTAAACTGTTGAAAAATTCTATAAGCGATCCTTGATTATTTACAGTCAAGAAAATATAACGCATAAGAGCTATACCGCCACCAAAGCCAAGGCAGGAAATAATCGCAAAATTCAAGATATGGAAAAAATATTTAAGCATTTTAGTCTTCTTGTGACCATTCATTGTTTTTTATTTCGATATCATTATAATCATCCATGATCAAATCACTTAATAAAGTATTCTGGAATTTATACGACGAAACGTCTTCCTGCGTCTCATTATCAATATCGTTATCAAAACTTGTAGCCGTTTTTTCTTTATCTAGGTCTATTAAAACTTTACTTTTTTTAGGTTTAGGAAATAATCTAAACCGACACTTGGCACAAAAACAATAACTCGGTAAACTTAAATGATTAAAATCGTTAGGTGTAAAGCCGATTGGCAAATAAGCTTTAGTTTTAACCAGTCGCCTTTCTAGGTCTTTTAGTTTACGTTGGAATATTAATACATATTCGTGACGGCACGGTTTATTCATTTTAATTCTCTTTATTAATAGGGAATTCTTTCAATAGATGATTTTTCCAGAATATAATTACACTTACTTTATTATCAGGGTTAATTGTATTTGGACACGAAAAATATAATGTTTTGTAACTACCTTTGAGAAATTTCATTGACTGATAGTTAACTATCGGCAAACTAACGCAGCCATAATTTTTTTTAAGCGTATTATCATAAAAGTAGGCCTGTAAATTGATGTCTAAAATATCAAAAGAACTGGTATTTTGAATTTTAATTTCAGCCTCGGGGGTAAGCGACCCTTTAGCCAACCATATTTTTGAAGACACAATATTAATCGGTACATTAGCCTGCGTAAGGTTAGCAGCGCTAGATTCGAGTTTTTTTTCTTCTTCTTTGGTTAATTTAGCAATTTCATCATTAATTCGCAAAGCGTGTCCTTTAACTGAATTAGCCTGGCGCGAATTATGATGAGCCTGTAATTGGTTAGCCCAGTCTAACAATACTTCGTGCAGTTTAATTAAAATATCTAGTCTCGGTTTTAGACTTACGGCGTCTTCGTAGGCTTTAACAGCTCCGGGGTAATTATCTAAGGCTAGGTTAATTTTGGCCAATTTAAGGTAGTTTTCAACGCATTTTTCTTTTTCCAAGAGTTTAACCAAATTCTCTTTAGCCAGCTTGTAGTCTTTCTGGTCCACTAATAAATCTATTAATTTCTGTAAGGCAGCCAGGTTATTCGGGTCGTCTTTAACGACTATACGGTAGTTTTCCTGGGCTTTGTTAATATTTTTAATTTGTAAGTACAAATTAGCCAAATCATAATGTGACAAAGGGTCATTATTATAGCTCAATGAACGCTCAAAAAAATCGATGGCCTTATTAATATTATTTTCCTTAATCTGGCAGATTAAGCCCAAGTTACGATAACAATAGGCCAATTTTACGTTAATATTTTGTTTAATGTTATTGGCCAGACTAGCTTTATACTGGCTGGCCTCGTTTAAATGTTTGATGGCCAAATCATAGTTATTCTGTAAGAGGTCATTTTGAGCCCAGTTATAATACAAAAGGCCTTTTTGGCTGTCTAATTCCTTAGACTCATCGTCAATACTTGCGTCTAATAATAAATTTTCTGCTTCGTTGAAATCGTGTTTTAATTCGTAGTACCTGGCAAATTCAAGAATGACTTTGGTTAAGAAAGGCGTATCGAGGTCAAGTTTTAAGGCCGTATCAAGCGCTGTACGAGCTTCAGCCAACCTATCACAGCGCAGGTAACTCAAAGCTAGATAAGGTAGTAAATTAAAATTTTGCGGATTATTTTTGGCTAATTTTTCTAGTATATCGATAGCCAAAGCCGCCTTGCCTTGATTTAAATAAACGCTAGCCATGTCAAGCGGGTTTTTGGGGGAATTAATAACGCGATAGCTTATGAAACACACTGTAATCAAAAGCGCCAAGGCCAGAATATACGCATAATATTTTTTCGGTCCGGTTAAAAGTTTCATAAGAGATATTTTAAACTACTTGATAAATCAAAAATTCTTAAATTAATTAAAGCCTCTTGGTATAATTTTAGGTGATGGTCAACGAAATAAATAGCGACAATTCTTTTATTTTAGATAATGATACACCAGTGTCAACCTGGGGCAATTATGACAACTCCAACGCCACCATTTTATGTATACACGGGTTACTAGCTTCTAGTCAATGGTTTGACCCTATAAATCAAAAATTGGCAAATTTGGGTTATTTTTGCTTGAGCTTTGACATCCTCGGTATTTCTAACGTTGAAGTTGCAAAAGAAACCGATGCTTTAAAATCATCGCCAATCTCTTACCAAACTTGGCTAAGCAAATGCGTTGAGACAATTATAGCTATAAAACAAAAAAATCCACATAAACCTCTCCATATAATTGGTAATAGCCTAGGTAGTGTAATAACAACGGCTCTTTTACCAAGAGTAAAACTTTACGTAGACAAAATAGTTTTATTATCACCCGGTTTTAACGGTCATAAATCGATTTTTAGCCCAATTTTTGTCTTTAGAACTTTGCTAAAGTGCTTAACCTGCCCAGAATCGGAAATAAGTTTACCTTATGGGATGAATTTGGTCACCGACAATAGTGTTTTTTTAGGCGACACCGCCAACGACAGCTTTAAAATCAAGGGCAAAGTATTGCTCGAAGTTTTAAAATTGACCAAACTAACCACAACCAATAGCCTAAAATCAATACCCTATTTAATGGTTTTGGCTGGCAACGATTTGATTGTCGATAACTCGACCAACGAGGCTACTTTTAAAAATACAGCCAAGCATTCAAAAAGTAGAGATC
>JAJYFO010000043.1:0-12289 GCA_021785395.1 bacterium | reverse complement strand
TAGATTACACATTATCGACAAAGCCTACCACGATTTAATTTTGGCCAGCGAAAACGACGAACTGGTAAGTTTGATAGATACGTTTTTGAAAAATTAAATTTATTTAATTAAGTAATTTATAGTTTAAAGATTATTTTCTGATTATATTTTTTTAATTTGAATATTTTTTGGTATAGACTTTTAATTAGTTATATGTACACTTATGTCCAAACAACCGCTACTACAACAAAATTTTCGAGGGTTTAAATCATGCCAAGCAACCTCGCCCAAGCTTTTTTCACAAGAGCCAGACAGTTACCGAATATGCCAGCCCTTATGTTCAAAGATAAAGGCAATGGGTCAGCGTACCAAAAAATGACTTATGCAGATTTTAACGGCTTGGTTAAGAGTATTTTCAACGGATTAAAAGCCCGGTTTGACCTAAAGAATTGCGCCTGTGCCATATACAGTCAAAATTGTTTGAACTGGGTGGCTAGCGACATTGCCGTCATGAGCATGGGTGGTTTTACCGTGCCTATATATCCAACCAGCTCAAACACCGACATTGACTATATAATCGACCATTGCCGACCACAAGTGCTATTTGTCCAGAACGTAGACATGCTCAAAAAAATAGAAGTTTTACCTTCGGTTAAAAGCGTTAAACTAATAGTTTTATTCGAAGACAATCAAAATTATACAAATAATCTAAATTTGCCAGTTTGTAATTTGTCTCAATTGACCAGTGAAAATCAACCAACCGACCTAGATAGAATAATTAATGACACTATCGATAATATCAAAGCCAACGATCTGGCTACCGTTATTTATACTTCAGGCACAACTGGATGTCCTAAAGGAGTTAGCTTAACCCACAAACACATATTAAGCGTTCTGAAATGTTTTCAAGGAATTATTCCTATTACCAAAGAAGAAATATATCTGTCTTACCTTCCACTTTCACACGTATTTGAAAGAATTTGTGGTGAGTTTTATTGGTTTTATGCTGGTGGCATCTACGCTTTTGCATCTGGCGTTGATACCGTCGGTAAAAATATTGTCGAAGTTGAACCAAGTATGCTACTAGTCGTACCCAGAGTTTTAGAATTTATAGTTGCTAAAGTTCAAAGCGGAATCAATGGAGCCAAGCCAAGCTTACGTAAATTGATCGAATGGGGTATCAACACCGGCAAAGAAAACTTTAAGTATAAGAGTTCGGGAAAGAAGCCGCCCATGTTACTTAATTTAAAATACAAAATTGCCGACAAGTTAGTCTTGTCTAAACTAAGAAGCAAAATCAGCTCAAAATTAAGACTGGTAGTAAGCGGTGGAGCAGCTGGTAATGGGTCCTGTATCGAATTTTTCAACGCAATTGGTATCACTACAATTGAAGGCTATGGTTTAACAGAAACCTGCGCACCGGTAACCGTTAATCTACCTAATTTTAATAAAATTGGTACGGTAGGCCTACCTTTACCTGGTGTCGAACTTAAATTAAACAACGAAAACGAGATAATGGTTAGAGGTGACAGTATATTTTCTAACTACTATAATAATATAGCTGCAACCAAAGAAGTTATCGACCACGATGGCTGGTTTAAAACAGGCGATATTGGTACCATAGACCAAGATGGTTTTGTTAAAATAACCGACCGCAAAAAGGACTTAATCGTCAATTCGGCTGGAAAAAATATCGCCCCCCAACGCATCGAAAATGAATTAAAGAAAATCGATTTATTAAGCCAAGTAATTGTCTTCGGTGATAAGCAAAAATACTTAGGGGCCTTAATTACCTTAAAACCCGATAAACTTGAAAGTTTTGCCAACGACAATAATTTAACCAATGACAAAGATATTTATAAGAATCAATTATTGTACGATTACATAAAGTCTCAAATCAAGCGCGTATGCCTTAATCTGGCTGACTACGAGGCAGTTAAACGGTTCTATGTACTAGACCATGATTTATCGGTCGAAGCTTCTGAGTTAACAGCTACGATGAAAGTAAAGCGCAACGTCATAGCCCAAAAATACAAACATATCGTCGAAGCCCTATTCAATGATAATGTTGATTTATTGACTGTTTCATCCCAACCCAAAGAATTGGTTGTCTCTAGCCAGTAATTAATGGAAATAAAACTAGAAAATGCCATATCGATCAGGAACTGGGAGTTCTCTGATTTAACTAGCCTTATAAATAACGCAAATAATGAAAACATATCTGCCTTTATGCGCGACGCTTTTCCCTATCCCTATACCCAAACAGAAGGGCTCAAATGGCTTTACGAAGTGGCCAATAACGAAAATTCGACCCATTTTGCCATCTGCGAAAACGACAAAGCCATTGGCGGTATTGGTATCATTATTCAAGATGACGTTTACCGACTCACAGCTGAAATTGGTTACTGGCTTGGATATTCATATTGGGGAAAAAAAATTATGACGCAAGCGGTAAACGAATTTTCCCAATATTGTTTCAACACCTACAACATTATAAGACTCGAAGCCAAAGTTTATGAGCCAAATATAGCTTCGCAAAAAGTGCTGCAAAAATGTAATTACGTACAAGAAGGGATTTTAAAGAATAATGTTATCAAAAACGGAAAAATACTAAATAGTCTTTTATTCGCCAGACTAAAATAAAATGTATAACATCTTAATTAACTATTTTAGCCTCAAACTTACTTTCTTGGCCATTTAAGACGTTAATTTTGATTACTCTGGCCTTACCCGACTCCAATACGTAAAGACAGTCGTCGTCACCAAATGTTATACCAGTTGGATTGAGCAGGTCACGGAAAACAATATTGGTTTCTAAATCTTCATTGACAGACATGATTATACCAGCTTTACCCACGCTCACGTACAAATTGTTTAATTTATCCATAGCCAAATTGCCGTCGTAACCGTCCGAGAAATTAAACGACTCAGGTTCGGCGATATTTACCCTGGCTAGCTCCTGACCATTTAAACCATATTTAACCACACAGCCACTGCCGTGTTCTAGCGACCATAAACAAGCTTTATTGTTTTGATTATGAAAATACAGCCCCTGTGTTCCATGACCGGACCCGCCTAAAAATTTCACGACATTACCACGATTGTCTATTTTGAAAATCCCTCCCGTATTTGATGGGAAATTAGACACAAACAAATTATCTTCGTTGTCAAGTACTATATCGGATAAGAAAGTTCCACCGCCAGTCATAGCTCCGTCCAGTTGAGCCAAAATTCGACCGCTTTTATATGGGTCAATGCGGTAAACAGTGCCTTGAACCGTGGCTATATATAACATACCTTTTTTGTCAAAACGTAAACCAGAAATCGTACTGTTACCCCGAATTCTGGCGTATTCAGTTAAATTGGAATTTTCAATTATCCACACCGAGTTATCACAGGCAAAAGCTAGCCCCCTGGGGCTTAAAACCATGCGAGAAAAGCGATTGGCCGATAGCGCGTTAAGCTTAGAAATTACGCTAACATTAAGACCCTGGATCGTCTTACCGTTGTCATGCGCCTTGGAATTTTCATTGGAAAAACCGCTATCGCTGGCCTTAGTTTCAATTTTTTTCTCAATACTCGGTTTTGGCGTCTTGACTAAAGCTTCTTGTGGCCATTCGTTGTTATCTGGCTTATTATCATTGGCTACATTGGTAGTTTTGCTTGTTGTTAGGTACTTTTCAGCTTCTAAGATCACTTCAGGCTCGTCAAGGGTTTCAGCTGAGGTAATGTCAATATGCAAAATCAGGTGCATGGGTATTAATAGCCTTTTGACGTTAATTTGACCCTCGTTATCGTGGACGTAAGATTCTACGTCGACATGGTCTTGGTCAACAAACAATACCCTGCCTGTACACACATTATGACAACCCATTCCGTACCATATTTGAATTTTTTGCTTTGTTTCGATAAAACTCTGTAACCTTGTACGGATACTCATATAAAAAAACCTCGACTTTAATATTCTTTTTCTAAACATATTATGCCCGTAATTATAAATTTAATGCATTATAAGATAAAATTTTTTTAAATTTTGCCGGTGGAAATGTATATGTATTCCAAACTTTTGTAGATATATAAATTAAAATCACGAAAAAATGTAATTTTTCCGGATTTTATGCCGTAAAATATGTTTTGAACGTTTAATATAATTAAAATTTCAGTTAATTATATGTGGATACTTATATGAATGTTAGGAGGAATCTCAATTGAATAAAGCTGAACTTGCTGCAGAAATTTCAAGTAGAACAAACCATTCTAAGAAAATGGTCGAAGAAATGTTAGCTGCTTTTACCGAAGTAGTAACCCATGCCGTTGCCAGTGGCGACCGCGTTACTATGGTTGGTTTTGGCACATTTGAAAAACGCGAACGTAAGGCTCGCGAAACCAATAACCCCAGAAAACCAGGCGAAAAAATTAGCGTACCGGCCAAAAGGGTACCAGCCTTTTCACCGGGCAAAGAATTTCGTGATAAAGTAAACCATTAAGTTTAATTACGGATAACTTATTAGTTAGTGTAAAACAAAAGGTGTTAGCTTTAGAGCTAACACCTTTTGTTTACTTTTTCTCGATAAACATTAATTCTTGGCTTGAAATATTGAAGCAAGGCAAAAATTCCTCCAATTTATTTACTTTTTCTCGATGAGCATTAATTCTTGGCCGTTAACAGCCTTGTCATGGTGTTTGAACCAGTAACCAGGGTTCAAACTCTGGTTTAAGTTTGGCATCGACTGAATAATTTTCAAACCTTGAACACTGGTCAAAAGACGATTCAGCTCAGATTTAGTGCCGATGATAAATACATTGTTGTGCGAATTGACAAAATCTTTTAGTTCTTCTTCATTATTCAAACTAACAGGCTGACAACGCGTAGAAAACGTCAATTCATCAAACCATTTATTTTGGATACTGCCATAAATTCCCAAATTAAAAACACTATGGGTCAAAGCCAGTTGTTTGCCGTATTGTATCGCTGGCATAAATTTATTCAAATTAGGCAGAACGTAAAAGGCAAAAACGATATTTAAAGCATATATACAAATGAAATTAGTAGTAAAAGCCATTTCCAGCTTTTTTTTGACCAAATAATACAAACTAACTAAAAACAAAATTACAAAAGGTGAAACTAGCAATATATTGGCGTTTTGGTTAAATTTAGCTATACACGTTACATAAACAGCTACAGTCAATGTAGCTATCGACAATAAAAATGAGTACACATAAGCGTATAAAGAATTATCGCCATTAGCCTTTAATAAGTTTTTGCCAATAATAACGGCCATTAAAGGGTAAATCGGCAAAAGGTAATAATCGATTTTTCCCCGCGATAACGAGAAAAACACAATCAACACAATCGTAAAAATCCAGGCGAATAATTCGAACTGGTCAGATTTGCGCTTTAACCAGTCTTGTAAAAAATTATAAAAAGCGATTGGCAAAAAGGGCGACCAGGGTAAAAGACCTAAAAACATGGCTTCTAACATGAAATAAATGGGTTTATGAGTGTCGTAGTTAGAGCCAAGATAGCGAGAAATATTTTCGTGGAAGAAAAAGTAATTAATGGCACCAATACCGCAGTTAAGGTAAACCAGAACAAACCAGGGTAAAGTTAAAAGCAAGAAAATAAGGCCTGCCCACAAGAAATGTCTAGGTTTTAAAAAATTAAGTTTTTTAACAATAGCTAAATAAACAAGGAAGCTCAAACCGGGCAAAATTACGCCAACCGGACCTTTAACCAAAAAGGCAAAGGCCATCGAAACGCTAGCCAAATACAAGTATCTTGACTGATTTTTTTGAACGGCTAAATACATTAAAATTAAAGTCAAAGTGTCGAACAAGACCAATAGCATGTCGGACATGCAAGAAACCGTAAAAGATAGATATAAAAGCGCCGAGTTTAAAATAAGAATTACGTATGAGCTAAGTTTGGGTGGTGAATTTTTTTTCAAGAAAAAAACCAGGCTAATATTTATGAGTAAACTAGCCAAGATAGAAGGTATTCTAGCGGCTAGATGATTTTGACCAAATACTTTAAAGCTTAATATAATTAGCCAATAAGTTAAAATCGGTTTATCAAAAAAAGGGTTACCATGAAACAGCGGTGTTATGAAATTAGATTTTAAGACCATTTCTCTGGCGCATTCGGCAAAAAATACCTCGGCGCGGTTAAATTTTAGCTGATTATAGGCCAAAACCAACTGTATCAATAAAATTACGCCGATAATTCCTATGTTAATAAGATTTATACTAAAAGAAGGTTTTAAAAACTTGGCTGACTGTGTTTTAGAATTAGGCATTTACAAATAGGTTATAGTCAATGTTTAATTTTGTCAAAAAGTAATTTTATTGTCAAATTATCTGGGAATTTAGTATGGGCCAAGTTTGCATAATTCATGGCTTCGTCAGTTTTATTTAATTCCAGCAAAAGATATATATAGTTAATATAATCTTCGCTAGAAAAATAGTTATCGCTGCTTAAATTCTTATCGGTGATGTTTCTGGCCATTTCGGGGTTTTGACTTCGTCTGTAAAAATTGGCCAAATCGCTGTTTAAGTAATTGCTTAAAACCATACCCTGACTATTACAATCGTTTAAAATGGCCTGGGCTTTATTCAAGTTTTCAATGGCTGCCGCAAAATTATTATTCAAGCTATAATTTAACGCTGAATCGTATAATTCGTAGGCTAAGTTTAATTTTTTTTGATTTTGGGCTAATTTTAGAGCCTCTTCTTGGTTTTTAATTTCAATCTGTTTATCTTTGGGCTTAAGCAAACTAACCTGAGGTTTTAGCCTAGAAGATTTATGATACCGTTTTGTGTGTTTAATAGACTTAGTCTTATGATGGCGAACGTGACTTTTAGCCAGAGCCATACAAGCACAAGAACACCAGCCAAAGCTCATAATAAAGTAAATGTATAAACACTCTCGGTTAAATTCGCTAACTCTATTATTGAACATTATTGCTGCTAGAATTGCCCTAACTAACAAAAAATATTAGTCAAACTGCAATTTTTCGTCTTCACTCACACCTTTCATCGTCAAATTGACCCTTTGGCGGTCGTCGATTTCTTTGACTTTTACAATAACCCTTTGGCCAAGGCTTACTACGTCTTCAACTTTTTCCACACGCCTATTTTCGAGCTGGGATATATGAACCATGCCTTCTTTACCTGGCAAAACTTCGACAAAACACCCCATCGGAATAATACGTGTAACCTTACCAGCGTATACTTCGCCGACTTGAATACGTTTGACCAATCTAAGAATCCAGTCTCTGGCCGACTCACCACCAAGTTTATCGACCGAAGCGATTAAAACCGTTCCATCGTCGGAAATATCGATACTAGTTCCGGTTTCTTCGATGATTTTGCGGATCATTTTTCCACCAGGTCCTATTACAGTGCCAATATCATTCGTATCGATAGTTATGGAAATCAACCTAGGCGCAAAAGATGATAATTCAGCTCGAGGTTTGTCGATATGGCTTTTCATTTTATCTAATATATAAAGCCTACCGCGTTTAGCCTGGTCTAGAGCGTATTTCATGACGTTGACGGAAATTCCTTCTATTTTAATATCCATCTGTAAGGCTGTTATACCCTGACTGGTGCCGGTAACTTTAAAGTCCATATCACCTAAAAAATCTTCTAGTCCTTGAATATCAGATAATATAGCAAATTTATCATCTTCGAAGATTAAACCCATAGCTATACCAGCTACCATATCGGTTATCGGAACACCAGCGTCGCACAAAGCCAGAGTCGACCCACAAGTCGACGCCATACTGGTCGAACCATTGGATTCAAGAACTTCTGACACTATTCTGATAACGTACGGAAAATCTTTGGCATCTGGTAATACTGGTATAAGTGCTCTTTCGGCCAGGGCACCATGACCAATTTCACGCCTGCCTGGTCCTCTAGATGGCTTGACTTCACCCACTGAAAAACCGGGAAAATTATAATGGTGCATATAGCGCTTTTCTTTTACTGGATCAATGGTATCCAGTCTCTGAGCGTCTATGTTAATTCCCAAGGTAAGACACGATAAAACCTGAGTGGTACCACGGGTAAACAAACCGGTCCCATGCACCCTTGGCAAAATCGAAGTATCGACCGTAATTGGACGAATTTCATCACATCGCCTACCATCGGCTCTTATTCCCGTAGTTAAAACCTGTTCGCGCATAAGTTTAGCTTCAAGCTCTTCTAAGTAGTATTTAACTTCTTTGGAGCTAATTGCCTTCAATGGGTTATCTTCGGCTAGACCCTCTAAATGCGCCATCACGTTATTATAGGCTTCGTCCAAGAAAGCTTGCCTTACGTGTTTTTCCTTGACGTTGTGCATAGAATCTTTGAGTGGCTTGGTAGCTAATTCTTTAATTAAATTGACCAAGTCTGCGTTTTCAGCAGTTACTGGATTAGTTTGTTTTTTTATACCAAGTTTTTGGCATAAATCCACCTGGGCTTTAACCTGCTGTTTAATAATTTCGTGGGCGAATTCGATACCTTCCAGAACAACAGACTCTGAAATCATAGTCATGCCAGCTTCAACCATCATTATTGAATTACTAGTTCCGGCCACAACCATGTCCATATCTGATTTTTCAGCCTGGCTAAAAGTTGGATTGGCGATAAACTGACCATCGACTCGACCAACTCTTACTGCTCCTATCGGGCCTTTAAAAGGAAGTCCGGCCAGTTCTATCGCTAAAGAAGCCCCTAATATCGCTAAAACGTCAGGTTGGTTGTCTTGATCGCAAGACAATGTCAAAGCGTTAATTTGCACGTCATGGCGATAATTATAGTCAAATAGCGGTCTTATCGGCCGGTCTATCAAGCGGCTAGTCAGTATGGCCTTGTCCGAAGCCTTACCTTCGCGTCGGTTAAACCCGCCAGGTATTCGCCCTACACTGTAAATTCTTTCTTCAAAATCAACCAACAATGGGAAGTAATCGATACCTTCTTTAGGTTCGCTGCTAGCACAACAAGTAACCAGTATGACAGTGTCACCACAGGCCACCTCGCAGGCTCCATTAGCTCCTTTAGCCAGCCTTCCGGTTCTAATTTCGATCGTTTTGTCTTGAATTTCAATTTTTACGGTATTTTCCCTAGTCATAACATCATTGGACACAGATTTTCTCCTGACAAATAAAACTATAATAATCTAGACTAGCACCTACAGATGCCAGCAATTAATAAATAAAACAAATAAGCTCTCTTTAGCGACGGATATTCAGACTATCTATCAACTTACGATATCTTTCGTGACTTTGCGAGTTGAGATATTGAAGAAATCGACGACGTTTACCAACCATCATAAGTAAACCGCGCCTGGCGTTAAAATCTTTATTATGAGTGCGTAAATGCTCTGTTAATTCGTTTATAGAATTTGTCAAAAGAGCAACTTGAACTTCTGGTGAACCAGTATCCTTAACGTTCTGACGAAAAGTCTCGATAATTTTCACTTTTTTGCTAGCCGATAACATAATTAATTCATCCTTGAGATTTAATTGTTCTATTTTTACTATTAATTCAGTCAATATATTAACATAATATACCGGCTGAATTGGCAAATAATTAGTTTTATAAAAAAAGTTTTACGTTAAGGCTGGTTTTTACAAAGACTTATTTAACCTTTACAATTCTTTGTAAAGGTTAAATATACAAAAAGAAGTCAAGCTTTAAAGGTCAAAGCCTGACTTCTTTTATGTAACTCGTATAAAAATAAAACAAAAATTAAGGTTTTTGCAATTCTGGTTTCCATTCATCTAGAATAGCGCCTTCAATTGGGCAGACAGAAAGACAAGCGCCACAATCTATACAAGTACTATCATCGATATAAGTATACTTTGTATCCTTAGCATTTGTTTTTCCTTCAGCCCAATGAATACATTCAACTGGACAAACTGGAATACAGTCTGCAATACCTTCACATACATCAGCAACAATGGTGTAGGCCATAGCAAAACTCCTTTTAAAATGTAATTAACTACTTTATTATAAAGCTAAATTTAAAAATTTAGCTAGACTAATTATTCTATTAAATTGAATGTAACTTAAAGCTAAAAATTAAGCCAAATTAACATTAAAACGTATTGTTAATTCTTTACAATCTAAAATCATATATTTTATTAATTCACAGCGTCAATTTTAGGCTAAGTAAGTTAAAATTGATAATGTAATTAAATTCGCAACACACATTTTCGCAACACACATTTCACATTAGGGTAAGTTTTATGACAAGTAATGATAGCAAAATCCCAGTATATTCTTTAGACAATAGCTTATTAGGTTATTTGCTAAACTATGAAATAGAGAATTTTCAAGATGTTGATATCAAGCTTACCGGTGACTATATTGATAAAAATAATTCTCAACCGGTCAAACTTGATTTTAATCCTGAAGTTTTGCCTTATTGGCTAGATATTACCGATTTAAAATTGAGTAAATTTTCTAAAGTAGTAAACGTGTACGTTCAACGTGGTAGGCAACCGGTAATTTTTTCAGGACATCTAGTTTAGCCTAAAATAGAATTTTTAAATTACGTCGATGGATAAGATAACTTCAACTCCTGTTTATTTAAGGCCAGAAAAAATATGTCGATGGAAATGAATAGCCGTGAGAGAAAAGTATTGTTTCTTGGTAATAACAAAAAACTTTTAGACTTATTGGCTCAAAAAGTCAATCAGCAATCGTCTTTGTACGATGTTGAAGTAATATTGATGAAAAAATTAAATATCGAATTTTTGAGGTCTAAACCTTTTGACGCTGTCGTTTATGATTTTGAAACAGGTAATGACGATAATGAAAAAATACTCAGTAGCTTACATACAAAATACCCCAATTTGCCAATAATTGTAATTACTGACATCGACGACCCTAACCACGCATTAAAGTTATTAAGCCTTGGGGCCAGCGATTTTATTACCAAGCACGCCGAATTTGACCGCTATTTACCCAGAATAATAACAACTAATATTCAAAGGTCGCTTTTAATCGAGTCATTACAAGAATCCTTAAGCAAAATAGAACAGGCTTCTAATGATGAGTCGACTTTGAACAAGTTTATCATGAATATTCATAGTTCGCTAGTATACGACGAAATACTGGAAAATCTTAGCAAAATGATTCAAGAAACGTTTAAGTCAAGCCGCGTAATAATCTGCCTAAAACAGGATAACCGCTCTAATATTCCGGTTTCTTATCGTTTCTCCAAATCGAGACTTAAAAATATCCGCGAACAAAGCCCCATATTTACAAGCTACCTAGACTTACTTCTAATGGACCAGGATAATGATCCTTTAGTAGTTTTACACGACGATACTTTCTCTTACGCCAACAATATCAAGCACGAAATGAAATATTATGATATTAAATCATTAGTACTGATACCATTTAATTACCGTGGCAATCTTATGGGCTTTATCTATATCGATCATACCGATGAAATTAAATTCTGGAACCAATCTGAATTGGCTTTACTAAAACGCATAGCCAGTCAGCTGGGAATAGCGCTTAGTCAGGCCAAACTTTACCAGCTGGTAGACGCACACAGTAAAACTGTCGATAAATTATCAGCGCTATGCAACGATTTGACATCTGTAGTTTCAATTACAAAATTCCTTACTCAACAAAGTGATTCATTGAAAGAAAACTACGTACAGTTCACTAAAAAAGAAATTGAAATTTTAAGAGCCATAGCCCAAGGCATGTCTAATAAACAAATTAGCGAAGCGATGAGTATAACACTTGGTACATGTGAAGTCAGAATATCTAAACTAAAACGTAAATTAAATCTGGAAAATAGAGCAAGTCTTGTAAAATATGCAATTAATAACAACTTATTGTAAAAAAATCTTGAATAAATTATATATTGCAAGGTTTTATTTACTGACCATAGTTCTTGTAATTTATCTAATAAGCCAATTCGTAAACATTAAATCGATCAGAAACAATATAGAAGCCCAAGTTGAACGAACTTTTCATAGGCAGATCTTATTTAGCCATTTATTTCTAAGTTTTAACCTAAAAGGTATCTACATTGGTGTCGACAATCTAAAAATTTTGGATTTAGACAAAACAGTTTTTCTTAATTCAAAAAAAGCCCAAGTCGGTATCGAATTGAAACCTCTTATTAAGGGTAAAATTAAAATTAAATTTTTAAGTTTCTCTGACCCCACAATTCACGCTAATCGAATAAGTAATAAAATCTGGAATTTTTCTGATTTATTAGACGTTAAAACATACGCAAACTTCTTTGAAATTAAAAATGCTAAAGTATATTTTCATGATTTATTACCTGTAAATA
>JAJYFO010000042.1 GCA_021785395.1 bacterium | reverse complement strand
TATATTCATAAATGGGCTAGGGGGAGAGAGTCAATTTCACCCGATGATTATTTATTAGTTTGTGCGGTTAACTTTCCTGCTGTTATTGGTACTATAGTCACTATAACAGTTACAATTCTTGTCTTTGTTTTTATAATGATAATGCGACTTTTGGCATATATAACAAAAAAACTTATAAAGCTGATTATAAAAATGAGAAATAAAACCAAAAATAAAAAAATATAATATCAAGAATTTGATACCAAGTTGCAATTAAATAAGTTAAACGCGAGCGGCAAATAGTTTTTACTTTAACGTATAAATCAATAAGAAAATACGCCTAATCATCTCATAAAATATAGTTAAAATAAAAATTTTAATATTTTATAGCTTTATATCTTGATTTAACCAATTAAACTGGCTAAAAACACTTCTATTATCTTTACTGCCCTGACTTTCGGTTGGTTTCTTGCTAGCAGTATTTCTTGGTTATGGGAACTACTTTTGTGGTGACCACCACTATAATAAAAACTTCGACCTCCAAACGACTCATGGTTATTTATGGGATGAAGTAATTTCAAGGTCATTAAGGATTGGCCTTGCACTATCTATGTTAGTTTCAATTCCAGTTTTGTTATATTAACAATTATTCGATTTACAATAAGTCAATTTTTGGCAGCCCAAAAAAGCAAGGTTTTCATAAAATAAAACAATACGAATAACTAAAAACAGTCGAAAAAAAGATTAAAAAATTTGAATTACTAATTTGGCAAATTTGGTTTATTAATTAATTCAGTCTATAAATTTTCTAGATTCGAGGTCGTTATGCCCAAAATTATTGTTAGTAATTAACAAAACAATGGTACATCGATATGTATATTGCTAACAAATCTTTGGTAAATTTGACGCGTATTTGGATATATTAATTTAGGGAATTTCAAACCTATTATAAAATCACGAGGGCAAAAGTTAATGATGTCCTTGGCAAGATTAAATTTTCTAGCCTAAGGCTTAAGGATTTGGAGCTTCTTGATAAAATAATAAAAGCATGCCAGTTAGATAGATGAAAAATTTAATTATTTAAACGAGAAATTTATTATGGGCGATAATAGATTTTTTGATAAATTGAAACCAGTCAAAAGTGATTCTTCTATAGAAGCGTTGCCCGGTTTATCTAAAGAAACGAACAAAAAACTCAATGGCTTTAAAATTTTAGGCTCACAAAGTCAGGAACAAGTCCAGGGCAAAGTATTAGAACCCCAGACTGGTTCGGAAAAATCTAAAGTCGCGGCAAAAGCTAGCGTCAACTATGTTAAAACCGGTGACACTATGCCGAGCGAATTATCTGCGACTGTTGTCTTTCATACTTTAGAAGCTCCGCTAGCCAAAACTTTTGGCATTATGCCAGTTAACATACCTGAGCAACCGTTTACACACAAAGAAATTGACACGGTCAACCGCATCAGCGATCAGGCTTGGCCGGATGCAATAAAAATGTTTCCGGAACTAACTAAAGCCGGTTTAAGCCCAGACAGGTTCAAAAAAATTAGCCAGGCGATTTTAGCTAATGAATTATATAATTATAGCGTTGTTGACCGAATAGAAGACAATACAGTACGATCTACCAGTATTCCAATTATCGGTTCCTTGGTTCACAAAGACAATAAAGACATTACACTTGGCTACAGCCAAATCTCTGAAAACGGGGTCTTAAAAGACCGCCAAGAATTTCCTCGCTTTAAAGAATTTTTAGACCAAAACGGCTATAAACTTGGCGACGAAAGCAAAGTTCTGCTCAACCTTAACCTGGCTTCAGCATTGATAGCCGCCAACCTTGCCCACAACGCCAAAATGTACGAAAGGCACAATATCCCAGCGAACGAACTAAATCTTATATACAGCTACGACCCCGACGTTTGTTTTGCCAAAAACGATACCAAGCATGAACACCCGATACCAAAGGATGAAGCAGAAAAAATGCCCAATTATCCAAAGAATTTTATACCAGCGTTGCTTCCGACAAATCCGGTTCTGGCCAAATCTAAACACACGAGTGCGGTTTGCAACTGGCTAGATAGAATGAGCAGAATTCAAAAATAGTATTTGCTCTAAAAAAATTGACCAAATAAACTAGTAATCGTATAAAATATAAATCGAATACTGGTCAAAACTAGAATTTTTAAATGAAACCAGAAAAAAAATTAATTACTACAAACATGAAATGGTTATTAACAGGCTTTTTACTCAGCTGGTTGGTGGGTACTTGGCTTGGCAGCAATGTTGTCAACTACATGGTTGAACAACACCCGATACCCGTCGTTGACCCCAAAGAACAATTCATCTGCGTGAGTAACTTGCTTTACCGTAGCCGAACCATAGAAACAGCGTATGTTTGTGCAGGAGCTTGCATCGGGTTCACTTTCCTGGTTTTAGCCGTTTACACGTTTGCAACCAGGCTAAAGCGGCTAGACTGGCGCAAAACTCTTTTAACATCGTGGTTATTTGGACTTTCACTAGCATGGTTAACAGCACCCTATATCAGCTACATATTATACTTTGAATATTTTCATAAATGGGTTAGGGGCAGAGAATCAATTTCGCCGGCTGATTATTTATTCGATTCAGCGGTTAGAGCACCAGTTATTATTGGTACTATAGTCACTATAACAGTTACAATTCTTGTCTTCTTTTTTATAATGATAATGCGCCTTTTGGCATACATAACAAAAAAACTTATAAAGCTGATTATAAAAATAAAAAATAAATCACAAAATAAAAAGCTATAATCTCTAAAGATTGATACCAAGTCGTAATCAAATAAGTTAAATACAACCGACAAATAATTTTCACTTTAACGTATAAATCAATAAAAAAAACGCCTAATCTTTTAAAATATAGTTAAAATTAAAATTTTAATATTTTATAGCTTTATATCTTGATTTAAATAGTTAAACTGGCTAAAAACACTTCTATTATCTTTACTGCTCTGACTTTCGGTTAGTTTCTTGCTAGCAGTATTTCTTGGTTATGGGAACTACTTTTGTGGTGACCACCACTATAATAAAAACTTCGCCCCCAAACGACTCATGGTTATTTATGGGATGAAGTGATTTCAAGGTCATTAAGGATTGGCCTTGCACTATCTGTGTTAGTTACAATTCCCAGTTTTGTTATATTAACAATAATCCGATTTACAATAAGTCAATTTTTGGCAGCCAAAAAAAGCAAGGTTTTCATAAAACACAACAATACGAATAACTAAAAACAGTCGATAAGATTAAAAATTTTTAATTACAAATTTACTAAATTTGGTTTATCATATTAACTAACCGGTTAGTTAATTAATTCAGTCTATAAATTCTCTAAATTCGAGGTCGTTATGTCCAAAATTATCCCCAGGGTTTTATTGTTAATGATTAACCTTTGCCTGCCAGCGTACGGCCAGGCGCTAATACTAGATAATATCTTACATATTTCAGACTCGTATCGTGTGTGCGGTAAAACTGCCTATAGTAGAATAGCTTTTAATAAGACGGTTGATAGTAAAATAGCTTATGATTATTGTCAGTTGAAATAAATTAACCACAATAAAATGATTATGGCTTGTTTATCCAAACACATTTAAAGGTGTTATAAGTTCGGAAATGAGTTAACACCAATAAAATATTTCTAGCCCTTTTATCCTAAGCTACTGCCACCATTAATGAAACTCTTAAATTTTATACCCGAACTGCAAAAAATTCCAGCCGCAACGATAGGTCTTGGCTTTCGCCCAGAGCATATAGAATCACCAGTGGCTAAGATTTAAAGCCAAGACTAAGTCTAATCTAAGACTAATTTATCTGGTTCTAGTTTATCCAGGCACCCATAATCAAATGCTTGTCGTCAAGGTCATAAACAGCCAAGACCTGACCGCTGGTTATAGACATTTGTGGTTCTTTAAATTCGACGCGAACTTTATTTTCGGACAATGGATAAACCCATGCCAATTGACTGGTAGCGTTGTAGCGAATTTTGGCCAGGCCTTCAAATTTATCTTTTTGGCCAAATTCGGGAATCAGCCAATTACACTCACTGGCCTCGAGGCTTGGGCTGTATAAATCGTCCTTGCCACCAACGTAGACTATATTATTGATACCATCGAGTTTTACGACGTAAAGTGGTTCTTTATAGCCTATGTTAATGCCCTTGCGCTGACCTATCGTAAAATTGTGAAACCCTGTGTGGCTGCCTAACTTATCGTTGGTTTTAACATGAATAATGTCGCCTTTATTTTGCGGTATATAATTGGACAAATATTCTTTAACGGTTGTACCTTTGGGAATGAAGCATAAATCCTGGCTTTCTGGCCGGTTGGCCGTGGCCAAATTATTTTCGGTGGCTATTTTTCTAATTTCGTCCTTAGTATAATCGCCCAACGGCAACAAAGTATGTTCAAGCTGTTCGGCTGTTATTCCCCATAATACATAGGACTGGTCTTTGGTAAGGTCAATACCTTTAGCTAACTTAAAGTTGCCGTCATCGTTTACAATCTTGGCGTAATGACCGGTGGCTAGGTAATTGGCTTTAAGAATTTTTTGGGCGTAACTGTACAACGACCCCCACTTAATTTCGGTATTGCATAAACTGCAAGGCAGAGGGGTTCGCCCCATGGCGTAAGATTTAGGAAATTCGTCCATAACTTTGGTCTTGAAACTAGCTATAAGGTCGACAATATGGTGCTCGACGCCAATTTGCTCGCATACTCTGGCTGCATCGACCATAGCCGTGTCGCAGCAGCGGCTGCCAGACTTTACCAACCAGCCGGTTACACCGATTACCTCATAACCCATCTGCTTGAGCAAAAATGCCGTTACGCTGCTATCAACGCCACCACTCATAGCTACAGCGACACGGTTTTTAACCAGTGTTGAGGTTGACAATGCGTCAGTTTCACTTAAGTCAAAGTGTTTCTTTTCTATTCCATCGATTATCGGGCAAGTTGCGGCAGTATCAAGCGACATAAAATTAAACCTTTTTTAGCCTATTTTTTAGTATTTTACAACCTTTGGTCAGCGCATATATTTAAATATTTTAATTTATATATATTAAAGTTCTTTACTTGAAAGTTCTTTACTTGTGCGTCTCTTTATTTATTATCCGTTGGTTTAAAATTTTATTACTTACTAGATCAATTCCAGTTTTATCTTCCGGGCACAAACTTTTGTATTTGGCCAAATACTGGCTTGCCATGTCTAAGTTAGACTGTTTGGCGTAGATCAAAGCCAAATTGTAATAAGCTACCGATTCGGTATTGTCGCCGCCCTGGGCTATGGCTAGTTTAAAGGCTTCAGCGGCAGCGGCTTCGTTATTAGTCGAATAATACACCTGACCTAGACCCAAATTGGCCAATGGGCAGATTTTTTTGTTTCTTTTAGCTAGATCAATGGCCTTAGTGTAGTATTTTTTGGCCGACTTGTAATCTTTCATAGCCAAGTAAACCGTCGCCATATTACAGTTTACAGTGATTAAGTCGGCCTTGGTCAAGGCCTGTTCGAAGATATCAAGGGCTAAAGTGTAGTTTTTTTGCTGAAAATAACCATAAGCCATGTTATTGAGAGCGATGGCCTCTTTGACGTCGGGTTTGACGTTGGTCGCTTTTGAATCGATGGGACCCGCGTTAGAATCAGGATTTTGCCCTGTGGCAGTCATATTTCCACTGGCTAAACTAGGAGAGACACCTAAACTTGCCTGCAACTGGGCTATCGTCTGTTTTGTGTCAAACAAGTACCTAGGGTTAGTTTCGTACTTAAGCGAGTTTTTATAGGCTTCTAGTGCCCGCTCTTTGTCGTTGAGCGAACGCTGAATTTCACCTAAGTGGTAGTAGGCCAACGCATAATTGGGTCTTAACTCGATTGCGTGGTTTATATTGGATAGAGCCTTGTCGTAATCGCCGTGCTTGAAATAAATCCACCCCAAAAGGTTAAAGCCACCTGGCGAATTTTTAGCGCAGGCCATTTTACAGTATTCCAAGGCCTTATTGTCGTTGTTTAAAGCCAAATAACAATCGGCTATATTTACGAGTAAGTTAGCATCAGGCTTACTAACGAGTTTTAACTCCTGCAAAAAATACCCCAGAGCCTGGTTATAGTCGTTTTGGCGAGCTAAGACGCTGGCGATATTGTCGATGCAGTCCAGAAAATCGGGCTTTATCGCCAAACACTGCTTAAATGCGGTATAGGCCGAGTCTAAGTCACCTTGCCGCAAGTAACAGACTCCTTTCAGATTGATGGCCTCATAACTGGAACTGTCGTATTTGATGACTTTATCAAATTCAGCTATGGCTTTAGGATAATTATGCCTGGCCAAATAATTAAGTCCAAGTTTCAAGTCAGGCGTTACATCATTCACGGCAGCATTAGCATCGGGTGTTTCAGTCGCCATCGAACTAACTGGGTCGGCCTCGTTGCTAGTATCGCTACCTGGCACAATAGTATTATCGCGGCTTGGCGCATTTTCTAGCGAATCAGGCGTGTGTCTATACCGCTTTGTTCTTCTTGGTCTAACCGGGAAATTTGCCTCACCCTCGCCAGTGGCTTCGCCCAACGGGTTAGGGCTTGGGCTATTGATATTTTCAGAGCTATTATTAGCGTCGTTATAATTTTCAACCTGGCCGAAAACCTGGCTTTGAAAGATTATAGCCAAGGGGAGGTAAGCAAATTTTATATTTTTAAGGCGCATCGAAGTAGGTGTTTAGCAGAAAAAACTTTAAATTAAAAACAATTAAATTATATATTATAAGGCTTTGTTTAAGAAGTGTTAACTTTACAATTTAATTTTAATATATAAACATAAACGCCTAAGTCGTCCTTATGAATAGGCAAGAAATATGGTATAATGAGTTTTTTAACCGGTTTGCCCATTAAGACTAAATTATGGAGAAATTCCAACTCAAAGATATTTTTCAAAAGCAATTGTATAATTGTGCGAAATATAATCAGATTTTACGCCTAGCCAAAAACAGTCAGTTCAAGGAAATAACCGTGTCAGGGCTGAACGATTCAGCTCGAGCGCTTATTATTTCGACTTTATTTTTGGAATTAAAAAAAACTTTAATAATCTTTGAACCCGATAACCACCAGGCCATAAAGCTGTACCAGGAATTATCGAATCTTAATAGCCACAAAGTCTATTTTTATCCAGCCAGCGAAGTGTCACCGTACGAGCAAGTCTTGAGTTCGCCTGATAATACAGCGTATCAGATGGACCTTCTCTTAAAACTATCGCAAGACCAAGATAGCCCAATATTAGCGATTGTATCGGCACCAGCGATTCTGCAGCGTATTTTGAGCCAGAAACTTCTGCTTGACTCGACTATTAAACTTAAAGTCAAAGACGTCATAGAACCCCAACAATTAGCCCTAGAACTAGTTAAATTGGGTTACACCAAAGAAAACATAGTGACCTTGCGAGGCGAATTTAGTATCAAAGGCGATATTTTTGACGTTTATCCGTCATGCTCAAACCCGATTAGAATAGAGTTTTTTGACAATGAAATCGAGTCCATAAGAACCTTTAGAATCGACTCCCAGCGCTCGACCGAACAGGTAGAACAGGCTTTGATACCACCAAGGTACTGGTTCATTTTTCCCAGCGATAATGCCGTTAAAGACGAATTTCGCACCAACCTTGGCCGCACGCTCAACAATTCTTTAAACGCAATGAACGAAGCGGCTAGTCAAACCTTGCGCACGGTTATGGAAGACGATTTAATTGCTCTGGCTTCTGGCAGTTACCGCGAGTCGGTAGAATACTATGCTCCATTTTTATACAATGAAGCGACGACGCTTATCGACTATTTCAACGCCAATTGTATTATTGGCATAAACGAATGGGACCTTATCGCCAGTTCCATTAAAAGCCAGGAAGAAAAACTCAATCACGCATACGCAGAAGGCTTAGAAAGTGGGCGGCTTTTACCCTTACCATATCCATTGCACCAGTCATACGCGAAGTTTCACACCCAGCTTAGTGATTACGCCAAATTATTTTTTAGTTCTTTCGCGCTCGACATAACAGATTCTACAAACGAATCTAATTCGGTCGTAAATTTTGACTGTAGCCCGGGTGAGCGCTTTAACAACAATATGGACGCTTTTACCCAAAAGGTAAAAGAACTAAGACAGTCCGGTTTTAAAATTACGGTATCAACCGAACAGCCGCAAAGAATTATCGAAATATTGCGAGAATGGGACTGTCCAGCGTATTATCTAACCAGCCAGGCAGAATTTGACGAAATAAACGCCAATAATGATATTGTCAATCCGGTAATTATAATTAAACAGGGCTTTTTAAGTGGTTTTCATCTAAAAGATATAAATCTGGTATCAATCACCGATAGCGAAATTTTTGGCCTCAAGCGTCGCCCAATAATTTACCGACGCCCCAAAGAAGACAAACAATTTGAGCGCTTTACGCATTTAAGCGAAATAAACGTTGGCGACTATGTCGTCCATATAAAAAATGGTATCGGTCAGTTTACCGGCGTCCAACGCATAACCGTCGACAATCAGCAAAGAGAATACCTGGCTATACAATACGCTGGCGATGACAGACTATACGTACCAGTTGACCAGATAAATTTTTTATCGGCGTATAAAAGTTCGCAAGACAGCCCACCCAGGCTATCTAAGCTGGGCGGAGCCGAATGGGAAAATACCAAACGCAAAGTCAAAAAAGCCATCAAAGACGTCGCTACCGATTTATTAAATTTAAACGCGCTGCGCGCTAAACAAGAAGGCTTTGCCTGCCAGCTGGATACACCGTGGCAGTTCGAGATGGAAGAAGCGTTTCCGTACGAAGAAACCCCCGACCAATGGCAGGCTATCCTCGACACCAAGCGCGACCTTGAATCGACTAAACCTATGGACAGGCTTATCTGTGGCGATGTCGGCTTTGGCAAGACAGAAGTAGCCTTAAGAGCAATATTCAAAACCGTCATGTCGGGCAAACAAGCAGCCATACTTGTTCCTACCACAATTCTAGCCCAACAGCACTATAACACTCTAAGCGAACGCTTTGCCCCGTACCCGATTAGAATCGGCCTGCTCAGCCGATTTCGGACCGCCAGCGAGCAAAGCCAGGTCATCAAACGGCTAGCATCTGGTGAAATTGACGTGGTCGTTGGCACCCATCGACTGATTCAAAAGGATATAAATTTCAAAGACCTAGGTCTTCTCGTAATCGACGAAGAACAGCGCTTTGGTGTAGCGCATAAAGAAAAACTTAAACAAATCAGGGTAATCGTCGACGTATTAACGATGTCGGCTACACCGATACCACGCACTCTCTACATGGCTCTATCAGGAGCCCGCGAGATGTCGGTGATTAATACGCCACCAGTCAACCGCTCGCCTATAAAAACTTTTGTCGGTGAATACAAACAGCCATTGGTTAGAACCGCTATTCTACACGAAATCGAAAGGGGTGGGCAAGTCTATTTCGTCCATAACCGCGTCCAGGATATCGAGCAAGTAGCTTACGAATTATCTCAGTTGGTGCCAGAAGCGCGCATTGCCATAGGCCATGGCCAGATGCAGGAAAAAGACCTAGAGAACATCATGCTCGACTTCTTGAGCCATGAATACGATATTCTGGTCTGTACGACAATTATCGAATCGGGTTTAGACATCCCCAACGTCAATACGATAATTATCGACGAAGCCGATAAACTTGGCTTATCCCAGCTTTACCAGCTGCGTGGTCGGGTTGGTCGGTCTAATGTCCAAGCGTACGCGTACTGTTTATACAACGCCAATAAGGTTCTAGTCGACAACGCGCAAGAAAGACTCAAGGCCATACGTGAATTTTCAGCGCTTGGCTCTGGTTACCAGATAGCCTTAAAAGACATGGAGATAAGGGGTGTCGGCAATATTTTGGGCCACGAGCAGCACGGACATATCTTAGCTGTGGGCTTTGATTTGTACTGCAAGCTTTTGGAGGAGTCTATTGCCGAAGTCAAAGGCCAGGCCATCGAAAAAGACGCCGAATGCCAGGTAGATATCAATATAACTGCGCTTATACCCGATACCTACGTTCCCGACGGCAAACAGCGCATAACCGAATACAAGCGACTGGCCGACGTTAAAAATTTAACAAATCTCAACAAAATCCTAGACGAATGGCAGGACCGCTTTGGTACGCCTCCGCAAGAAGCCATGCAACTTGTCAAGATTATCAAAATCAGGCTTCTGGCAAGCCAGGCCAATATTTTGGCCATTAAACCAGAAATGCTTGGCCTCAGGTTATTCCTAAACTGCCGGCTGCCCGAGTGGTTAGCCATACAAAACAAATTACCCAAGCATTTAAACTTAAAAACCGTCTACAAACCAGGCATTCCGTCTGAGCATTTAACCCATCCTTACATATTACTGCGTTGTGAAGGGCTAAACCCGGCTCAACAACTTGACATTGTCGAAGAGCTTATCAGAGCCATACTGAGCACGAGTAAATCAGCTACGGCAGTGTAACTAATTTATTCAAATTTTTTCAAACCAAAATTATATAAAGTATAATTTAAACTGTTACCCTACAATAATATTTAAATAGGATTAAGATTGTGAATTCAAAAATTATTTTTACCCTGGCCTTGAGCATGTCATTACTAGCTACTGCCTGTACGATGAATCCTGGCAGCAAAACAGCCAGCGACAAAGCCAGCAAAGCCGATAAAGCGACCTTAGACTATGATAAAAGTCCTGTCAATAAGCCGATTGAAGGCAAGCCTGCGTCGATCGACGACCTGGAAAAATTATCTTTAGACCACAAAAAAGAAGCCAGATTGATCAATGCTACGGTAATCGTTACCGTGAACGGGGAGCCTATTACCATAGGCCAGTACCGCGAAGAATTCAAAACCAAACAACTTGGTGTCCAAACCCAAATGCTTTCCAACCCTTTATTGATAAACCACTTGCTCGATTTAGCGAAGAAAAATAATGTTCAACTATCTGCCGACGAAAAAGATCAACTCCTAAAACAGGCTAAAGTAGCTGCTGACACGCCAGGCAGTTTTATCAATAAAGATATAAAAGCCAAAGCTTTTGATAAAAAACAATTCGACAAACAGATTTTAGACACCGCCTTAGCGTTTAAAGTAGCCTGCCTCGACATCGAAAAGAATCTTTTACCAGAAATGATTAACGCCAGTTTAATAATCGAGCAAAGTAAAAAAGACGGTTTTGAAAAAAATGCCTATCAAGACTTCATTGACTACAAGCACAAAAACGACATCAAGAAAGTCGCCGGTGAACACAATTTAACCGAAAACGAGTTTAAACATACTTTCATCGACCAGGAATTGATCCAGCAGGAAATAGATAAAATAGTGGGCAAGCCCAAAGTCAGCGAAGAAGAAATTGCCGATTTCTACAAAAAACACTTAAGCGAATTCAAACACGGTGACAGGGTTAAATTAAAACAAATATTTGTTTTGGCACCACAGTCTGATGGGCCTGGCTTTAAAAGCATAAAAACCCAGCTAAAGGAAAAATTTCCCAAGGCTAACGCCAAAGAACTAGCTGATAAAGAAAAAGCCTATATGGCGCAGCAAGGACAAAAAGCCAACGCCATTATGGCGCAAATACAAAAAGGCGTAAGCCTAGATAAATTAAATCCTAATAAGGAAAAAGACATTTTTATCGAATCTGACACCACTAATAAAGGCAGTCAATTCGTTGAAATAGCTGCTATGCCAGTTGAAATGTCGACTGAAATAGGCAAACTAAAAAATGGCCAATTCTGCCCCAAAATTTTCAAAACGGCTATAGGTTACCAAATAGTCGAGTTAGTCGACAAAGAAAAAAGCGGATACTTACCTTTGAGTGAAGTTAAAGACTATATAACCCAGGCTCTAACCCAGCAAAAAGCGCAAACTGCTGTGGCCGCCTGGCTAGAAAATGCTCGAAAAACAGCCAAAATTGTACTATCGAACGATTTTATGGCCGTTGTCGAAGACAAAGTGAAACAAGAAAATAAAGAAGCCGCAGGCAAAGTAACAGCACCAGTAGCTTCTGGACAAAAAACACCAGATACAGCTAATAACAAAGCGACGCGGCCATCCGCTTCAAGTAAAAAAAACCCAGACACAGCTAATGACAAGACCACGACAAAACCAGCGCCAAATCCTACCCATAAACCATAAAATTAATTACGGCTGGCACCCATGAAACGACGTTTTAAAAGGTTAAACAACTTAAACGCTTTATTATTCCTTGTGCTTTTAGGCGTATGCATTTCGGGCTGCCAAAAAAATACCCAAGAAGATGTTAAAGCGCCTAAGACAACGGTTGATAGTGGAATAAACGTAATTTCGGTAAGCCCGGATAGCCTTGAAGATATAAAAATAGAATACGGCAAAGCTAGTTACAGGCTTATCGACAGCGAAGTTATAACCACCGGAGAAGTGCTGGCCAACGCCAATTTAACGACTAAAGTAACGTCAACGGTAGCAGGCAGGGTCACCCAGGTGCTAGCCAATATCGGCGACCACGTCAAGTCTGGCCAAACCCTTTTGACGCTGATAAGCCAGGATATAGAACAGGCCGAATCAGACTTACTCCAGGCTCAACAACAGGTTCTGGCTGATTTAAAGTCTAATTTAATCCAAATAGATTCAGATATTTCATCAGGGCAAGCCCAAATCAAGTATTCTGAGAGTACCTATAAAAGAATGGAATCTTTGGTAAACGAAAAAATAGCTTCAAGAGCCGACTACGAAGCTGCTAAAACGCAGTACGACAAAGATAAAATCAATTTAGAAACGCTTCGCACCAAAAGGGCAGCGACGATTTCTTTATCGAACGAAAAGTTAAGACTACAGACCGAGCCAATTTTACAGAAACTAGAATTATTAGGCGTAAATAGCGGTCAAATAGATAATTTGCTCAAGACAAAAAAAATCAATTCGGTCGTTAAAATTTTATCGCCTACTAACGGCATTATAATCCAGCGTGACGTTAATTTGGGCGAATTGGTAGACCCTTCTAAAATATTATTCACCGTCGGTAATTTCAAAACCGTCTGGCTAAAAGCCGACGTCTACGAAAAAGACATATCCCTGGTTAAAGAGGGCGAGCCTATCGAACTTGAATTAGACAGTTTTCCCGGCCAAAAATTTTACGGCAAATTAAATTACGTAGCCGATTCTGTAAACCAAGAAACCAGAACACTACAGGTTAGAGCCGAAGTAGAAAATGTGGGCGACCATTTAAAACCGAAAATGTACGCCAGGATGAAAATATGCGTCGGCGAACACAACGAGCTAAGCGTCCCTAAAACCGCTGTTCAAGAGGCTGACGGCAATAAAGTCGTTTATATCCCGTTAGGCCAAAATAAGTTTAAAGAGCAAAAAGTCATCGTCGGCAATGAAAATGGTGATTACATCCAGATTATAAGTGGGTTGAAACCTGGTGAAACTGTCGTTACTAAAGGTTCATTTGAACTTAGAAGCGAAACTTTAAAAGAGTCCTAATTTTAAGGAAAATTTCAATGGGAAAAGTTTTAGCCAGGCAAGAATTACTAGACGAAGTTAAAAAACTGAATTTGCAAAATAAGACTATTGGGCTTACCAACGGATGTTTCGACCTCTTGCACACTGGACACATAAAATCGATAGAAGAAGCTAAACACAGATGCGACTATTTAGTGGTTCTGGTCAACAGCGATACCAGCATAAAACAGCTCAAAGGTGATACGCGACCGATTATTAAAGAGGCTGACCGTACCTATACTCTAGCTTCTTTGGTTTATGTGGACTTTGTCTGCGTATTCAACGAAACTAGTCCGTTAAAGTTAATAGAACTAATCAAGCCGGATATTTATTTTAAAGGTTCTGACTACGACTTAAACGAATTGCCCGAAGCTTTAGCCGTCAAGTCTTACGGTGGCAGGGTCGAAAATTTAAAGTTAATCGAGGGGTACAGCACGACCAAACTTATCGATAAAATTAGGCTATCTTGCCAAATATAAATCTCAACCTAAAATTATCGTTTTCACTTCTTTCCAGTAAAATAGGCACAACAATCACCTGGAACAAAGCAAGAAACCAACCCAATTACAGTTTTTTGCTCTCAAGGTAAGCTAGCCTTTGCTTGGCGTCTTCTATGTAATCGCCATTATTAGTTACTTTTAAAGATTCTTTGAAATAGCGCATGGCTTCTGCGTATTTGCCCTTGCGCTCCAAGAGCATGGCTAGCCTGTAATAAGCTTCGCCCATTTTGGGGTCTTTTTCAATAACATTGCGATAGCAGCCAATTGCCTTGTTGTAGTCTTTTTCGACTTCGTAGGCACTGGCCAAATTAAAATAGGCGATCACTAAATTCGGGTCGAGTTTTAAGGCTTTGAGCCAATTTTTAATAGCTCCATCGACGTCTTGCTTGGCTCTTAAAGTCGCTCCGATACCATTATAGGTTATCGCATCGTTGGGGTTTATAGCTATGGCTCGATTGAATTCGACCATAGCGTCTACATAATCGTGTTTTTGATTGTATATCAAACCCAAATTACTGTGACTTTCAGCCAAATCCGGGTAAGCTTTAATCGACAGTAGATAGTATTTTTGGGCAAGGTCTAATTTTCCGGCCATATGGTATTTTACGGCTTCGTTATAGTCTTTTAGAGCCTTGTCTTTTCGAGCCGTTAGTGTTTTAGAATTTTCTAGACTTTTTTGGTAAGAATTTTGCGACGAGGCCTTGGCAGATTTGTCAGTTTTACTCGACTCGCTAGAAACGGTATCACTATTTACTGTTGACTTAGATTGATTACTAAATTCTTTCCTGGCCTGGGTCTTTTGAACTGGCTTTGCAAAAGTACCAGTTGACGGCGCATTTAAATTATCCGTTAAAAACATTGATTGCTTATGGTTGACATTATCTGTAGCCGATTCATTATCCGATTCGGTTGCGATAGGCGGCTTTAAATCAAGCGGGATACTTGGGTTACTGGGTCTCACACCAAAGTCAAAGTCGTCTTTATCAGCTGTATTTTGGCTTATATTACTAGTCGACTTAGCTTGCGTAGACAGGTCGGTAAATAAACTTCGACTGGTTCTTTTATCTGACAAATGGGTATCGACTTTTTTAGCACTTTGGCTAGTCAGACTATTATCAGCGGTTTTAGCGTTTAAATTATCACCATTTATACTTTCTGTAGTGTAAGATCCTCCCTGGGTCGGCGTTTCGTCTGAATTAAATAGATTCTGAGCGGCTTGCTTATTTACAACATTATTAGAAGCCAAATTAGCGGTTTTAGAGTCAGGCCTACGCCCAAACCTATTACCAAATCTATTAACAGCTTGCTTTTGGCTTATATCGCCTGCGGCTGTATCCGAATCGATAGCTAACTGGTTTAATTTATCTAAATCTTCTTCGTATTTTTTACTATAACTAGGATCCAGGCTTTCAGTCGAGTTTTCGTTGGTTCTGGGCGCTAAGGCTATTAATTTATCGCTATTATTGTCGTTCAAAAACATATTTTCAGACGAAGCAACCTTTTCGCTATTTTCGGCGTCGTACTTATGATAAGGATAATAGCCGTATTTGACGAGGGGTTCTTTATAGACTGATTTATAAGTTGCTAAATCTGGGTCAGTTAAACTGGCATGCAAATTAACGACTACATGGCTCAAATCTATTCCTTCTACTTGGGGTTTTACGTCGGTATATTTATCGAAATAAATTATAAGCCTGGCCATACTTGTGTCGTTGTCGTCAATGGTTAGAAAGTCTATTTTTTCAACGCCGTTGAAAATTTTGGTGAAATAGTCTAATAGCTGAACTTTAGTTGGCATAGTAGCTTCGTCAAAACGAGCCTTATTAAAATCGATGACAATTCTTTTTTTAGGTTCAGGTACGACTAACATCGAAGGCATATCAGGGAACTGGTTTTTAGGCATTTCTAGGTCAATTACCAAATTATGCTTTTTATCAACCCAGACATTTTTGATGTGTTCTAAGCTGCCTGCCAATGCAAATGGCATATTAGAAATGGAAAGACCAAGAAAAACAGCTCTTAAAATATTGCTTAGACTATGCTTTCTCATGAGTACCCATTTATTTGTTTATTTTTAAATTTAAACCAAAGTACGATTATAACATTAAAATACAGTATAGTCTTAGCTGAACCTGGAAAGTTTTAAACCAATTTTAATGTTTATCGACGAATTTTAAGGGTATGATATATATGGTATCTAGCTATAATTAATATCGCCCTAATCAGTAAATACAATATGATTAAAATAAAATACCTAACCTTACTAACTGTTTTAGCGCTTTCGGTTCACGCTAGTCAGGCCAAAACCCAGATGAAAGCTGGCCATAATTTACGCCATCACAGTGCCGTTTGTCGAAAAAATAATAATTATCTAATCCCTCCGCCACCACCTTATGCGCCCAGTTTACTCAGCCAAAACACCAATAGCATTGTTATGATATGACAGTGGAATAAAGATGGCAGACTTTATCCCCTGCTCAGCAATCTGAGGGTGAATAGGAGCAAAATCCTCAGGATATAAAACAAACGGCTCACT
>JAJYFO010000210.1 GCA_021785395.1 bacterium | reverse complement strand
GATATGACGGTCAAGACCAATATAACGAACCTAACTGATACCATTAATAATCTAAAGTAATATCAATCAATAGTGTGGTGCAAGGTCAAATAGCTTTTACCAGCAAAGATACTGCGGTCGACTTCTTTAGAGTGTGACTTTTTAAACTCGTCGCTAGCCAGCCAGTTTTTAAAACTAGCTTCATCCTGCCATCTAGTTAAAACTTGGTATTCATTAGGGTTGTTGTCATCACTGGCTTCACCATGATAAAATTTTTGACTTGGCTTTAATATGTCGATACTTACAAATCCTGGCAATGACTCGATTGCCCTATCTCGATTCTTGAACAAAGTCTCAAAATCTTCACTGCGACCGCTAGTTACCGGTATATGGTTAATTGAAACAAACATTTAGTTAACCCATTTTTAAAGGCGTTAAACGCAAGCGTTCGTCATTTATGATACCGGTAGCCCTGGCCATATCGCGCGGGAATTCTCGGCCACGCATGATTAACTTATGGTCGTAACTTAACGGTTTATAGTTATCGGCGAAAAATTCTATAGCATTTTCTACGTTGAATTCTTTGCAAGAAAATATATCCAGGGTTAAAAAGCCTTTTTCAGGGAAAGTATGTATAGAAATATGCGATTCGGCAATTAAAACGATACCGCTTACACCCCAGTCTTCTTCAATAGTTCCATGATAAGGAAAAATATAAGGGGGCATTATTTTGGTCATGTTAAGCTTGGCGGGGTAACTCTCTAATACATTACTCATAAGGGTAAGATCACTAAGCAAATCTTTAGGTGAGCCATAAGCTTCAATAATTAAATGTGGTCCGAACATTTTAAGCTCCTTATTAAGTAATGTAAGTCAATTAATTTATATGTAGTTGTTTTTAAACATAAAAAAATATATAGCCATGTAATTTAAGCATGAAAAAAAATTATATTATAAATTTAGCGAATTACTACCCTTTATTTTTCAATTTCTAGAAAATAACTAAATTTTAATCTTAAGTCTTATATTTTAATTCCCTATATTTTTCTGCACTAGCTCAGAATCAACCAGAATAAGGACTTTACGATAAAAATAAAATACAGCCTAAGCCAATTTTAGAAAATTTATTATTAAGTTTGTTAACTACAACAACACTTTTTCAACTTTAACCCTTACATCAGTCGGCAAGGCCGATTTGATAAAGCCGCTAAAAGTATCATTAGCTTCTACCCAAAACTGGCTACCGACGACGATAGTTTTAGGAGACAAGGGGTGGTTAAAATGTATCAACACTGGGTCACAACCTTTAAATTTATTTAAAATGTCTTTAATTTTGTGCAAGTCGCTATAAGTCTGCTGCGAATTTAAATATATATTAACCAAACTAGCATCATTGATATATCTTAAGCTTTGGGCTATGATCGAAATATTCTCTTCATTTTTTTTAACTTTACCACTAATTAGCAGCAATTTAGAATTGGTAAGCAAACTTGGGTCGACCGATTCGAACAAGTCGTTATATATAACTACTTCGACTTTGCCGTCAAGGTCTTCTAGCTTGAGTATCCCCAAAACTTTATTCTGCTTAGTAAGCCTTTTAGTCATCTCACTAACTAGTCCACCGACAATTACACTAGTACCTTCTTTTAAATGATTAACTTCACTTAGAGAGTGGGTGGTAAGCCACTTTAAACGATTAACTACCCGAGCCAAAGGGTGACTGGTTATGTAAAAACCCAAAAGCTCTTTTTCCATTTCTTGAATTTGACTTTCAAAAAATTCGCTATTATCGCCGATAATTTTTTCTTCATTGGCTAAAGATGCCTCGGTTATAAGCGATAAAAAACTTAACTGGCCTGACGCTTCGCTAGCCTGAAACCGTAAAGCCGAATCCATCAAAGGCTCTAAATTTAACAAAGCCTGTTTGCGCGATATGCCAAGACTACTACAAGCGCCAGCTTTAATAAGGCTTTCCAATGTACGCTTATTCATAAGTTTTAAGTCAATTTTATTTAAGAAATCGTTGAGCGATGTAAATTTTCCGTTACTATTTCGCTTGGTTATAATTTCTTCAATAGCGTTTATCCCGACGTTTTTTATCGCACTTAAACCAAACCGTATCGTTTTTCCGCTACACGTAAATTCTAGACCAGATTCATTGACGTCAGGTGGGGCAACGGCTATGTCCATTCGCTGACATTCAGCGATATAAATTTGTACTTTATCCTGGTCAGAAGCTACGCTAGATAACAAAGCCGTCATATATTCCACTGGATAATGCGTCTTTAAATAAGCTGTCTGGTAGGTAACCTGCGCGTACGCCTGCGAATGGGACTTATTAAAACAGTATTCGGCAAACTGAACCATCATATCAAAGAGCTGGTTAGCAATATTTATACTGATACCATTACTAACACAACCAGAATTGAAAAGCTCCCTTTGCTTTTCCATTTCTTCAGGCTTCTTTTTACCCATAGCTCGCCGCAGCAAATCAGCCTGACCCAAAGAATAATTAGCCAGTTTCTGGGCAATCTGCATTACCTGTTCTTGATAGACTATTTGACCGTAGGTATCTTTAAGGATAGACTCGAGTTGTGGTGTCAAATAAGTTATGCCAGTTTTACCGTGTTTACAGGCGATAAATTTATCGATCATGCCCGAATCGAGTGGACCAGGGCGGTATAAGGCAATCAGGGCAGATATATCCTCAATATTGGAAGGCTTCATATCACGGGCGACCTGACGCATTCCGCTTGACGTTTCGAGCTGAAAAATACCCTGTAAGTCACCGTTGCTTATAGTCTGATAGGTTATTTCGTCGTCTATAGGAATGTTACTTATATCGATTTCCAGGCCACATGTAACTTTTATAATTTCCAGGGCTTTGGCGATCATGGTCAAATTTCTTAAACCCAGAAAGTCCATTTTAACCAAACCGACTTTGGCCAAATCGTCCATGTTATACTGCGTTATAACTTGACCATCGTTATTTTTCTGCAAAGGCACCAGTTCGTGCAAGGGTACGTCAGAAATAACTACCCCAGCGGCGTGAACCCCATACGTCTTATTAACGCCTTCGAGTTTTTGGGCGATATTTATGACCTCTTTAGCCTGTGGACTGGTATCATAAATTGCCTTAAATTCAGGATGCGAACTTACCATTTCAGATAAACTGGCTGGCTTTCCGCGCACTACCGGGACCAGTTTAGCCAGTTTATTGGCGTCGGATAGCGGGTACTCTAAAACCCTTGAAACATCGCGAATAACCGCTTTGCTTGTCATTCGGTTAAAAGTGATAATTTGGGCGACCTTGTCGGCTCCGTATTTTTGGGTCACGTATTTTAAAACTTCGTCACGGCGTTCGATACAAAAGTCGGTATCGATATCGGGCATAGACCGTCTTTCTGGATTTAAAAAACGTTCGAAGAGTAAATTATATTTTAAAGGGTCGATATCGGTGATTCCCAAGCAATAGGCTACTAATGACCCAGCCGCTGAACCTCGACCTGGGCCTACGGGAATTTTTTGGCTTTTGGCGTATTGGATAAAATCGGCCACGATTAAAAAATAGGAAGCGAAATTCATATCCTCGATAACTTTGAGTTCAGCTTCAGCTCGACTGATTACATTACCAGCCAATAAGTTACCGAATCTGGCTCTGGCTCCGTCAAAAACCATTTGATTGAGGAAACTTTCACTGGTGTGACCTTGCGGCACTTCAAAAACGGGTAGGCGTGGGTTGTCCGAAAAAATTTTAATCGGCTCGATTTTATCGGCTATGACGAGCGTATTTTTTATACTTTTATCAACCACCGCCTGGTCAAGATGGTCACTAAACAGACTAGCCATTTCGCTACCATTTTTAATGTATTCGCTGCCGGTGAATTTCATTCTTTTGCAGTCGGTGACGAGTTTGCCCATTTGCACGCATAATAAACAGTCGTGGCTTACAGCGTCGCTAGCGTTGGTAAAATGGCTGTCATTGGTTGCGACGAGCTCAATATCTAATTCTTTAGATAACTGTAAAAGCTGTTTATTGACAATCCTATCCTCGACCATGCCATGGTCCTGAATTTCAAGGTAATAGTTTTCACCGAAATTTTCCTTGTACCATAAAGCGACCTTAAAAGCCTCTGCGTAATTATTTTTCAAAAGGCTCTGGGCTAACTGCGACCCAAGACAGCCCGATAAAACAATAAGACCTTCTTTATGGCTTAGCAAAAGCTCTTTATTTATCCTTGGCTTATAGTAATAACCGGCCAAATGAGCCCTGGAATTAAGAAAGAGTAAATTGCGGTAGCCCTCATTGTTACGGGCTAAAAGCGTCAAGTGAAAAATATCTTCGCGGGTTTTGCGCTCTTCGATATCGCCATCTATTATATACGCTTCGAACCCAATGATAGGCTTGACTCCACCTATTTCATGACAAGTCTTGGTCAATTCTATCGCTCCGTACATAACTCCATGGTCAGTAATAGCCACGGCTGGCATGTTTTGGTCGATGGCTTTTTTGACTAAGTCATAAATTTGCGTAGCCCCGTCTAAAAGGCTATACTCGGTATGTAAATGAAGCGGCACAAAGGGTTTTGGTTT
>JAJYFO010000041.1 GCA_021785395.1 bacterium | reverse complement strand
CGGTAACTCTTTGGTTTTGCCCTGGGTATATTCTTGTAAACTGGCTTTGAAATTATTTTTTAGCTCGTCTTGCGATGTTGTATAGGCGTGGTCTTTAAAGATTTTGTATATAACTGAATTGATTTCCTTAATATCATTGTCAAGATAAATCGCCGCAAACAAAGCTTCTATGGCCTGCGCCATTATAGATGGCAAGGGTTTGGTATTGCGGCCCAATTTTAAACAGTGGTTTAAATTATGCTTGAACCCAATATCGCTTAATGTTTGGTCACATACTAAAACGGCTCTGATTTTGGTCAATTCGCCTTCGCCTAGTTCTTCAAATTCTTTGAACAGTAAGTCGCTAACGCAAAACTTTAAAATAGCGTCGCCAAAAAATTCTAAGACCTCGTTGTCATAAGGTAAATTGTGGTCCAGCGAGTAAGATTTGTGACAAAAGGCCTTGTCGTAAACATCTGGGTTATTAACCATGAAATTATAAAGGCTCTGGAATTCTTTAAAGTATTTGTTTTGGGCGGTATTCATTATAAATGTTTAATTAAGCTTTGGTGTTTGTCAAAATTTTAACAAAAATAGATATAAAATTTAATTAAAGTTACAAGGGTTAAATTATTGGTTAATCAAATACCCTAAATTTACTTTTATTATGGTTTAATCTTTTAAAGGTAGTGTTTAGTTTTAACTAGGTCGAGATTTGCCAGTTTACAATATATAAGGAATTTACGTTCTATGCAAATGCTTCAAGTCGTCCAAATATTCATATTTATCGCTTTAGGCTTCGCTTTGCCGGCTTTAGGCATGATTGGACTAGCTTACCTACTGCAAATTATGTTTGGCTACCATAGACCCAACAAAGTAAAGAACCAGCCTTACGAATGCGGTATAAAGGCTTTTCAAGATGCTTATTTGCAGTTCGATATTCGCTATTACTTGTATGCGTTGCTGTTTATCGTATTCGATATCGAAGTGATTTTTATAACGCCGTGGTTGGTAACAAGTGACGTAATCAGCCGAGCCCTTAAAGCTCCAATGTTTGGGGCAATTGAAATGATAATTTTCTTGTCTATTTTGGTCGTTGGTCTGGTATACGCCTGGAAAAAAGGCGCCCTTGAATGGGAATAGTTTGAAATTGGAGTGTTTTTGCCATGAATGAACCGTTAAAAATATTAAACCAAAGTAATGAACTGGTATCACCGGAATTGTCAGATACGGTGACTTTGACTACTTTAGACAAAGCTATCGATATGTTGTCGACAATTGTGAGCCCCATAGCTAATTTGGCTAGGTCTAATTCGGTTTGGCCGCTTACTTTCGGTACTTCATGCTGCGCTATCGAAATGATGTGTGTTGGTATGTCTGCCTTTGACATTTCTCGCTTTGGTTCAGAAGTATTCCGGGCAACTCCAAGGCAGGCTGACCTTATTTTAACAGCTGGTACCATAACACGAAAAATGGCGTCAGCCCTTATAACGCTCTATGAACAGCTTCCTGAGCCTAAATATGTCATAGCCATGGGAGCCTGTACGATTACTGGTGGCATGTTCAATGATTCTTATTCAGTGGTTCAAGGTGTGGATAGGCTTATTCCGGTTGATGTCTATTTGCCTGGTTGCCCACCTAGGCCTGAAGCTATTTTAGACGCTCTGTTAAAATTACAGCAGAAAATTCGTACCGAAAACTATGCCAAACGACGCTTAAAAGGTTATGACCAAAGGCCCGTGCGCTATGTCGACTACGATAGCGGCAGGCCCATGGAAGACCTTTTAGCCATGGCTATGGAAGAGACAAAAGAAGTTTTGACAAAGCAAGACAACGATAATACAAAATGAGGTACTAAGACAAGTGACTGAAAAACCAGCTGAAAAGACTGAAGTTAAATTGGAAATAGGAAGGTTTGGTAAATTTCTTCAGGACAATGGCATTAAATCTAAACGTCAAAGCGACAGTAATAATGTCGAGACTATCGTTATCGATGCTAAAGACCTTGAGCCAGCTATGCGTTTGCTAAAGACTAGTTCGGAGACTACGCTTAACTTCTTGCTTTGTGTAAGTGGTGTCGACTATGCTGATAAAATAGATTCGGTATATCACTTATGGTCATATGAGCACAACGACGCATTGGTCATTAAAGTGGAACTGCCCAAAAATAATATGACTAACACTCAGACACCCTGTATGTCTAGTATCAGTAACTTCTGGCCAGCAGCTAACTGGCATGAACGCGAAACCTATGACTTAGTTGGTATCAGATATTTAAAACACCCCTATCTAAGGCGAATTTTAAACCCATGGGATTGGGAAGGCCATCCGCTAAGGCGAGATTATAAGCAACTTATCGACGCTTTAAACGATAAAAATCCCCATAGTTTCAGGTAATGATTGAATTTAGGAAAATATTATGGCAACTGAATTAACTACGACAAACCTTAAAACCGATGAAATGATTATCAACATGGGGCCTCAGCATCCAGCTACCCATGGTGTGTTAAGATTAATACTAAAACTTGACGGTGAAATTGTAAGGCACGTTGAGCCGGTAATCGGTCATTTACACAGAGCCCAAGAATGGCAGGGTCAGAACCGGACTTTGTTTCAGTACCAGGCTTTAATCGATAGGGTTGACTATTTGTCAGGTATGTTTACGTCTTTAGCATTTGCCCACGCCTGTGAACAGATTGACGGTTGCGAAGTTCCGCCAAGAGCCCAGTATTTAAGGGCGCTGGTGTGTGAAATGAATCGTATTTCGTCGCATCTGTTATGGTTGGGTACTTTTTTAATAGACTTGGGAGCTTTGTTTGGTTTTCCTTTTTATCCTTTTCGTGAACGTGAAAAACTTTTAGATTTATTTGAAGAAATTGCCGGCCAGCGCATGATGTTTAATTACATCCGCATTGGTGGCGTAATACGCGATCCAAAGCCTACTTGGTTTGAAAAGGTTAGAAAATTTACTCAAGAATTTCCGGATAGAATCGATGAATACGAAGCCATTGTAACCCAAAATCCTATTGTTTTAAAGCGTACCAAGGACGTTGGTATTTTAGACAAACAAGTGGCTTTTGACTATGGCGTTTCAGGGCCGTCGCTGAGAGGTTCTGGGGTTAATTACGATTTACGTAAAGTCAGACCCTACGGAATTTATCCTGATTTAAACTTTGACGTTCCGCTTGGTCAAAACAAAGGTGATACCTGGGACAGGTACATGTGTAGAATTTTAGAAATGCGCCAGTCGAATGAATTGATCAAGCAATGTCTCGATAAAATGCCGGAAGGCGAAATTTTAGGCAAAAAGCAGATTGCCGGTTTAAGAATTAAAGCTGGCGAAGGCTTTAGTGCTATTGAATCGCCGCGCGGTGTTTTGGGTTGTTACGTGATTTCTAACGGCAGCGATAAAGCTTATAGAATTAAATGGCGTAACCCATCTTTTTGCAATTTGGCAGTACTGCCAAGCCTATTAATCGGCCGCCCAATTTCAGATATCATGGCTATTTTCGGTTCGATTGACGTGATTTTACCAGACGTCGACAGGTAAATGTATAAGGTAAAAAATGATTTTAATTTATTATCGCAATTAATAAGGAATAGAAATGTTAACTAACAGTAATGAGCTATTTAAATTTTCAAGACTGATTATAGTTTGGCTGTCAATAATATTTATAAGCGTGTGGGCGGCCTGCTATTTATTTGGTTTTTTAATTCCGCACATAATTTTAAGTATGGGTTCTGGCGATGTATTTAATTTTGCAGCACAGTTGTTTCAGTATCTGACACCAGTTATCGCTATATTGGTTTTTATTCCTATTAATGCTATGTTTATGGTATTGGTTGAAAGACGTGGTCTAGCCTTATTTACCGTGCGCATGGGGCCAAATAGGGTAGGGCCCGATGGACTTCTGCAAACGGCCGCTGACGCCGTTAAACTCTTATTTAAAGAAGATATCATACCTACTGGTGCTGATGGCTTGCTATTTACGCTAGCTCCTATAATTTTCTTTGCTCCATCAATTTTTGGTTCGATTCCTTTGTTGGCGGCTATAACTGGCAATAGCGACTGGTTTGCTATTACCAATTTGCCAACTGGAATATTTTTTATGGTAGCAGCCTCTTCAGTTCCGGTTGTCGGAATAGTTATGGGTGGTTGGGCCAGCAATAATAAATACTCTTTGGTTGGTGGTTTAAGAAGTGCAGCTCAAGCCATAAGTTATGAAATACCCTTGGTTTTGTCTTTGCTGACGATTTGCTATTTAAGTCAAAGCCTCAACGTTATTGAAATATCTGACCGTCAAACGGGTGGTTTTTTAAACTGGAATATATTTGGTGGTGGGGCTTTAAGTGGATTGGATAAATATTTAGCGGCAGTTATCAACGGCTCTGAAAACGCTGGTGAGATCCTGAAAATGTATTATCCGCAAAATTCAATTTTGACCGTCATTGCCGTTATAGCTCTAATTTTTGCCACTGTCACGGCCTTTTTTATGTATCTAACGGCTGCTTGTGCTGAAGTTAATCGTATTCCTTTTGACTTACCCGAAGCTGAAAGTGAGTTGGTTAGTGGCTATAACACCGAATATAGCGGTATTAAATTTGCTATATTCTTTTTGGCCGAGTTTACAAATTTATTTATTGTGGCCAGTATCGCTTCGGTAATGTTCTTGGGCGCTGGAAGCAGTCCAATTCCACAATTTGTAGTCGATTACGTGTTAACTCATGTTCCAGCTGTAAGTGGTCTTTTAAATCAGTTGACGGCGTTACTTTCGCCTTTAATGAACCAATTTTATATACTTAATCCGGCTACTTTCTGGTCAGTTTTTTGGATGGTAATCAAAACTTATAGCTTGGTTTTATTTGCTGTTTTAGTGCGTGGTACATTACCTAGGTTTAAAATTGACCAGTTGATGGATTTTAGCTGGAAAAGACTAATACCAATATCACTGCTTGTATTTTTTATAGCCATTCTCTCAAAAGGAGTATTTTTTACGAATGTTTAGTTTACTAGATAGAGCTTATGACAGTATTTATCAGGTTATTCGTGGCCTTAAAACAGTGGCCAAGCATAGTTTTAGACTTCCGACTACCAAAGAGTATCCCGACCAGATGCCACCCGTGCCACCACATTTTAGGGGTAGACTGGCTTTAAATGTCAACCCTGAAACGAATGAACATTTATGCATTTCGTGCCGTCAGTGTGAAAGGGTGTGTCCAGACAAATGTATTGAAATAACTGCGCATAAAAGTCCTATAACCAATAAACTTGAATTAATAGACTTTAAAATTGACCATGGTCTGTGTATGTTTTGTGGTCTTTGTACGGAAGTATGCCCAACCGACTGTATTATTAATACCAATGATTTTGAAATGTCTGACTACACACGAGAATCTCTGGTTTACGATATTCGTAAATTGACTTTGACCCAGGCCGAATCGAGCCATTATTTCGCCAGTAAAGAAATCGCCCTGCCTAAACCAAAACCAGTTAAAGCAGCTGCTCCAGCTGCTGCCGCTAAACCAGCTGCTCCAGCTGCTGCCGCTAAACCAGCTGCTCCAGCTCCAGAGGTTAAGACCGAAGTTAAGACAGACGCTAAACCAGAAATTGCCAAAGCTAGCGAAGCCAAGACCGAGGCTAAGACAGATGCTAAACCTGAAACAGCCAAAGCTAGCGAAGCTAAAGATCCCGAAACTAAAGCTGAAACAGCCAAAGCTAGCGAAGCTAAAGATCCCGAAACTAAACCTGAAACAGTCAAAGCTAGCGAAGCTAAAGATCCCGAAACTAAAGCTGAAACAGTCAAAGCTACAGAGCCTAAGACCGAAGCCAAAGCTAGCGAAGCTAAATCTGAAACAGCTAAGACTCCAGAGACTAAGGATAACGAAGCTAAGACCGAAGTTAAAGCTGAAGCCAAAGATGAATCTAGTTCAAATACCGAAAATAAATAAAAGGGGTAAGAAATGCAATTTGACCAGTTAATACCTTATTTTAACGCTAATTTAGCCGACGTTTTATTTTACATAGTTACCTTTATGTCCATTCCTTTAGCTATAGGGGTTATCCTTGATAAAGTTATAATCCGCAGTGGTTTTATGTTAATCGGCTTATTTGGCACTATCTGCTCGTTGTTTTTACTTTTGCAGGCACAATTTATCGCTTTGGCGCAGTTAATGATTTACGCTGTGGGCATAACCTTGGTGGTCGTAATAGCCCTTATGCTTACCAGTCCGAAACTGGAAAATGCCAACGAGTTGGCCCTCGATAACAATAAGGTGTCTAGTTTCTTCTTGAGTCTGGCCGTCTTTTTTACCCTTTTTTGTGCTATTAAAAGTGAGTCGTGGCCAATTAAACCGGAATTATACGCTATGGATTCGGTTAAATGTATTGGCGTACAGCTTATGACAACGTACGCGATCCCTTTTGAATTTGCTTCTCTATTATTGTTAATAGCTTTAATCGGAGCCATAATGATAGCCAAGCATGACACAAGTTCGAAGGTTCAGCCTGAAACTTTACCCAATCCAGATAATAAAAAAAATGACAATCCTAAGGATTTAGTTGCTAGCAAAAAATAAGTATACAAAGTATTGAGGTTACAAAATTTTATGAATGACAATAGCGTTAGTCCAAAAACAGATTTTACCAATTTCCTTGGTTTGAGTTATACGATTTTTACGGCTTTTGTAGCTATAGGCTACTCAACCGGGTTTTTACAAAAAATATACGATATTCAATACCTTGATATTTGTCTATTTGTCATGATGGTCATTCTTGGTTACCTTGCCATGGCGCTTAAAGCCAAGGTTAAAACGATTGTCATATCTGGTATTACAATGTCATTTTTCATTTTATCACTGCACCAGATAAGTTTGAATAAATACTTGATATTTGCAAGCGTCTTATTTTCTATCGGTTTATATGGCTTAACTGCTTCGCGCAACGCTGTTAGAATGCTTATGTCTATTGAACTAATGCTTAACGCTGTTAATATTAATTTGGTGGCATTTGCTAATTATGTTGACCCTGTTGAACTTAAAGGACAAGTTTTTGCTGTTTTTGTACTGACTGTGGCAGCCGCTGAAGCTGCTGTCGGGTTAGCTATAGTCCTTTCAATTTATCGCTTTATGTCGTCGATTGATATGGAACGGTTTAAGCTACTGCGCTGGTAAGAAATTTTATGTCAAGTCAAATATTAACAAAAAACTATCTAGAAAACACTTTTCGTTTTCGCAGGCTTAGGTCAAATTCTGTTTTGGCTGAAATGTACGCAGAAACGAGCCTCAACCTTAATAAATTTATTTACCCTTTATTCATTGTTGATAAGTTAGGCTATAAAGAAGAAATTAAGTCAATGCCAGATATATTTCAACAGGACATTGACAATGCCTTGTTTGAAATTGAAAGTCTGGTTAAACATGGACTTAAATCGGTGATTTTATTCGGAATCCCAACCACAAAAGACGCTACCGGGAGCCAAGCGTATGACGATAATGGTATTGTTCAAAGGGCAATTAGAAAAATTAAGTCGACTTTTCCAGAACTTATGGTCGTAAGTGACACGTGTTTATGCGAATACACTGACCATGGTCATTGTGGGCTTATACAAGGCAATACGGTTTTGAATGACGAAAGTTTAGTTATCTTGGCTAAATCAGCTGTGTCTCAGGCTGCTGCCGGAGCCGACCTTATAGCGCCATCGGATATGCTCGATAACCGTGTTGGATTTATACGCAGTAGCCTTGACGACGCAGGTTTTAAAAATATTCCCATTATGGCGTATAGTGCCAAATACGCTTCTAGTTTTTATGGTCCTTTTCGCGAAGCAGCTCAGTCGGCGCCAATGTTTGGTGACCGAAAATCTTATCAAATGGATCCCCGCAATAGCCGTGAGGCTTTACGTGAAATTGAACAGGACATTAAAGAGGGTGCTGACATCATAATGGTTAAGCCGGCATTGAGTTATTTAGATATTATAAGCCAGGCCAAAGCAAAGTTTAACCATCCTGTTGCTGCCTACAACGTTTCGGGAGAATACTCGATGGTCAAGGCAGCCGGTCGAAATGGCTGGATAAATGAAGAATTGGTGATTAGGGAAATTTTAATCTCAATTTTTCGCAGCGGTTGTGATATTTTAATTTCCTATCACACTAAAGATTTAATTAATTTCTTAGCCAAAACTAATATATAATATTTTTTAAGGAATTTTAGGTTATGAAAACCAGCTCTCAATATCAAATTAGTTTTGCCAATGGCTTTGCCGACTTGTACCTTGACAAGGAAAATGGCGAATTTGCTTTAGATTTACGCCGCCAGGAGATTACGATATACCTTAATAGCAACCAGTATGGTGCCTTGGCTTTATTAATTCAGGAAGTTAATGAAAACGAGGAACTAATCGATTACATAAAGTGGAAAAAAGACCCACTCCAGTGTGACGATAGCAAGTTATTTGAGGTATGTGGACCAGACCATGTGGTTTGTTTGGCATGTACGCCTAATTGTGAAAGGGTAAAGCTCACTTTTGACCTAGGTGTAGCGATAGATTTGAGTTTTTCTGACTTTAGTGGCTTGAATGACCTGATTATAGAAGCCCAGGCTGACTTAGAATGGCGTAGGGAATTGCTGAATTGGAATACTGGTGAAACTGGCCAGGATTTTCAGGCAACTTAAAAAAAATTAATCTTTTTTTTCTTGAATTTATAATAGTAAAATTTTAATTATTATAAATAAAATGCGTTATAATTATATTTAGGATCGCTAGCTATGGCCATTAATAGTGAATCTGGTCAGAAAGGAAACTTGGCAGCCATAAGCTTTTTTAGTGGGGTATAGTTAGCGGTCTTTAATGAGTTGAATCCTAGTTTATTATTATTAATTATGAAAGCAAAATCAAGTAAAAGTAAGACTATTAAATCGACTAAACTAAGTCATATAGACGATAAAACTTTGATTGGACAAATTTTATTAGAATTGGGTTATATTACCATTTATCAGTTAGATGAGGCCTTATTCATTCAAAAACAAGATAAAGATAACGAAAAAGAACAAAAACCATTAGGCCAAATCTTTCTTGAACTTGGATATTGCGGACCAAATCAATTAATCAGAGCTATACAAGTTCAAGCTGAGTATCGAAAGCTTAAAGCAAATTCACCTTAAGTCAATAAATTGATTATTTTAAGCAGTCATTGTCGGTAAAAAGCTTAAAATTATAAAAGCTGCTTTATAAAAAGTGAAAATATTTTGAATACTGGCCCTAAAACATTTTTTTCTTACTTTATTGTTATCCTGGTTATGCTTTTAGGGACTTTGCTTGGTTCTTATCTGCTATTAAACCAGGCTGAAAAACTGGATGCTAGTCAGAAATTACAATTAGCTAAAGATGGTTTATTTAAATTATTAATCCAGGTTGAAAATAACAACGCTAATCTTGCCAATATAATCGCAAAGGACAGTAACGTTGTAAATAGTCTAGACGATAACGAAAAATTAGTAAATGTTCTTAACGGATATCTAAATAAATACAATAATACTGGCTGTGTTACGGTTGTAAACAAAGATGGGCAGGTTTTAGCGTCGACAGATACACCTAATAAATCCAATTATTCGATCAAAAAAGATAGTGATACTATAAAAAGTGTTTTAACCCGCGAAAAAGATTTTCATGGCTATACTAGTTTTGGTCCGACTGGCGTAATATTTTTAAGTTCGGCTGTGCCCATTATGGATGATGAAAATTTAATTGGGGCAGTAATAGTAAGTCAGCCGATTAACGATGAGTTTTTATCCAGCTGCTCAACGGCACTGACTTTTATGAAAAATAATCCTGTAAACGGTATCGATTTTGTCGCCTATTCTTTAAGAAGTAAAAAGATTGTCGCTTCTACAACCGAATTGTTATCTGCTAAATTATCGCTTTTGCAACAGTTGACTAATAATACCATAGATTTTAATAATTTATTAAAATCAAAAAATTTAAAAATACTCCCTAATGCAAATAATATTTACGGTTTTGAAAGTGATTGTCGATGGTGGTATCTTCAACCGTTAGACGCTGGTAATAATCAGAATCCCTGCGGTTATCTGTTTTTTACGACTAAATTAAACAGTTTAAACGATACATTGCTAGTTATTTTAATTGCAGCTGTAGCCAGTACTATACTTGCTTTGTTTTTCAGTTTAATATTCACTATAATTTATACAAATAGTGTTAACCAGCCATTAAAAAAACTAATCTTACACGCTCAAAAGTTAGCCAAATACGGTGATGAAGTACCTAAAGTCGTCGGTTTAAAAGGAGATTGGTTAATATTGGCTGAAAATATGGATACCAGTGTTAGCAGTTTAAGAACAACCATAAATAATATTAAAAATCAGGTCGTACCGGAAACTCAAATTGATAATAATCCTGAAAGTGGTAAACAGGTTAAATTGATTAGTGACCAGCTGGCTAGCTTAAATAAACAGTACGCCGTACAAACCAAGCAAATTAGCGAATTATCCAAATTATCTGAAATTGCTAATCAACGAGTTAATCAACTTCAACAAACAATAGATACCATAATACAGCAAAGCTTTGACGCTATGGTAGTAATCGACGAGCGAAATTCGATTTTACGAGCCAATCAACAGTTTTTTCAATGGGTTGGTTTAGGCGACAAAGATATATTGGGTAAATCGTTATACGATTTTTTAAAAACTACTAACAAGAAAACTGACGGCGGTTTTGACCGGTTTGAAGAATTTGTTATTTATAATTTTAGTAATGAAGAATACAAAGAAGTCGTCGGTACAAAAGTGAATTTGCCACCACAAAATAATCAGAATACCCAATTGTTTATTCTATTGGATAAAACTACCCAAAGTGAGCCAGTTAGGTTAAAAGGCGAGTTTACATCATTATTGGCTAATTCAGTACGACAAAGCCTTATGGAATCACAGTCAAGTTTGGATAATTTGTTAAATCATGCCAGGTCGAATATTCCACCTGTAATAGGTCAAAATTTACTTTCCGTAAATGCAAATATACTTAATATATTAGCGTTAGTAGATAGCTTAATAATGGCTTATGGAGGTGTTGTACCAACCAGAATTGAAACTCGCGAATCGATAGCGATAACTAGACTTATGTCTGAATGTCTTGACCAGACAGCTAATTTAGCAAGATCCAGACAACTATCGCTGGACCTTAAGTCACCTATTGGTTTACCACCAATAAGTGGGAATAGTAGTAATATTAAAGGTATAATTGTTCCCTTATTAGAAAAAATTGTTAACATGACAAGCCCAGGTGGCCGGATTAGAATTGAAAATACCGTTAAAGACAAAGAATTAAAAATTGCTTTAATAAGTTCTGGTCCAGCCATCAGCAATGAAGAAACTTTTGAATTTTTTGCCGGCTTTAATCCACAAAAACACAGCGAAGAATCTTATGGCGAACGGCTCGGATTGTATCTGGCTAAAACTAACGCTGAAAGGCTTGGAATTAAAATCTTTATCGATTCTGGTGATAATAGAGGTACTACGATAAGTATAGTTTTACCCATTAAAAACTAGTTGTCATCTAAAACCCAGCCAAATAATTTTATAGCTTCATTAGCGTTGATATTATTTTCAATCGAATAATAGAGTATTATCTGTGCCTGTTCAGGCTCGATTAAAGTTAGATTTAGTAAGTTATTTAAAAATTCGGCCTGGTTTAAAATAAAATCATTTAAAATATTTAAACTTTTTATTGAACTAGTAAAACTGGTTTTATTATCTAGGGCGTATTTAAATATTTCGTCGGCGGTTTTTTGCGATATTAAATTACTAGAAACCAGAAAATGCGCTAATTTAGCGCTGTTAGATGTATCTGACTCGCTATCTAAAATTTCGTCTATTACATCTTCTAGGCTCATATCACTTACGCTTAATTTTTTTATAATCATTACGGCATGGTCAAGATAAATGGACCCTTCATCGATTATCTGGAGTAAATATTTTACGTACTCTAGTATTTTCTGACTTATATAGCCATTATTGACTAAGATGTCGGTAAACGATTTATCGCTTTGTATGACTAATTCATTAATAGTTGCCAAATCAGTGGTATTAATAATATTGGCTCTTATTAAAAGTTCTTCAAGGTTCTTTAAGTCTACTATTGAGTCGTAGTCAATATTATGTAAAATAAGGCATTCTCTAAAAGATAAGTTGTTGTTTCGCATTACCCTGATAATTTGAACTCCTGTATGTCTGTCTAGAAGGTTATTGCGAACGAGTTTTTGGATTATTAATAATTTGTTTTTTATATCCTTGTTTAAATAGCCTAAGTCTGTTAGGACAATACCCAGTGGAATACCAGATTCATAACTAGCTTTAAGACCTTGTTTTAATTCTGATTTCGTAATAAGATTACACTCGATAGCTAGTTCACCTAATTTATTAGTCTGATAAGCTTCAGTCCCTACACTTACCCAGCCAAGTTTCTTAATTGCTGTATCTAATTCGAGACCTTCTGTGATTGAAACTTTGAGTGCTTTGATACCATTTTCCAGACTTAATACACCATCGCGTATATAAGATTGAACGGTTAATGCGTCTCTTAGTCTGTCCTCGGTTAAGTGACCCTGTAGGCATAAAACTTTTCCAACCGGAAGCCGCATTTGATTGGCAAATGTTAACACACCTTCCCATTTATTCTCATTAATAACACCGCTTAATATAAGCAATTCGCCGATACGAATCGATTTTTCATTTCTAGAAGGTGAATTGGCTGAGATATTGCTTGTCATTCATTTTTAGTCCGGCCAGGCGACATTACTATAGGGAAATTACTGTTGCTCGATAATTTCATGGAATTATAGGCTGAATTTACCAGGTCTTCTAGGTTAAATCCATCATTTGGCAGATTAGAAATGCCAAATGCTGCTCTTAGGTTTTTTTTGTCAATTCCGGGTAAAATTGGGGTCGCACAAATTGTTTGCCAAATTCTGTTCGTGACAAAAGCAGCTTGTGAAATTTTCGAATTAGGCATGATTATCATATATTCGCCTGGTCTAATGTGACAGACCGTATCTAACGGACGTTTAACTAGCTCTATGCGTTTAAGCATAATATTTTCGCCTTGTGGTGGTAATATTTCGTATTTATTGGTATTTTTATCATTGCATAAGTGCAAGCTAAAAATGGTCAGAGCCATGGGATAACCGTAGTATTTATAGCGGTAAAATTCGTATTCTAGAAAAAATAAGCCAGAGCCAAAATAATACATCTGTGTTTCGGCATTTTGCATCGATTTGAGCAGGGAATTAACCAGGTTTATTCCGTCAGTTACGAATTCAAGCGGTTTTTTTTCGGGCGGTAAAATTCTAAATTCAATCAGACCAGTATTGAGAAAGTTGTACAAGGTCGGAATCCATTGGTCGCATGGTAATGATGTGTCACGTAAAAGGTCTTGTAAAGTAATTGAACTGTGCACGCTTAAATGGCCAAAAATTTGTTTTTGAACGTTAAAGTCAATCGGTACACCCTTAACCAATATAGTTTTTAATTCGCTTTCGGTGATTTTGCTTTTAACCAGAGCAATCATCGTATCGTAAGCCAAGCCAGCTTTTTCCAAACTTTGTTTCTGTTCAGCTATAGCTAGACCTTCGGCGATAAGTGAAATAAGGTCTTTATCTACGGTTTTATGGTTAGACTTGTCGTCGGTTAGAAAAATGTAATCTCCATTGCCCCAAGTGAAAACTTCTTTAATCGCGCTAGACCCAATTTCACCCATTAAATAGGCGTGATACGGTAGACCATTGTCAAAATAGATCTCGGCTTTATTCTCGTTGGATAAAATTTCTAATTTACCTGATAATTTTGCATTAGCTACCGATTGCATTAACGCTTGCATTGGCATTTGTTTTAGATTACCCTCAAGAACCGAGCTGGACGATAATAGTTTGTCCTCTAGGGATAAATTATCATTTATCGAACCCAGCTTTTGGTTGTTCTGGCTATAGGCAGCTTGTGCTTGGGCTGGTGCAGGGTTTGGAGATTGTGCTTGCGAAAAATTCTGACTTTGTTGAAAACTTTCATTGTTGGCTTTATGGGGCTGAAAATTACTTAAATCTTTATTGGCTGTTAAAGAAGCGTCACTTGCGACTGGCTGACTCGAACTAGGGAATGGTGTTGGTCTATTCGCTATCGCTTCGTGCTGTATGCTTTCGATTTTATATAAGCAATCGTTTATTATATTGACATCACTGGTTTCATTTTTTAACAAAGGCGTTCTGTTCTGGTTGACTACCATCCACACCGTCCAGTTTGGGTTAGCCTGCCCTTTGGTTAAAAGGCAGTGAATTACGTATTCTTTGTTGGCAAGGCTGTCGCTCCACGGCATTTCTATAACAGCGTTAGGATTACCTCTGGCTTGTTTTAGAATAAACATTAATTCGGAAATTTGTGGGCGTCCGGATCTGGCTGGCAAAGTGATTAAAGTTTCATGACTGGGTTTGTTTTGACCAAATAACATTAAATTTAACTCTACTTAAAGTCTATAATATTAATAAAAATCAACTGTTATAATAATACTTAAAATTTGGATTAACTTCTATAATTTAAGCATATCAAATATTGAAGGCTTTGTTAAGGTTTAACAAACATACGTAAAAAAGAAATGGTTTTGTCACAAGAAAATACTTCCGATATTAACGCTAAAGTCAATTCGATGGTTGAAATAATCCCGGCTGGGAATTTATTGGAGCCGATTAGCGAAAGTTTTTTTAGTTTCATTAAAAGATCCTTATTTGAACTGTCAAACCTTAAATTCGCCTTGACTTCGTTTGTTGTCAATAATTTGCGGAGGCGCTACCGACGTTCGGTTTTGGGTTTTGCCTGGAGTTTGCTCAATCCTCTAACGACGATGATAATCATGACGACGGTTTTTTCCATAATTTTTCACAATAATCCCAAAGAGTTTGGCATATATATATTTACAGGAATTTTACCCTGGACTTTTATGTTGGATTCAATTACCGGTGGTAGCTTATCTTTGGTTGACGCCGAAGGTTTTTTAAAAAAAGTTTACATTCCTAAATTGTTTTTTCCACTAGTCGTTGTTTCAACCGAAGCTGTCAATTTTGTCTTAAGTTTAAGCAGTCTTATGATCTTGGGGTTAATTTTGGGTATGCCAATTGGTTTGAGCTTACTGTCTTTACCTTTTGCTTTGGCCATTTTATACGTTTTTAATTTTGGCGCTGCCTTGTTTTTGGCTATAAGTACGGTTTATTTTCGTGACCTGACCCATATTACCCGCCAGTTGTTGCAGGCTGTTTTTTATTTGGTGCCTATATGTTATCCTCTAAATGCGGTTCCACCTAAATTTTTGGTTTTGTTTAAAATTAATCCGTTTTATTATTTTATTAATCTGTTTCGCATAATTATATATCAAGGTCAGTTTCCCCAGCCTAAAGATTGGTTAGTACCTAGTGTGATAGCGGTTCTAGCTTTAATCTTAGGTTTTTTATTGCTTAAAAGAACGGAAAAAGACATTATCTTTAGACTTTAGTGTGTCGGAATTATTTTTTATGAGTGAAAATGTTTATATCGATGTTGAAAATGCCTGGCTTAAGTTTCGCATTTATAAAAATCGTTCACCGGCCTTAAAAGAAGCTATAATTTCGAAATTCAAGCCTAAACCTAATATTACTGAAATAACCGAATTTGACGCTTTGAAAAATATAAATTTAAATTTGCGCGGCGGTGATAGGGTCGGCTTGGTTGGTTTAAACGGAGCCGGCAAGTCGACTTTATTAAAGATGATAGTAGGAATATACCCACCTAAATTTGGTAAAGTCCATGTTCGTGGTAAAGTTACCCCTCTAATCGAGCTGGGTACAGGTTTTGACGTAGAGTTAAGCGGTCGTGAAAACATTTTTTTAAACGGAGCTTTACTTGGTCGGTCTTATAAGCAAATGAAGTCTTTGGAGCAAGAAATAATAGAATTTTCTGAACTTGGTGAATTTATCGATTTGCCCATCAAATATTATTCATCAGGTATGCACGGGCGTTTAGCCTTTTCGATTGGTACTATAGTGGACCCTGAAATTTTGATCGTTGATGAAATATTTGCCACAGGTGACGCCCATTTTGTAAATAAAGCTACCAATCGTATGAAAGCCCTGTTTACTAATTCTCAAATTGTCATGCTGGTTTCACACGATACTGACAAAATTATTGACCTATGTAATCGTGTTCTGGTTTTGCATAAAGGTGAAGTTATAAACGATGGTAGCCCTAAAGAAATGGTCGATTATTATTTAAAAGAAATCGTCAATTAATACAATGTGAAATCTATAAATGAAAAAACGTTATTTGTATTTAGCCCTAGTACTGCTCTTTAGCCAGGTTTTAAAAGCTAACGCCCAGCAATTTGTAACCAACCAGAACCAGTGTTTAAAAAGTATTGCTTGTGGTTTAGACAGTCAAATAAGCATACAGATGAGTAAATGTGTATTCTATAAACAGCATAATATGCTAGCTGACTTTGTTCAAGCCGAAATAGATTTGACTTTGAATTTAATGCAAGTAGCTGGCGTATTAGACCAAGTATACCTAACCAAATTTTGCCAGGGAGCTTTGACCGACCTGGTTAGCTATTGCAATACTCATC
>JAJYFO010000040.1 GCA_021785395.1 bacterium | reverse complement strand
GGGCTAGATATCGAATCTACATCTTTTAGGATAAACCGAATACCAGATACACCGGGTTTAATTTCAATTTTGATATTGGCTTTAGAAGTCAGGCCAATACCTGAAAAATACAAAGTATCGGTTAATGAAGATTGGCTTTGCATAATTTTTTATTTGTCAAGAAGATCTTTCAATTGCTTTTTAAGGTCACGAATGTCCTGGATTATTCTAGGTAACTGCCTTATCTGAGCCATTTGTTTGAATCGATCTTTGGATGGAATAGCCGGTATACCCCCTTGCACCTGTCCGTCAGGAATATCACGCATAATACCAGACATGGCCTCTATAATTACTTCATCGCCAACCACAACGTGGTCTTTAAAGCCACAGTCGCCAGCAACGACTACTTTGTTTCCGATCGTACAAGAACCACCGAATCCATTCATACCAGCTACCAAACACTCTTCACCTATAGTTACATTGTGAGCTACAATCACCAAATCATCAATTTTAGTACCCCGACCAATTTTGGTATTGCCAATAGTACCGCGAGCGACAGTTGAGTTAGAGCCAATTTCAACGTAGTCTTCGATAACAACAGACCCCACATGAGGAATTTTATGATGCGGGTTAGGTGTTGAATCAAAGCTAAAGTCACCTTTAAGCCGTTTTTCTATTACCGAAGGAAATTCGGTAACATAAGCAAAACCATCGGCGCCAATACTAGCACCTTGCTGAAGAATCACGTTATTACCAATTTTGACGTAGTCAGCTATGCAAACTAATGGATAAACGATGCAATTTTCACCAATAATAACATGGCCACCTATCACACAGTTGGCCATTATTTTTGTATTAGCGCCGACAGATGTATTCGGTCCAACGACAACGTTAGCTCCTATAGCCGCTGTTGGGTCAATATGGCAACCAGATTCAACGGTAGCCGTTGGGTGAATTCCTGACTGGGGATAAAACCGTTTAGGTTGTACAAGACTCAAAAAATTCTTAAGGGCAAATAACGGCTTATCAACTTTGATAATTGGTACGTTTAGTTTTTCGTCAAAAGTTTTGGGCAATACAAAAACCTTGGCCTTAATCGAGCCAAAGTCCTTAAAGTCATCAGGGTTAAAAACTACTACCAAATCCTGGCTGCTCGAAAATCTTGGGTTTTCAGCAACATTTTCGATTATTATGTTTTCATCCCCTGTCAATTCACCGCCAATTAACTCAGCGATAAACCCCAGGGTTACTGGTTGCGGTAACTTCATCAGCTTAAATTGCCAAACAAATAACTGAGAAATTTACTATTTGCTTGCGGCTTTTGATTTTGCTTTATCACTGGCAGAGGCCGCAGCCGAAGTACCATTAGAAGCTGGTGCAGCTGAACTACTTCCAACCGATAGTCTTTTAATGACGTTATTGGTCAAATCAACACCACCAAGCAATACAGCTCCTTTACTAAATACCGTATCCAGTTTACGGCTAGCAGCCTCAGCTTTAATCGCTGAATCAATAGCGTTTTCGAGCTGCGATTCTAGATCCTCGGCATGTTTTTTAACTTTTTTGACCTCTTCGTCTAGCTGTGTTTGCAAACGACGCTGTAAACCTTCAATTTCTGCCTGAGGTTTTTTAGCGGCTTTGGCATCGTCAAATTTTTTATTGCTTTCTTCAACTAATTTGCGAATTTTATCTTCTAAAACCTTAAGGTCCTCAGCTGCAGCTTGAGCTTTTGGATAATTAGCGACCACTTTTTCTCTGTCTACCGTACCGAAAGTCGACAGATTATCGGCTAAGGCAACCAAGCTAGACGAACTTAAAGCAACAGCCAAAAAGGCCATTTTAAAATTTTGTTTTGTTAATAACATTATTTTCTCCAGATATTGACAACTTACTATTCAAATATTCAATCCTTAGTATTTTATCTAAAATTATCTCATTTAATCTACTGACAATCTCTCAATTTTACCAAATTTTATCTAAAATCATCTCATTTATTCTACAGTTAACAAGCACTCGATCTACTGAATTGTTGCGAAAGTCTTAAAAACAGATTGTGGCGCAATATTATATTAAATTAATAAAATCTCTCGCCAAAGCCAACCGTGAAAACAGGTTTCATACCACCCATAATTGAACTTATGAGCGGAAATCCGTAATCAAGCCTGATTAAGCCTATCATCGGCAAATTTAACCTTAACTCCACACCAACACTGGCTCCCATCGAAGACCGGGACAGCAGGTTATTGTAATAACTATTACCCATAGACTGGCCAAAATCGCAAAAAGCGACACCTTGGACACGTTTGTCAATGGCCTCAATGAGTTTATTTTTGGTTTTAGGCAACAAGTGGGCTCTGGCTTCAACCGTTGCCATCAACATCGAAGTACCTGTACCTAAGCCAGAAAACATTGGATAACCTCGGATTCCGTTAAAGCCGCCCAAAAAATACTGCGCATATTGCGGGGTTGAACCGATTAAACTGCCACCTTGGACATTAAAAGCCAAAGTTGTTCGTTTGTTAACAGCCTTATACTTACTAAAACTGGCACCTAATCTGGCATAACTACCATTGCCGATACCTAAATAGGGGCTCGTAGAAAGCCTAGCTACCGTTCCTCTGGTAGGGTCGAAAGTACTGTCACGGGTATCGTAGGCGATTGAAGGGCTAACGTTAAAGAAAGTTCCACCTTTTAACTGAGCCGACCTTACCTGACTGGCTATAACATTAGCCTGTTGAGCATTTTGGGCAATACCTGTAGCCAAAGCGCGGTCGGCAATACTAGTATTGATATTGCTAGTACCGGTAAATAAATTACTTTCATTAAACAGCATAGTATTTTCAGCAGCTACACCTAAATTAGCTGTCAAATTGTGCCCTAATGCGCGTCCAAAATTGACGCTGGCGCCAATAGTCTGTTGTTGAGCTTCGGATATCAGGTAACTAAAATAATTACGACCATATCCAGAGGCCGTCATAGTCGTATTGCTACCAAATAAATGGGGCTCGATAAAATCAGCTTGTAATTGAAACGTTCGCTGATTAGCCAAATAAGCCGTGCCAAGATTATTCAAAGAATTAGCCACACCTCCCAGCATCCCCATCCCAACTTGACCATTAAGAGATAAGGTCTGGCCTCGGCCACGAAAATTTGAATCTGATAAAGTTATCGACCCAAACGGGCCAGCTAATGAGTCTAAACCACCGCCCAAACCAATAGTGCCAGACCTTTTCTCTTCTACCTCAACCTTTAAGTCGTATTTGTCTGGGTCGGACGGATCCGGAACGATAGACCGCCTGACATCTTGAAAGTAACCGTTACTATACAAATTACGTAAATCACAGGCCAATTGATGTTCGTTATAAACACTACCGGCTTTAAGCTTGATGGCATTGCGAATAATGAACGATTTAGTCTTAGTATTACCGGTTATTTGTACGTCTTTAATAGTACCTTCGTTAATGTTTAGCTCGACAGAGCCATCAGGGTCGTTTTTAACGTCGACGACTCTAGCCAAAACGAATCCCCTTTCATGGTAGACCTGTTCAAGCTTATCGATAGCACTCGATAAAGAACTTAGGTTTTGCGGGTGACCAAGCTGGTCTTGAAAAATTTTAGAAATTTCATCGCTGCTCAAAACATTATTTCCGTCAAAAGAAAACTGGGTAATAGGAGCATTTTCCTGTACCCTTATTTTTAGTAAGACGCCTGAGTTCTTTAATTCTGGGACAACTTGTAGAGACCTGTCGTCAAAATAACCCAAATTATTGATCGATTTTAAATCTTCCATCACTTTGTTACGGTCAAATTTTTCGCCAGGCTTAGTTTTTATTACATTCATAATATCGTTAGTTTCAACCAAGCGATTACCTTCGATTTGAACGGAATCAACGGTTAAATCGTCGGGATTGACTGGCTGACTGTTTTGCGCCTCACTATAACCGCCAATTGTTGGGGCAGTAGCATTATCAGCCGATTCTTGCTGAGCGCTTATTGAATCGGTAATGGGCGTCTCAAAACCGGCCGGAAGTTTGAAATGATTACCGGAAGCAAAGACTATATTAGAACCAAATACCTGGTTAAAAATAAGGGCGATTAAAAACAATCGCTTGAATTTAAGGAAAAATTCTTCTAGTTGAAAATAACTCATCCAGGTTTTCAAATTGACTTCCTTAGTATTAAACCAGTTTAACAGAAGCTAAAACTGACTTGTAATTAAACACTATAATATCACGACTTGAAAGCATGCCAAGGTGTTTCATCTGGCTTAAGTAACATAAATTTGATTAAATTAAAATTAAGTTGTAAAGAATTTTATTTAAGCCCAAAAGTTTGCAAAACAATTATTAAAGAAAAATGCTTGTTAACAATTAATTTTCTAATTCGATGTTATCCTAAAAATGAAACAATGCAAAAAAACTGCATGATTAATTCTCTTTAATATATGTACGAAGGTAAAGAACATGAACTTTTTAGACAACAATGAAATAGACAATTTTTATCGCCACCTGCCAGAAAAATATAGCCAGGCTAGAAAATTTTTTAACCGAGAGCTTAGCTTGGTAGAAAAAATATTATTTGCCCATTTAACCCAAATTCCCGACTCACCCATAGTAAGGGGTGAGTCCTACGTTTATCTAAAACCGGAAAGGATTGCCATGCAAGATGCAACGGCTCAAATGGCTATTTTGCAATTTATGCAGGCAAAACTAAAAAAAGTTGCCTGCCCGACTACGGTTCATTGCGACCATTTAATCCAGGCTCGCGTCGGAGCCGAGGCCGACCTCAACCAGGCCAATATCGATAATAGTGAAGTCTACGATTTTTTACGTTCGGCCAGTCAAAAACATGGTATAGGTTTCTGGAAACCTGGCTCTGGTATCATTCATCAAGTCGTCTTAGAAAACTATGCCTATCCTGGTTCAATGATTATAGGTACCGATTCACATACACCTAATGCCGGTGGACTTGGCTGTATAGCTATTGGTGTTGGTGGCAGTGACGCAGTCGACGTTATGGCTTCTTTGCCTTGGGGTAACAGATGGCCTAAAATTATCGGTATTGAGCTCAAAGGTAAGCTAAACGGCTGGACCTCACCCAAAGACGTTATTTTAAAGGTAGCCTCACTACTCACCGTATCAGGTGGTACTGGTGCCATAATTGAATACTTTGGCCAAGGGACAAAATCTATAAGCTGCACAGGTAAAGCTACCATTACTAACATGGGAGCCGAATTAGGCGCTACCACTTCTATATTTCCTTACGACGCAAGCATGAAGACGTATTTAGACGCGACCAACCGGTCCCAAATAGGTAGACTAGCTGATGAATTCCAAGAATACCTGACTGCCGACGCCGACGTTTTAGTCAACCCTACCAAATACTTTGACAAAGTCATTACGATCGACTTAGACACACTAGAGCCACACGTCGTAGGACCACACACACCAGATTTAGCCAGACCCATATCGGCTTTTAAAGAAGAAATAAAAGCTAAAGGTTACCCTGATAATTTAAGCAGCGCGCTTATTGGCAGTTGTACCAATTCATCCTACGAAGATATGACAAGGGCCTCGTTTGTAGCCAAACAAGCCATAAAAAATGGTATCAAAGCCAAATGTAATTTTTTAATCAGTCCAGGCTCCGAACAAATTCACCAGACGATAAAACGCGACGGTCAAATGTCTGATTTGTCAGATATTGGTGGTTTAGTATTAGCTAATGCCTGTGGGCCGTGTATCGGTCAGTGGAAACGCGATGACATTAAAGACGGCGAAAGAAATTCAATAGTAACCTCGTTTAACCGTAATTTCCAAAAGCGCAACGATGGCAACGCCGAAACCTTAGCTTTTATTGCCTCGCCAGAAATGGTAACAGCTTTTGCGCTAGCTGGAAGACTGAGTTTTAACCCTCTAACCGACACGATTGATACCAAAGACGGACGAAAGGTAAAACTTGACCCACCCTTAAACCTTGATACATTACCCAAGCAGGGTTTTATATTCAATACCGAGGGTTATATTCCACCGGCAACCAACCCTGACACCATAAAAGTAATCGTTAAAAGTGACAGCGAAAGACTGCAATTGCTAGAACCATTTGAACCATGGAACGGCAAGGATTACATAGACTTACCAGTATTGTTCAAAGCCAAAGGCAAATGTACAACCGACCATATTTCTCCAGCTGGTAAGTGGCTTAAATATCGCGGTCATCTAGATAAAATTTCCGACAATATGTTTAGCGGTGCCATTAATGCTTTTTGTCCAGAACCAGGCTACGGAATCGACTGCTTAACCAATAAAAAAGATACTTTGCCTCAGATAGCCCGCAATTACAAAAAAAGCAATTTGGGCTTTTGTGTTATCGGCGACAGTAATTATGGCGAAGGTTCATCACGCGAGCACGCTGCCATGTCACCTAGGTTTCTAGGCTGTAAGGCGGTTATTGTACGCAGTTTTGCCCGTATTCATGAAACCAATTTGAAAAAACAGGGCATTTTGGCTCTTACCTTCGCAAAATCAGATGACTACGAGCTTATACAATCTGGTGACAAAATAAGTATCAAAGGTTTAAGCAATTTTAGCGTTAACAAGCCTCTAACTCTAGTAGTCAAACACGACAATGGTAAGACCGACGAAATTGACGTAAACCACACTTATACCGATGAACAAATCGAATGGTTTAAAGCCGGTTCGGCTCTCAATACAATAGCCATGCAAAAGTTATAAAAAATACAACTAACTTTTTTTGGTTTACCATGAAAATTACATCTTTAGTTAGCTCAATTATAATCCTTTGGCTGACTAGTGCAAATTGCCTTAGTGCGTCAAAATTGATTCATCGTCACAATATTGTCGATCAATATGACAAATACAAAAACGCTGTAAGTATTGTCCCAAAAGACAGTTATTATGCTGTAACCTTAGACTATACTAAATGCCCCAACCCTTACGTTATAGGCTATGTATACGGTAAAAAAATCGTCAAGGAAATTCCCAATTTTGAAGAACTGCTCGACTCTTACATGAACAATATTATCGACGGTAATAAACTGATTTACAAAATAATGCTGGTAAGGGCTAGAAATATCAAAGTAAACGTCGAGCCAAAATATATTGCCGAGATAAAAGGTATGGCTAAAGCCCTCAACCATAAAATTAACCGCATGGGGGACCGAAAAATAACCTGCGACGAATTAATTGCCTTAAATTTAATCCCCGATATCGGTCGATTGACTCAATGCTCGGCTCTGGCAGCTTTTGGTCAAAAGACTAAAGATAACCACATGCTTGTAGGTCGAAATCTGGACTGGCCTTGCGGTGACAATTATGAATTAGCTAAAATACAGGCGGTAATAACCATAAAATACCCCCATTCTACTATCACCAGCATTGGAATCGTCGGCTATAATGGTGCCATTACCATGCTAAATAATAGTGGCGTTTTTGCGGCTATTTTAGACTCTCCTAATTTATACAAATACAGCTCAATTAATAAAAATTCTTACCCTTTTGATTTGCGCCAAGCACTTGAAACCAACTCAACAGCTGATACGGTAGCAAATTTTATGCTCAATAAAAAACGTCACTATACTGTTGGCCATTTAATTTTAATCGCCGACAAATCTGTAGCCGGTATTGTCGAAAACAATACCAAAAAGTTAAAAAATAAAGATACCAGAGTTTTTCGCACCAGCGAATTTACATTACACGATGGACTTGAATGGTCAAGCCAAGATACAATCGCCTGCGTCAATTGTTTTGCCAGCATAAACAATCAAGATAACCGTAAAAATTTTCTAACGTCATATAATTTATTTGTTAATAAAAACAAAAATACCATCGACGATAATACCAAGCGCTGGAAAAACCTAAATTCGTTATTAAACAATAACAGCAAAATTTTAGACATAGCCGACATAGAAAAAATATTAGGCTATTACCATGGCATTAAGCCCGATTACGCAGCCAGTGGCGATATATACAATCGTTTTACATTTCAGAGCATAGTGTTTTGCCCTAATACCTTAAATTTACTGGTATCATTTCATCCTAAAGATACCGACATACCTGACAAACCAAAATTTGAACAAATTGATATCAAATAAAAATTATGGTTTAATTACGATTGCACCTTTCACTCGTCCACCTTTCATATCGCTAATAGCTTGATTTAGCTCGTTTAATCGATAAATATTCACATGAGTCTTGATTTTATTATTTTTTATAAAATCTATAAAATTATGCATATCGGCCCTAGTTAAATTAGCAACCGACCGAATGGACTTTTCATTCCATATAATTTCGTAAGGGAAACTCGGAATATCAGTCATATAAATCCCGGCCAGAATAACGATACCACCTCGTTGCGTCGCCTTTAGAGCATTGACCACTACATTACCGTCGCTGGCAAATACGAGACTCGCATCCAGTTTAGTTTCGGGTATAAAATCACTACCATAAGCTTCACTTGCGCCAAGCGACTTGGCAAAATTTTGTTTAATTTTATCATTTGGCCGGGTAAAGGCAAAAACATTTTTGTTCTTTGCCAACAAAACCTGGATAGCTATATGGCTAGCCGCTCCAAAACCATACAGCCCAATATTAACCGCATTTTCGGGAATAAAGCTGATAGCTCTATGGCCAATTAAACCAGCACACAAAAATGGTGCTAACTCTTCGTCAGAATAATTATCGGGTAATTTAACGATAAAGTCTGAATTGGCAATAACATGACTGCTAAAGCCTCCATCAACATTACACCCGGTAAAGACAATATTTTCACAAAGATTTTCGCAACCCTCAAGACAGAATTTGCAGCCGCCACAAGTTTTAAACAGCCAGGGAACTCCGACTCTGTCGCCGATAGTAAAGTCAGATACCGATTCATTGATCGCGATGATTTGGCCAACTATTTCATGACCAGGCACGATTGGATAATTAATATGTGGAATATCATTGTCTAAAATATGAATGTCAGTACGACATAAACCACAGGCGGTAACCTTTATTAAAACCTGGTTAAACTTTAAAGGTGGTATAACAAGTTCTTGCAGGCTAAAACTTTGCTTAGGGCCAGCTAAAACCATAGCTTGCTTGATCATTTCTGATTCTGTTCGGGGTATTCACCCACAACGATATCGATTGGTGTCAGTTTGCCCGATCTTATTACCAAAAACGTCAGTTTATCACCGACTTTATGACTTTTAATAACATCTTGAATGGCTTTTGGAGCGTTAACCGATTTACCATCAATTTTAATGATAACGTCACCTTGTTGTAAATCAGCCTTTTGAGCCGGTGAATCGTCATTGACTTTGGCCACAACAACACCAGTTGTACTAGCTGGAAGCCCTAAAGAAACAGCTAATTTATCGTTTAATTCCTGCATATAAATACCCAGATAAGGTCTTTGAATGCGTTTATTCTCAAGTAATTGTGTGCTTATATCCTTGGCCATATCGATGGGAATAGCAAAACCGATATTTTGACCGTCACCACGAATGGCTGTATTTATCCCGATAACCTCACCGTTAATATTAAGCAATGGCCCACCCGAATTACCTGGGTTGATGGCTGCATCGGTTTGAATCAACTGCAAATTACTGTTCAAATCACCTAAAGATCGACCCAAGGCACTGACGATCCCAAAAGTCACACTATGGTCAAGGCCTAACGGCGAACCTATAGCGATGACGAAGTCACCTGGGCGTATATCTTTTGAACTGCCTAATTTAACGACCGGCAAATTATTTAAATCGATTTTAACTAAAGCTAAGTCGCTGTAGCTATCACGCCCCCACACCTTACCTTTAAATTTGCGTTTATCATTTAGCGTAACTACAATATCATCAGCCTGGCCTACTACGTGGTTATTAGTTAATATAAATCCGTCACTGCGAATTATAAAGCCAGAGCCAGAACCTTTTTTTTCAAATTTTCTAGGTTGTGGTACCATTCCAAAAGGTGACTGGTTTGGACCAAAGAAAAATTCGAAATCATTAAATGGCATCTGTAAAGGTGATTCAGTTACGGTTATAGTTTTGCTTATATCAATATTTACTACCGCACCACTAACGCAACTAGCTATATCACTTATCGTATTTTGACAAATAGGTATTTGCCCGTTCGGAAGTTTTTGCGCAGTCGGCATTTTAATAGCATTACCCGAATCTATTTTATTGTGCTCTAAACTGTTGTTAACAATGGTCGAGTCAATTGGCCAAAACTGGTGCCCTAAATAAAAAGCTATAGCCAAACTTATACCAGCGAATAACCCAACGTAAAATGTAACTGAATTTTGCTTGTCACTCATTTTGTTTACTCTATATACCGGTTAATAAAGCTTCAGTTTTAATTATAAAGTAAAAATAACGAAGAATAAAAAAGCTTGTCAAAAAATTTAATAAAACTTTGATCAAACTTTAAGGCGTAGTTAAACTACAAGGGTAAGGAAAATAGTCGAATGGTATTGGAACTAGTTATTTCAGCCATTTCATCGACACTTAAATTACGTAAGCTAGCTATTTTAGCTAGCGTATGTAATATATATTTAGGTTCATTGGGCTTACCTCTGTATGGAACCGGCGTTAAATAAGGACAGTCTGTTTCAACTAACAATTTATCAATTTTCATTAGTCTGGCCGTTTCTTGAATTTGGCTGGACTTAGGAAAGGTTACGATACCAGAAAAAGAAATGTAAAACCCTAATTCGTCTATTTTTTCAAGCATACTGGGTTCGCCAGTAAAACAGTGAAATACGCCAAGTTTATGGCCCACCTTGGTTATAATGTCAAAGATTTCGTCAAAAGCGTCACGACAATGGACAATAACGGGTTTATTTAGCTCTTTAGCGATACCCAACTGACTCGTAAAAGCCCTAATTTGTTCATCTTTAGTGCTCAAATTGTAATAAAAATCTAGCCCCGTCTCACCAATAGCCACAACCTTTGGGCTTTTAGCCAATTCGTATAGTCTATCTTCGCTTCTGGCGTCGTATTCATTAGCCTCATGGGGGTGATGGCCAATGGCGGCAAATAAATTGGTAGACAAATTTGCTACGTCAATTGCTTCTTGACAGGTAGCCAAGTTAACCGCCGGGATGACCATGGCCTTAACCTTAACATCGGCAGCCGCTTGGACAACGGACCCAATATCTTTATAATACTGGCTTAGCATATGGGCGTGCGAGTCAATTACAAAGGTTTCAGGTTTGGTAAAATTGATACTCATAAAATGTCTTTACAAAATTTTCTGGTTGAGATATAACAGTTTTCGTTTATAATAATACTAACAGATTAAATATTTCTAAATTTAAAAGCAGTCTAAAACCTTAAAATTTGTAATATTATCAGCGAGATTTTGAATTTATGTTTTTAAAAAAATGTTTTATGTCACTTTTTTTGTTTAGTATTATTAGCTTAGACCTGAATTTTTGTCTTGGTCAAAATACCATTTTAAAAGGTGGCATTAACCAAAATACTAAGTTAGACCAGGGTTTAAACAGAAGTGATTTAAACCTAAATGGTGACGGTTTTTCTAGTGGAAGTAACAATACCAATAATGGCTTTAATTCCAATACACCATTTTTTAACCCACAAGCGTCCTTTACCAACACAACGCCTAAGAACCATAATGCCTTTGGCAGTTCGCTCGATAAACTAGAATCGCAGTTGGATAATTTTGAAAAAGCTAACCAGAATAACAAGCTAACCGGTGGCATCGAAAACACACCAGCGATGAAACTAGCCTGGGATAACTGGCACAAAAGAATAGCCAGTGAAGTTTACCAAAGATTTCAAGTCATGACTAAAATGGCTTTTAACAACGGTGAGCCACTAGAGGCTTTCGTATCCTATACAGTTACCAGTGACGGTCATATTCGCAACGTAAAAATCGAGAAACCAAGCACTAATCCAAAATTCGATAAAATGCTGACAATGGTTGTAAGTTCTCTAGATGGCGAAACCGAAATATTAAAATTTCCCGCTGGGTCTAAGCGCAAATTCGTCGAAAAAGGTGGTATGTTCAGCCAAAATAGTGGCGAACAAGGCTTTAGATACACGACCGGCGATAGCGAAAACCTAAAATAAGTTCATGAATATTAACCCAAACATATTGAATGAATTTATTGGGTCTATCGGCCAAAATAACGTTTTATACGAATTATCCGACCGCCTCGTCTACGAATGCGACGCTGAAACTATTGACGCGGTTATTCCTGATTTAGTCCTTTTACCAAATTCCACCCAAGAAATATCGCAAATTATTAAAATAGCCAAAAAAAATAACCTAAAAATTATTCCACGCGGCGCTGGAACTGGTCTATCCGGAGGTGCTACGGCTTATTTGGGTGGTATTTGTTTAGCCCTGACCAAAATGAATAAAGTCATTGAAATAAATACTGATTACAATATGATTCACGTTGAAACGGGTATTACAAACGTTGACGTCAGTAAAGCCACGGCCAAATTTGGACTACATTTTCCTTGCGATCCATCAAGCCAGTGTGCCTCTACAATTGGTGGCAATATAGCTGAAAACGCTGGTGGCGCTCATACGCTTAAATGCGGTACAACGAGTCATCATGTCAACGGCATAGTTTTAGTCAATGACGAAGGGGCTATTATTCAACTTGGCCAAAAATTTAATAATCCCCAGGATTTAGATTTTTTACATTTAGTCTGCGGCAGTGAAGGAACGCTCGGAATTGTCTGTGAAGCTTACCTTAATTTAACACCGATACCAAAACATGTTGAAACGGCAGCCGTTTATTTTGCAAGCCTCGAATCAGCTGCTAATACCGTAAGTACAATAATTGCCAATGGTATCATTCCAGCTGCGCTGGAACTTATTGACGATGTAACCCTTAAAGCCGTTGAAGACACATTACAGCTTGGGCTAGATAGAAATGCTTCGGCTTTGTTAATTATTGAACTTGACGGTAACAAAGAAATTGTTGCTAAAGAGAAAGAAAAAATTATAAAAATTCTAAGCCAGTTAAATAATACAACTATCAATTGGGCTAATTCTACAAAAGAAAGGCTCAATCTTTGGAAAGCCCGCAAAGCGTCTTTTGCCAGCCTTGGCCGTATAGCCCCACAAGGTTATGTGCTAGACGGCGTAATTCCGCGCTCAAAATTAGCATTAGCAATAAATTTAATTAGAAAAATCGCCCAAAAATATGATCTGGCTGTAGCTAATGTTTACCACGCCGGCGACGGAAATCTACACCCATGCTTATTATTTAACAAATCAAACGCTGGAGCCCTAGAAAAAGTCATACAAGCTAGCCGGGAAATTTTATTAACCTGCCTTGAATTGGGTGGCTGCTTATCTGGAGAACATGGTATCGGCATCGAAAAACTATTCGAAATGAACGACGCTTTTACACCTGATACTTTAAAATTTATGGAAGGGCTGAAAGTAATTTTCGACGAGTCCAATATGTTTAATCCTGGTAAAATATTACCCAATCCTAAACTTTGTGGCGAGTCGAGGCTCGATAACCTGGCCAAATTTAAAATTTCCTGTTAGTTAAGTGCCCTAAAAAAAGTAAAGTATTAAATTAAAATGAAAATTTAGCGTCAGGACATAATAATCATACAAAAAAGATCTAATATCTAGGGAACGTATTTCCATTTTAAAAGGAGTTTTACAAATGGCTAAAATCTTATGTGTGCTTTATGACGACCCAGTTTCAGGGTATCCGGACCAATACAGTCGTGATGACATTCCCGTCATTACCCATTACCCTGATGGACAAACAACACCTAGCCCTAAAGGAATCGACTTTAAACCAGGCGAATTACTAGGAAGTGTAACCGGTGGCTTGGGCTTGCGGAAATATTTAGAAAATCTTGGCCACGAATTTATTGTAACCAGCGATAAAGATGGATCCAATAGTGAATTTGCCCGCCATCTAGTTGATAGCGACATTGTCATTTCGCAGCCATTTTGGCCAGCTTACTTAAACAAAGACAACATGAAAACAGCTAAAAAACTAAAACTGGTTATAACAGCCGGTATTGGTTCTGACCATACTGATTTAAAAGCGGCCAATGACCTTGACATTACCGTAGCTGAAGTTACCTACAGCAACAGCATAAGCGTGGCCGAACACGAAGTTATGATGATTTTGGCTTTAGTACGCAATTATCTGCCATCGCACGAATGGGTCAAGAAAGGCGGCTGGAATATTGCTGACTGTTCGATGCGGGCTTATGATTTAGAAGGAATGCACGTTGGCACAGTAGCGGCTGGTCGCATTGGCCAGGGTGTTTTAAGGCGACTCAAGCCTTTTGACGTAAAATTACACTATACCGACAAACACCGCTTGCCCAAAAACGTTGAAACAGAACTTGGCGTAACTTTTCACGAAAGTGTCGCCGATATGGTCAAAGTTTGCGACGTTGTAACTTTAAACTGCCCTTTACACCCTGAAACAGAAAATATGTTTGATAAAAAACTAATTTCACAAATGAAACGAGGCAGTTATCTAATTAATTGTGCCCGAGGCAAGCTAGTTAACCGCGACGCCATCGTCGAAGCGCTAAACACCGGTCATATAGCTGGTTACGCTGGCGATGTATGGTTTCCCCAACCAGCTCCAAGCGATCACCCATGGCGAACGATGCCGTACCAAGGTATGACACCACACACAGCTGGTACCACTTTGTCAGCTCAGGCTCGCTATAGCGCTGGTGTTAGAGAAATTCTCGAGTGCTGGTTTAATGGCAAACCAATCCGTGAAGAATACTTAATTACAACTGGTGGTAAATTAGCTGGGGCTGGTGCCAGGTCTTATTCGGCGTAATTTTTCTTAACCTAAAAGCTGTAAATAAAAAAACAGCTTTTAGGTGAAGAAATATAATTAGTTTTACAAATTAAAACCAGTTTTTAATTTTCTGCCACATAGACTCTTTAAACGGATCTTTAGCTTCGATACTTTGGGCAACAGATATTTCGCAAAATAACCTGACAAATTCTTTAGCTGGAATTACTATTTCACCATAACCCAGATTTACACTGTGGTCGTGGGCAAACCCTACTTTGGGCAAGTCATTTTCTTGATTTGGGGATAAATCTCTTCGATTACCACCCCACGGATTGCGCAGCCAAACTAGGAAGTTTCCGTCGACACCGATGCGTTGAATTTTTTGAATATCATAGGCATGGTTTCCTACAACGATAGAATTTTTATTTAAGTGTAAGTCAGAAGTACCAGCTACAACAGGGATATTATTCTTTAAGCTATAATCGATAATATTACACAAAATATTTAATTGATTACGAGATAAATCTTTATGTAAAATAAAAGTATTAAACATTTTTCCGGTCAATAACTGTAAAGCTAGACTAGGGTCGCCACCATTATGAGCATAATCGGGGTAAGCTTTGGCCATAGCCACTTCAAGAATTTTGGCCCAATACGCAGAATCACTTATTTTTTTATCGTTTATAATTTCTTGATTAGTTACTGTAATTGACTTACCTTTTAAACCTGGAAAATATACCGAATAAGACCCGTCTTCGTTTTTAACTATCATTTTAGAAATTGACTTAGCACCTTTCAAAGTACTGGCTACACCGCTTAGAGGCGACTCGAACCAGCAGTCACCGTATAATCCTTGGTCTACGCCAGTACTACCTGATTGAATCTCGACTATACGTTTTTGTTCTGGAGTCAAATTAAGTTTAGTCAAATAAAGATTAGCTAACGATAATACATCGTTAGCCGAAACTGGATAACGCTTTCTAGTTGGCAAGAATATATCACTGCCAGCTTTAATATCGTTAAAGTTTTTATAAAAATATTCATTGATCTTTTCGGCAAGTTTTAAATAATTTTTAAAATCAAGCCCAGAACTATTTTCATCGTATTCTTTTTGAACTAATTCTAAAAATGTATCACCATTTTTAACTTTGTATTCTTGACAGTAAATTCCATTAACAGCTAGAAGTTCTTTATACTGGCTTAAAGAATAGGAGATATTTTTTTCAACTGGCTTGGATTTATCGGTCGCATTAAGCTTTCTCTGTTCAGATTGATAGTCATTACCATAGACTTGACTTAGCCAATTTTTATTGGCTGGTTTACGAGCCTTACTATCATTTTTGTTGAAAGTTTCAACATTTAACATTGTCCTATCCATACTAAATTTATTTTCCTAACCCCTAAATATATATATTCTTGATATTGAACTATTCGACAGAAAAAAATTAAGAATTTTAGAATGATTCCTAGACAAACAAAAAGGGTCAAAAACACTTGACAACTATAAGAAACCAAATGTAAACTTTTAAAAAATGATCCTTAGGATGTTTTAAATGTAATTATTTTTGGTATAATATATATGTTGAATCTATTTTTTATGTTGTAATCGCACCATTTATTAATAAGATTCGATCAACCTTGTCAATAGGTTTTAGCCAAACTAAGGCCTTTAACGTATAAGGTTGCTAAAATATGTACCCTGAAAACTGTATATTTAGTTAAGAATCCGTATCTATACCAATTTTGTTTCTGGAGTAATCCAGGAAATACATTTGAAGCACGCAGCAAAATGTATAGGAAATTGGTCAAGCTACTAAGAGCGCATGGTGAATACCTAGGCGCCAGCAGCCGAAGAAAGACGCAGCAAACAGCGAAAT
>JAJYFO010000039.1 GCA_021785395.1 bacterium | reverse complement strand
ACACTTATTAGGGTTAATTTAATAATTATCTCTATAAATCGGTTTACAAGAATTTATAATACCAATTATTATTTCAAATTGACATTATAAAATGAAAATCAATTTTTTGATTATTAAAAAAATCAAGAAACAATAATACCAATAAATACACTCTAATGATAATTAACAGCTTGTTTTCAATGCCCAACTGAATCGATACTGTCAAATCTGATTTGAATCATTTAATGATAAATTGATATTTATACAATTACTCTAATCAATCATGGCTGTCACTATAAGTTTTCAATATAATATTCGAGAATAGTTAAACTACTTTTATTAAAAAACACTAGATTTAATGTGTTTTTAAAATTTAATTGGTTACAATTAAACTAAATAGAGAGGATTAAAATTTGACAAGTATTCAAGAGGCTGTAATTGTATCGGGACTAAGGACTCCAATTGGTAGTTATGGTAAGTCGCTCAAAAATATCGCTATCGATATTCTGGTCGCTAATTTAATCGATAGTCTGCTTAGAAGGTCTAATATTATCGCCAATTTAATAGACGGGGTAATACTGGGTCATGGTTATCAAAATTCGTACTTCCCTAATACCGCTCGTATGGCTATCTTAAAATCTAGTTTACCAGTTACGGTTCCAGGGTTAACGGTTCAAAGACAGTGCGCTTCTGGGCTTGAAGCCATTAATTTAGCCTGTAAAGAAATTATGCTAGATTGCAATCAAATTTTATTAGCTGGAGGTGTCGAATCTTTATCGACAGTACCTTATTTAATCGACAGTTCTATTCGTTTTGGTGGTTTTTGGGCTAAATACGTCAATAAATTCGGTCCAAGACCCGTTATTTTTAAAATGGCTGACGACGCTATTGCACCTTTTAAAATGATTTTTGACCTAAAAACGGTTTACATGGCTGGCACCGCTCAAAGATTGGCCGACACTTACCAAATTAGTCGAAAGCAAGCCGATGAATACGCCTTAAGGTCGCAGGAATTAGCTCTTACGGCCCAAAAATCCGGTAGATTAGGTATCGAAATTGAACCTGTAGTTATTCCCCAACATAGCTTGATGACTAAAGACGAACACCCTCGTTCGACCAATATGGAAAAATTATCTAAATTAAAACCCGTTTTAAAAACCAAAGCCATTACGGCCGGAAACAGTTCTGGTATTAATGACGGTGCCTGTATTCTAGCTATAACGTCTAAAACTACGGCCCACAAACATAATCTTGACATTTTAGCTACTTATATTGACAGTAAAGTCGTGGCCGTATAGCCTTATCAAATGGGTCTTGGACGAGTATTTGCCATTACTAAACTTTTACAATCACAAAATCTAACTATAAATGACATTGACCTATGGGAAATAAATGAAGCTTTTGCGTCTCAGTATTTAACATGCGAAAAATTATTAAAACTTGATAGAGCAAAAGTCAATGTTAATGGTGGCGCTATCGCCTTAGGACACCCAATCGGGATGAGTGGCGCCAGACTCCTTTTAACTTTGGCGCACGAGTTGAGGTTACGTAATCTTAAATATGGAATAGCCTCATTGTGCGTTGGCGGCGGAATGGGTATTGCAACATTAATTAAAAACCCATCTATAACTTAAATTGCATTTTTATTTCACCTTTTTGCTATTTGCTAAAATTTAAAAACCATGAATAATAATTATTTAAAACTAGAAAAAATCGACGGAAATATTTATCATATAATTTTTGATAATCTAAATGAAAAATTAAATATCATCGACGAAGCGTTCTTAAAAGAATATAACGAAGCTATAAGTACCATTGAAGCCGATAATTCAGCCACCGGAGTTATTTTAAGCAGCGCCAAAAAAGATAGTTTTATAGTCGGCGCTGATATAAAAACTATTGGCAAACTGCAAGAAGGTTCTATACTTGACGCTTATGAAGCTTCGCTAACGGGCAGGTCAATTTTAGCCAAAATAAGGGGTTTAAAAATTCCGTCTATCTGTTTAATCAATGGCATGATTCTAGGCGGCGGCCTTGAGCTTAGTCTTTTTTGCTCGTATAGAATCGCCAGTGCTTCGAGCAATTCGGTACTAGGTTTGCCCGAAGTAAAATTGGGTATTTTACCAGCCTGGGGTGGTTGTATTAATTTACCCAGACTTATTGGACAGACTAATGCCCTAAAAATAATATTAAACGGCGATTTAATCAATTTTACCAAGGCTCATAGACTAGGTATTATCGATGAATTAAGCGAAAATGACCAAATGTTTGAAAGGGCCTCAAATTTAATCAAAACGAAGTCTGTCAAAACCAGGTCTCTATCTTTCAAAGATAAAATTTTAGCCAGTTTACTTAAATTAAAATTTTTCAATAATTTCTTTTACAATAAACTTAGACAATTCGTCAAAAAAACGACTAAAGGCTTTTACCCAGCTCCATTTAAAATAATCGATGTGGTCAAAAATATTGGTATAAAAAGCGAAAGTAAATTATACGAACTAGAATCTCTAGCCTTTAGTGAACTTCTTTTTAGCCATGAGTGTAAAAGCATTTTAAACATTTATTTTGCCCAGACCCAGGCCAAAAAAATTCAAGATAATGTTGCTAGTTTAAAGACAATAGGTGTCATAGGTGCTGGCGTTATGGGTGCTGGTATTGCCCAAGCTTTAGCATATGCCAATTACAAAGTTATACTCAAAGAAGTCAACCAGGAATTTTTAGACAAAGGTATTGGTATTATCAATAATTTATTTGAAAGCCTCATAACCAAAAAGAAACTGACTAAAGAAGCATCGGCTCAATTGCAGTCGAATATTAAACCAAGCCTAAACTATGCCGATTTTAGCGAATGTGACTTAATTATCGAAGCGGTTATAGAAGACTTTGATACCAAACTTGCCTGTGTAAATGAAGTATCTAAAGTCAATTCTAAAAACTTTATTTTTGCCACCAACACTTCTTCTTTGTCGGTAGAAGACTTAGCCAAGAAATCTACGATTAAAGACAGGTTAATCGGCATCCACTTTTTCAACCCGGTCCATAAAATGAATTTGGTGGAAATTATAAAAACCAGTTTTTCCGACAAGACCGTGTTAGAGCAAGCCAAGTCACTTGTTTTAAAGTTAAATAAAACCCCAGTTTTAGCCAAATCGTCACCTGGCTTTATAGTAAACCGGATACTTGGCCCGTATATGCTAGAGGCTGTTAAATTGGCTGTCGATAAAGTCAGTATCGAAAAAACTGACAAAGCCGTAAAAAAATTCGGACTGCCTATGGGTCCTTTTGAATTGCTCGATGAAGTTGGTCTAGATATCGCCTATAAGGTAAGTCAAATTTTGCACACCGAATTAGGTGATAGAATGCAGCCTGTAACATTATTAAATAGCTTAATTGAAAATAAGGCTTTAGGCAAAAAAACTAAAATTGGCATTTATGAGTATGACGAGAATTTACGGCGCGTTAAAATCAACCCTAATGTTTATAAGTTAATTTTTAACGCCGACGAAAAAACCATTATAGATGAAAAACTAGAGAATCCAAAGTCTGACGAAGAAATCACCGACCGCCTGATTATGGTTATGCTAAACGAAGCGATTAGACTTTTAGCTTCTGGCATAGTTGAGGACGCAGCCAGCCTAGACTTAGCTATGGTATTTGGTACCGGATTTGCGCCACATCACGGTGGTTTGATTAAATACGCCGACTATATTGGTCTTGAAACCATTTATCAAAAATTATCGACGCTATGCCAAATATACGGCGAAAACTACGCACCACAGCCTATACTGCTTGAATTAATAGCTAAAAAACAAAGTTTTTACGACGTATTCAAGGCCAATTACGAAAATTAATTTTTAACCAAGTCTTTTAATTTGTTTTCATAATCAGTAAACGAACCAAGACCGGTATCTGTTTTTCTAATTTCAATAATTTTTTCTAAGACTTCTTTAACCTTAGCGTTTAATTTACCGTCTTTATTATTAAATTCAAGAACCTTTAAGGCTTTATTATACAATTCGTCGCTATCTTCGTAATCTTTTAAATTAAAGTAACTAGAACTAGCTTTAATTAATGGGTCGACAAGGTTTAGACTATTTTGCCCGTATTTTTTTAGCTCAAAATCGTACACCCTTTCATAACCTTGACCAGCTCCTTTATAATCGTGAAGCTGACTATTTAAACTAGCCAATTCTTCAATATACTGTTTAAGGCTATAATTACCTGGGCCGCAGCGTTTACAGGCTAGACTCAAGGCTAATTTCGCGTATTTTTGAGCGTCGAGGTATTTTTCTTCGATTTCGTATACTTTGGCTATTTGTAAATACGTCATAATCACGTAAGCGTCTTTGGGGCCATCACTTTTTAGGCGCAAATTTATAAATTCTTGGAAATTTTTTATAGCGTTAGGGTAATCTTTATTTTCCATGAATTTTTGCGCTTTGGCATAATACTCATTGGACTGTTTGGATAATTTAGGGTTATGACTATAATTTTGCGAAGCTTGATTGTAAGACGTATTTGCGCCAGCCTTAGAATTATTATTAGTATTACTTACACCATTTAAAGTGTTATTAATCCTACCAAGTGACTTATTTATCAAATTGCCATGGTTAAGATGACTACCCATAACGGAACTGGCTCCGTACATGCTAGAAGCTTCGATCATACCTTGAGCCAATATCTTACTATTTAAGCTGATTGCCCAAAAAACTATAAATAATATAATCATTTTTAATAACCCCATTTTTTTAAAATTTAATAATTTGCAGTTTCAACTTGATTTAATAATCGCTAGCGACTCTCTGGATAAATTTAAAGCTATAATAAATAAATTTTTAGCCATTAACAGATGATTATAATCAAAGTTTACTACAAATTTCTTAATTTCATCAAGTCCGTCGCTAGCCTGAGCAATAGACTGACGCATAAGCATAACACTGGCATTAAGGCTGCTTGGGCTAGGACAGCTAGATATTAGATTACTCGAATAGAGTAAAGTTTTTTCAAGGTCGTTTATATAGTCCTGAAAATTATTGAGTAACTCATCATCGTATAAGTCAAACGACAGTAAATTCAGTTCTTTATTGTACTTTAAAATTACCGAGCGAGATTTAGACCTAGCTTTTAGCAAAATTTGCTTTAGATAAAATTCGCGGTACTTTTCTTGGTCTAAGTGACTGTAATTCAAAGTATATTGTTTTACAGACTTAGTTTTTAGTAACAAATCGTACTGGCAGCGCTTGTTTTCATCCGACAAAACCATATACGCTTCGTTTAACACAGCCATAAAATTCGTGAAATGGGCTGTTTTAGATTTATCGCTACTGGCCACATCAGGATGGTAAGATTTAGCCAATTTACGGTAAGCCTTTTTTATTTCGGCTAAACTAACCCCAGTATTTAATCCAAGGACCGTATAGTAGTTAAAATTGTGTTCCATAGCAAAAAAAACAGGTAATTAACTTAATAATAACCTAAAAATTAATTACCATGGGCAATTTTATTAAAAAAATTATTCCTGGTCTATTGGCCGTTTGAGTTCAATTTCTAAAGATTTACCAAACTTGGCACTGGCTGCGTTTACTAAATTGCGAATAGCGCCTATAGTCTTACCGTCTTTGCCTATAAGGCGACCCAGGTCGCTAGGATCACAGGTGACGCTTATTATCGACTTCCAAGAATTTTTTTCAATGCATTCAAATTCAAGTGAGTCAGGCTCACGCGACAAAACTTTAATTAGATACTGAGCTAAATCCGATGGACTAGAGTAGGAATTTTCCTGTCCACTAGCTAGCCTGCGTTTTGAGCGGCCTTTCGAATAAGACTTGCTACCGTATCGCTTGGTTGGGCTCCATTTTTCATCCATTTTTCTACTAATTGCCTATCTAATTGTAACTGTTTGGAACAAGGATTGTAAAAGCCAAGCTCTTCAATCGGCATCCCATCCCGACGGCTTCGGCTGTCGATGGCGACAATTCTATAATGGGGAGCTTTTTTGGCACCAACGCGTTTTAGACGAATTTTAACCACGTGTATTATTTCCTCAAAATTGCTTATAATTAACTCAAGATAATTATTATCACAAATTAACTAAAGGCTTTCAATCAATTAGGACTATTTTAGCATTAAAATTTAATAAATAGTCAATAATTGGCAAAATATTCAGCCCATTGATTAAGAAACTTTAAAATATACAAGGAATATAAAAATGTCAAGAATAATTTCCCTACTGGCCAGCGCCACCGATACAATTTATGCTTTGGGCTTAATTGACAATTTGGTTGGCCGCTCGCACGAATGCGATAACCCACCGCAAATAATGAATTTGCCCGTTTGTACGAAGCCTAAATTTGAAACCGACGGGTCAAGCTACGAAATTAACGAAAAGATGAAAGCCATACTTGAAAACTCCATTAGCGTCTATAAGGTTGACCGCGACTTGATCGAAACACTAAAGCCCAGCCACATAATTACCCAAACGCAGTGCAATGTCTGCGCGGTGAGCCTCAACGACCTAGAAGATATAATCTGTAACACGCTTTCAACTAGGCCAAGCATAATATCTTTAGAGCCCAATAATTTAAACGACGTCTTTAACGACATACTAAAAATTGGCCAAAACCTTGGCGTAAGTGAAAGAGCCAGCGAATTAGTAGCCAATTATAAAGATAGAATTAACCTTATAAAAGGTCAAATCGTCAAAACTGCTGTTAGACCCAAAGTAAGTTTAATCGAATGGATAAACCCTTTAATGATAGCCAGTAACTGGATGCCCGAATTATTGGACTTACTTGACCTTGAATACGCGTATTCTACCGCTGGCAAACATTCTAAAACGATAGACGTTAATCAGCTTCTTGAGTTTGACCCCGACTATATAATAATTTGTCCGTGCGGTTTTAACATCGCCAAAAGCCTTGAAGAATGGCCTGTTCTAGAAAACAAACCAGGTTTTAAAAATTTACAGGCGTATAAATCTAAAAACATTTTTATAGCCAACGGCAACGACTATTTTAACCGCCCCGGACCAAGAATAGTCGACACAGTCGAGATTCTAGCGCAAATTGTCTATGGTACTGACTATGGTCATTTAAACAAAAGCTTTGTAAAAGTGCTATGAGATATTTCCTTAGCGATTACAATTGGCTTTACAGAGCATTGGTAATATACTAAGGCTAGTGAAATGCGGATAATTCGCTCTGTCTGATTATCCAGGATGTAAGAAATGTGTAGTTTTTTGGGTCAAATTAAAAGTATTTTTATGAATAAATTTTAAAACCACTGATTAACCAACATTTCGTAAAACAATATTTTTAATAACCTATTTTATTAGCGATACTTGTGGTCATGCCTAGTCAATTTCGTTATTTTTCAGCGTAGTATACAAATCTTTAGGTTTTAAATCCGGATATTGCTGCCAAATATTACTTAAAACCTCGAACAAAATACAACCCATAATTTTGCCAACGGCTTTAACATATCTCTTTTTTTCTTTAACTGAAATAGTATTACCTTCCATTCTACTGATACTATAATTCAATAAAGTACAAATAGATAGCATCGTCTCATTAATCTGTATAGCCATGGCTTTATCTTCAAACATTTTATTAACCTTTAAAATACTTACATGCTATAAAATTCTTTTGTAATCGTATTATGTTTTTCATAAATTTTATCAAGCTTAGAATTAATTTGGTCAATGATATTTTTAATAAAGTTTAAATATTCATCTGAATCATCATAACTAGGCAGACAGATGAATTTATAACTTCGCTCTAGCAAAACACATATTAACAACAACGTTTCTTTCAATTTTTCCGATTCGGTTTTACTATTTAACATTTTTACCCTCCAGTTTTAAACTCGCGTATTCTTTTTCGATTAATTGTAATATTTGGGCATGGCTTAAACCTGCGTATTGAGCCAATTTCAACATTGCACCCAGTCCCACACCCTCTTTTATATGCCCAGATTCATAGGCTTTTAGACCAGGATAAATAGATTCATGAAAATCAAAATCGCTTACCTCGCAATTAGCCGAAACCAAATTAGCTAATTTGTGAAAACCGCCATTATTGTCGCTGGCTACCCATTTAGTTGTAAAAATTCTAAAACAATCTAAATTTAAATCATTTTTAGTAAACCCAATGTCTTTTAATAATTCCCAAACGGCTAGCATCTGCGTTCCGCCAGCCAATATTACCAATTTGTTTTTAAGGCTATTCAATACACCTAGGCTAAATGCCTGCATTCCATCCCCGATTAAGCTGATTTTTTCAAAAGCCGATAAATTAGCCATGTTTTTAGCGTAGCCGATTTTTTCTTTTATAACTTGTTCTTTTAATCTATGATTTCCTTTAACAACACTGCTTGAAACCAGGTTAAAGGCGTCAATTCCTGACAAATAAAAAATCCCGCAAGCCGTTGTTGTTCCACCCGGAACGCATTCAGCCAAAACGACGTAATCGTATTGGCTATTAATAATTTTGCCAAGGCTTAAGCCCTTAGCATAAAGATTCTCGACCATATCTAGCGATAAGGCTTGCGACGTATCGGTAAAAGCTGGGATAGCCCCAGTTTTTATATGGTCTATTTGCGGCGTTTGAAAAACGCCACAGTCGACGATTTTGACGTCTAAATTTATTTTTTTTAATAAAGCCTTGGTGATAAAAACCGGAGACGTGATTCCATCCGGTGAAACAGGTAGATGATTAGCTTGCCCCATAAGATATTCACTATCGATACTTGGGGTTAAGCGGCAGGCCAGGCTATTAGCGCCAGCCGCTGACAAATTGGGGATGTCGCTTAAATGGGTCGAAGCCAGACTAAGAAGAAACAAACCAGGTTTTGAGCTATTTAAATGATAAAGAAGTCGGCTATGAAAATTGCCAATTTTGGCCTTGCTTTGTTCCATTTTATTAATAATAATCCTTGATTACTGGATATTATATTGCTTTAAGCATAAAATAAAACATATTTTAATGTTTTCCTTTAAGTCACATAAAAAGGTGATAATTCAGTTAAATTAAATTTAATTATTAATGCGACCCCTTATAATTTAGCCCAAAGATATGATAATCATCTTACAGAAAAATATTTCTAAGTCTAATTTAGATAAAATTATGCAAAAGCTGAAAAATTTTCGCTTTGAGAATTTTGTATCTTTTGACCAGCCGTTTATTTTTGTCGAAAGCTCTAACGATACTCTGCCCGAACACTATTTTAATGGTTTAGCCGGAATAAATAAAATTATACGGACCAATATCCGCACACCTAAAATTTTAAATGATACCAAAGTCAATATCGAAGTTAGTAATTATCCTGGATTAAGAATCCCAGCTATCGACAAACCTATAATTATTGCTGGCCCTTGTTCTATAGAATCAGAGAGCCAAATCTTAAGTTTAAGTCTTAAACTCAAGAAACTGGGCGTTTCATTATTACGCGGCGGTGCCTTTAAGCCAAGGACTAATCCCTATGATTTTCAGGGTCTGGGTCTAAACGGTTTAAAATTCATAAAACAAGCCAGTATCGAATCAAAACTACCGGTAGTTAGCGAAGTAATGTCAGCCAAACAGCTAGATTTAGGCTATAATTATATCGACATTTTCCAGGTTGGCGCGCGCAACATGTATAATTACGAGCTTTTAAAAGAGCTTGGCCAACAGAAAAAACCCGTTTTACTCAAACGGCATTTCAGCGCTACAGTTGACGAATTACTTCAGGCAGCCGAGTATTTATACGACTGCGGCAACAGTAACGTTATATTATGCGAAAGAGGTATTCGCAGTTTTGAAACAACTACCCGCAATACCATAGATTTAAATTCAGTTGCCTATTTAAAAGAAAACTTTAATTTACCGGTTATAGTCGACCCCAGCCACGGTACCGGAAACAGTTTATTGGTAAAACCCATGTCTAATGCTTCTATAGCCAGTGGGGCTTGCGGCCTTATTATTGAGGTTCACGAAGACCCAGCCAATTCAATTTCAGATTCAAGACAAGCTATTAATTTAAATCAGCTCGAAGACATTATTAATACCACGAATTTAATTTGGCGCATAACTAATCCAGATTTTACAAGACAGGAAATAGAATCGGCTAATCTAGTCCAGAACAATTTTTTAGCGACCAATAAAACCCTAGCTTAATGCGTTTAAACTATAATTAAAATAAATAAAGAGAACAGGATTGTTTTAATCCTGTTCCTTTAAATAGGTCTATTAGTTATCTATCCAGTAGATAAGTCTAAATTACGGGTATTTTAAGTATTATTTATTTATCCACTATATCTGCCACATATTAAATCAATAACTTAAAATGTCTTCAACCTTAATTATTTTTAGCCTCCTAAGCGCATGTCTATCACCTTGAAATTATTTATCGCTAACATTATGTTTTTGTAATTCCATTAAAAATTCATTATAGGGCATTTCTTTTTTATCAGTCAATTGTGTACTTAACCAGTCAGGAACTTGCCCGATTACCTTAGTTATATAAGTAGGTACAAATGGCTTACCCGTTTTGTAGTGCATCTGAGTTATAACGTTGCCATTATCATCGACATGTGGTTCTTTGATAACAATACCACCAACGTTATCCTGTTTGATACTATTTCTGAATCTATCTAACCAGCCACCATCACGACTCATTCCACTTTGAGCCAGTCTGGATAAGTCAATAACCATTGGGTACGATTCACCTTCCCTATCCGTCCAATTGAGCAGTTTACCATTTTTATCCATGACAAAGGCCATGCCTTTATCTGAAATACTGCCGTTTTCTAGGTCAGTTATCAAACCAGCGAAACTTGAATTTCGTAAAATATCGCTATTGAGTGATTTATCTATCGATTTAATCATATATTCTAATTTAGCCTGGTTGCTATCTAGTGAATTATATTTAACCGAATCAAAGTTCTTACTGGTCACTTTTGTAAGCATTTTTTGTAAATCACCAACACTGGTATCAGTTATCTGGCTTTTATCGTTGTCTAAGGCTTTAGCGTACCTAACCAGACTATTCAAAGCGTCTAAGAATTTAGGCTTACCAGATTTGGCGACATTTTCTCTGGCAATAGCTAGTCTTTGTTCAGCGCTAGCTATTGCTTTAGCTTTACTGGCCTCGTCGACAAAAGTAGACGATTTAATTTCATTTAGCCTATCGGTTGCCTGGTGCTCAACGTATTTTAACGTACGCTGGTCAGATAGAGCTTTTACGTCGGACTTGGCTTCACTTAAAGATTTAGCCACAGAGTTTACCACTTCGGCATTGGTTTTTAGTTGGACTTCAGACCCTTTATCGAAAGGTTTGGTTACAGTTGCAGTATCGGCAACTTTAGTTTCAGGTTTACTAGCGGTAGCAATATTGTCGTTAGCAGCTGAAGCTTTTATTACATGGTCAGTCGCCACAGGTTTTACATTGATTTCTGGAGTCGCCTTAGCTAACACCACTTTAGCGCCTGGATTATTATCGTTAGCTGGCAGATTTAGTTGTTTAGGCTTAACTGGTTCATTAACTTTTGCCAAAATTCGAGCCTCGTCAGCTTGTCTTTGGGCGGCCAATAAATCAGCGTGCTTAGCGTTTAAATTATCGACCAAGCTTTGAATATTACCTAAAATATTGGGTCGGTTATTTTGCATTAATTCTAATTGGGTCTGTTTTTGGCTCAATGAAGACTTTAAAGCTTCAATTTTAGCTGGGGCTTCTTGCATAGCTTGAGCCAATTGCTGCTCATGACTACTTACGTCTTGTTGAATCGCTTTTAAAACGACTTCACTCGTCAAATTCTTTAATTCTTTATTTTGTTGCGATAGAGACTGTTTTTCATCCAACAATCTTTGCAAATCTGGCGATGGTGGTATATCTTTGGAATGTTTTACGCCTTTTAGGGCTACGTCCTGCGCCAGTTTTTCGGTGTCGATTTTTTCGTTTACTTGTTTTATGGCTTCTTCATTAGCCGTTAACTTAGCTTTATCCTGTTCAAATAAGACTAGTCTGTCTTTGGCAAGCTTCAATCCATCGTGTTCGGTCTGTAGGCGCTCCAATTTCGTTATACTGGTTTTAGTCTCTTTTATCTCGCCGCTTAATTTAGCGGTAGTAGCATCATTTTCTTTCAACGCTTTTAATTGCTCACCCAAGTTAGCTTTTAATGCACTGGCAGCTGGATCGCTAGCTATTAATTTATCCCTTTGCAATTTAGTCAAGCCATCTAAACCGTCGTAAGACTTTGGTGGATTAGCTATTTCATTGGCTGTCTTTATTAAGGCTTCGCTACTAGCCTTGGCACTCAAGCTAGTTTCAGCAATATCAGCTAACTCTATGGGTTTGCCGGCGACTATACTTTTGGGTTCTAAATTGTCTTTAAATATATTCGTTACACCATATTTATCAGATAAGTTAGATAAACTAAGCGCTATAGTTTTAGCACCAAAGTCGAAGCCTTTTTTGCCTAAATATCCATATAATATACTCTGGCCAAGAAAACTGCCTAATGTATCTTGAATAGCCGTTTTATTAACCTGTAAATTTTTATCGCTGTGCCAAGTATTACTTATAGCGTTAGAAAACTTACCCCAGTCATTTTTATATTCACTATACGCCCAGGCCGAAACCATGACTCCTCCAGCCACAGCCACACCAGCTTCACCAAGTGGTCCGGTCTTAGCTACAACACCCATGACACCGCCAATACCAAGGCTAGCTGCCATTTGTGGTATATCGTGGGGCAGGTTTTCAACGCCTTTAACGGTACCGTCTACCAAGGCGCTACCAACTGTAGTTGCTTCTCTCAGCAATTTTGTTGTTACGTCAGATTTGGCTAAATTAGCTGTATTTTTTTCGGGATTCTTGATGATTGCGTTTTCAATATTGGTCATTGATTCTATCTCCAAAAACTTTTAATGAATCCATCTTAATTTTCCAAGACCATTAAGTCGAGTGGGGAAATTACGAATTAGCGTGAATTTACTAAAAGTTTGTGGATAGATTAAATATTCTGAGTAAATGACCCAAAGATAAGTAAAATTAAGTTATTATGTATTTGTTGTGTGACATTAAAAAAAACAAAATGCGTCTTAAACCCAGTTATTTATCTAACATTTTAGTTACGGCTTTTTGCGCAAGTACGGTTTTTGGCCAGGATACAATCCAGGACACGAATAAAGAACCTAGTTTAAACGATAAATTTAAAATAGCCAGTTCGTATTTAGCTAAAAACGATTTAGCCAAAGCCAAAGTGCTGTTTAATAGCCTGCTAAGGGATACATGTAAAGAAGATAGCGTTTCTATTGCTTCAATTTATTATAATTTAGGCATTATAGCTACCAAAGAAGAAAATTATAATGACGCCTTAAAATATTACTACCAGGTCTGTAACTTGCGCAAAGGGTCAAGGATAGCTGAATATAGTGAAATGGCGATTAATTCTATCAACAAACGCTTAACTAAAGCCAAAGTCAAATACACCAAAACTTTAGCCTTAAATGACAATCCTTTAGAATTGACGATACCGATTACATTGTCTAAGGATGGGCTACCACAGCTAAATATTTTAGTCAATAATATTGCCACCAAAGCCGTATTTGACTCTGGGGCTAGTGATTTTATAATCAGCAAACCGATGGCTTACAAATTCGGTATCGACCTTAATAAATCAAAGCCCGATATCGAGATAACCGGTTCGGGGTCTAAAAAAAACAATAACGCTTTTAGCAATAAGGTCGATTTTCAATGCGACTTAATTCACTGGACAGAATTTCCCGTTTTAATTACCAACGAAAATTTTCCGCTTATCCCCGTTTTAGGCAGTAATTGCTTAAATAATTACGATTATTTTTTGGATAAAGAAAACCTAAAACTCCATTTAACCTTAAAAAACAATAAAAACAAATTAAAAACCGACACAATTCCCGTTTTTGACAAATTCAGCCTCGATAGCAAGTGTAAATATCAATTTGCCGTACCATTCTTTTTTGATAAAAGCAATTTAATCGTCGTGACGGCCAAAATCAACGACGTTGACTGTCCTATGACTTTAGATACCGGAGCTAGTACTAGTTTATTTACCTATGAGACAATAAAAAAATACAATTTGAAACTTGCCCTTTTAAACGATAAAGACGTTCACTGGGGCGTTAACGGAAACTGTCAGTCGCAAACCTGTAATATAAATACTTTCAAACTTGGCCCTATGGTCTTACACAACTTAAAAGCCAGTGTAACCAACCAAAGCAACGCCAAAAGACCACTACTAGGTTCTGACGTCTTTTACAACTGGATAATCAATGTAGATAAACAAAATATGGTGATAACTTTTAAGCAAGACTAATTAGTCTAATCACCACCGGCACTTTTGTGATGTATGGCCTTTTGAATTTCGTCATTAGACGCTAATTTGGTTATTACGTCGGCTCCAGTATGCATTTCTTCTGAAGCCGTAACGGCAACCAAGTCACCGTCTTGCAAATTTCCGCCCAATACTTCGATCATATCACCCATGGGCTGGCCACGCGTTACTTCAACTACGTCTAATTTATTATTGCGGATTCTAACGACAAAGGTATTTTCTAGCGACGTTGTAACGGCCGAAGCTGGAACAAAAGCCGTTGGGTAATCACGCGAGGCGTGCCAGTGAATCGTGGCAAACATGCCAGGCTCTAATCTATGTGTATAGTCCCATACGTCTAATTCTACCGGTTCGGTTCTAAACTTATGCAATAAAGCGTACGCAGGTCTGGCTATGGTTCCGGTAAATTCGACACCAGGGTAAGCCGGAACGCTAAAGCCAACCTTTTGTCCAAGTTTAACACCGCCAACCACCGTTTCTGGAACAGCTACGACAACGCGTAAATGGTCGCGCTGCTGAACGCGGACTAGGGCAACCGAGTTATCAGGGGTGTTGACAAAACTACCCTCATGAACATTGCGTTCGGTTACAACTCCATCAAAAGGAGCCGTTATGGTTAAATACTGACGCATGTCTTCTACTGACCTCAACTGATGTTCGCTGGCTTTTACCCTATCCTTTTGAGCCAATAAATTACTTTGAGCGGCCAATACCAATTTATGCAGCGAGCTTACACATTCTTTATCGCCTTCAACTTCTTTTTGAGCTATATCGACTTCGTTAAGAGCCACGGTACCTGGCACTTTAGCCGCCTGGGTAAGCCTTTGGGCGGTGAGTGTGTCGGCGGCTAACTTGGCCTCGGCTTGAAGCTGGTCAGCTTTAGAGCTTTCCAATTTAGACTGAGCTTCTAATAAACTGCCTTTAGCCGCGCTTACTTTAGATTCAGCTTCGTTGCACTCAGCCTCTAGCTCCGGAGCGAAAACCTTTATCATCAACTCGCCCTGTTTGACCATAGAACCGCGGTCGACGCGTATTAATTTAATAAAACCAGGCACTTTAGCGTATATCGGCACGTCTTGAAAAGCCAACAATTCGGCCGTAAGGTCCATATTGCGGTCGAGTTTCTGACGCACTACTTTAGCGGCTAAAACTGTCGGAATTTGTGGGCCGGTAACTTTTTCTTCTTCTTTTTTCTGACTGCACGAAGATAAAAGTAAAATACTTATTAAGGGCAGACCTATTAAAAAATTCTGTTTATTTATTTTTGCTTTCATTTTAAAATTACCTTCATTATCCTTATCAATATATATCGTCGTTAACTAAAGTTTAGATCGTCTCTATCGTCTGTTCAAGAGTAAACATCATCAGGGTGCATAGTTGGCTTATTCCTACTTGTGGTGCGTTGAACAATACCAAAAATTAAAGGTACCACCATAAACACTGTAGAAGTTGAAAATACCAGACCACCGATAACGGCTCTACCTAAAGGCGCATTACGGTCACCACCTTCACCTAAACCCAAGGCCATCGGTACCATACCAGCTATCATGGCAATAGAAGTCATCATAACCGGGCGCAGACGCGAAACGGCCCCGCCTAAAGCAGCGTCTTGGGCGCTCATACCGTCAAGCCGCCTGACTTCAGAAAAGTCAACGACAAGAATTGAATTGGCCACACCGATACCAATCGACATAATCGTACCCATAAAGGACTGAACGTTTACAGATGAACCGGTTAATTTAAGCGAAATCAGAGCTCCACACAAAATAGCTGGAGTAACCGACAAAACTATTAAAGCCAATTTAACCGATTGGAAATAGCCAACTAAGAGTAAAAATATCGATACGACGGCAAACAACACGCCAAAGCCAAGACTTATAAATGTGTTGTTCATAATAGGCACCTGACCACGCACGTTTACTTTTACACCTCTTGGCGGCGCCCCTAAATCCTTAATGGCTTTATCAACTTCTCGAGACGCAAAGCCCAAGTCGTTGCCAGCTATATTAGCCGTTATACTGACCATACGCGCCATATTATAGCGGTCGTATTCACCAACCATAGACCCGTAATGCGTATTAGCTACGTCTCGTATAAACGGCCCTTCGTAATGACCAGTTTTGACAGGGGTTTCTTCTACGTCTCCAATAGATGTTATTTCGTCCTGGGGAATCTGAACCTGAACCTGATAAGACATGCCGCTATTGGCGTCACGCCAGTAGACTGGTGTCACAAAACGGCTAGAATAAGTCGACGACACAAAAGCATGACCTAAAGCCGTTAAATTTACGTTCAGCTGACCGGCTCTTATTCTATCAACGTCAACGACCATAGTCGGGTAGTCTAAAGGTTGAAC
>JAJYFO010000209.1 GCA_021785395.1 bacterium | reverse complement strand
TATTTCAGCCAGTGATAGTGAAGTATTATCAGCTTTTGACGATTTATCTTTGGTGAATTTAGTTATTGCTAAAGGAACGGATTTTATAGATAAATTACCGACTCGCTTAAAGAGTGATGAGAAATTTACTTCTTCAGCCATTGAAAATAATATTCGTAAAATAATAACCGAAGAAGAATTAACTAATCCTAAATTCTATGCTCAAATGTCGCAGCTTTTAGACGATTTAATTGAGAAACATAGAAATGAGACTATTGACTATAAACAGTATTTATTAGAATTAACAAAGTTAAGTCGACAATTAAATAATAATAATGATTACCCTCAAAAAATAAATTCTAAGGCAAGACAGGCTTTGTTTGATAATCTTGACCGAGATGAAGACCTTGCTATTAAGCTTGATAACGCTATTAAGGCTAAAAAGAAAGATTCTTGGCGAGGTAACGCGGTTAAGGAAAAAGAAGTTAAATTGGTAATTCAGAATATTTTAAATGATGAAGATAAAGCTTGTGAAATTTTTGCAATTGTTTGTAAGCAAAATGAATATTAGTTATAATTGTAGCTGGACATCCAATAGGAGTAATATTAATAATACCAAAGACTATAACATTACATCTGGCTAATTTTAGGTATTAAAAGAAATAAAATGACTATTAATAAGCCCAAGTTTAATACTAAGATTAGATTTATAATTCATGTCGGTTATATAAATTTTTTATCATAAAGGTATCAAAATGCTTTTTAATACATATCAGTTAAATATCAGTGGTTTTACAGTTGACGTCGTGCGTAAAAGTATTAAGAATCTGCACCTTGGCGTTTACCCACCTTCTGGGCGTATTCGCATAGCTGTACCCAATAAAGTCACCGACGAGGCTATTCGGCTAGCTATTATTGATAAATTACCCTGGATTAAGCGCAAGATCAATCAATTTGAAATACAGCCCAGGCAGTCTAAGCGCGAAATGGTCAATGGTGAAAGTCATTATTTTTTAGGTCAGCGTTACCGTTTATTTATTGTTGAAAGCCAGCATAAAAATAAAGTAGTTATCCGTAACAATTCATTTATTGACCTTTATGTAAGACCTAATGCCAATTTATCAACTAAGGAAAAAGTTTTACACGACTGGTATCGTGATAATTTAAAAGCCTTAGTCAATCCCTTGCTTGAAAAATGGCAACTTAAGCTTGGCGTTGAAGTCAACGAATGCGGCATTAAGAAAATGAAAACCAAGTGGGGAAGCTGTAATATTAAGGCAAAAAGAATTTGGCTAAATTTAGAATTGGCTAAAAAGCCACCTCAATGCCTTGAATACGTAATCGTTCATGAATTGGTGCATTTATTAGAAAGGCTGCATAATGATAGATTTACGGCTCTAATGGACACGTATTTGCCTAATTGGCGGCAATTCCGTCAAACTTTGGCCACTGAACCTTTAGGGCATTGCGATTGGGGCGAATAATGTATCGTGCTTAACGGCTTTTCTGAAACTACTTCACTTTATTTTTGGCAAAATTGTGGATGACATAATCAAGTTCTGAATCGTAGTCATTTAGCATTTTGCCATCAATTTTAGCCTCAAGGGTATGGGCTAGAATTTCACCGATTTCTTTGCCTTCGTTCAAACCAAGCTTAATAAGGTCTTTACCGGAAATGTTTAACTTAATATGCATAAGGTTAAGAGTATATTCTTGTAACATTCGCCTAATAAAGGTACCCGGTTTGGCGACACAGGCCATAATAATTAAAGACTGGTTGCTTAGGCCTGTTAGCATGTGGTGAACTTGCGATAATTTAGGCATTTCTTTTAAATCTTCGTGGTCTTTAAGCCACTGGTTGGCCTTAGTAATAATCAAACGATTTCGGTTAGATATCATCAACCGTTTAAGAATATTGTTTAAATCTTCTTTAGAGCTTTCGGCCAATAAAACACCTAGAAACACTATAAATCGGTCGTTTAATTCGTAGCGTTTAAGCATACGCATTGCCAGCATAAGTTTTAATTTGGTTTTATAATTATACTGGATATTGGGTGATAAAAAGGACAGGGTTTTACTGAAACTCCATAATAAATCGAGTGCCTTTATTATGTCGGTATCCTCAAAGACCTGTTTTAATTCATTGGCGAATCTGGTACCACTAATTTCATGCAGCATGCCAATATCTATAGCTCTGGTAGCTAGTTCAAAAGTTTTGGCTTCTATTTTAAAATTAAATCTGGTAGCAAACCTTACCATGCGAATAATACGGGTTGGGTCTTCGATAAAGCTAAATGGGTGCAGTACCCTTAAATATTTTGATTTTATATCTTCTAGGCCGTGAAAATAATCTATCAGTAGTCCATATCGCCCCGGGTTCAGGCATAAAGCCAGCGAGTTTATACTAAAATCACGCCTGTATAAATCGTGCTTTAACTTGGACTCTTCAACCTGGGGTAAAGCCGCTGGGTATTCATAAAATTCGATTCGGGCAGTCGATAAGTCAACTTCGTAATTTTTTTCGGCTTTGAATATAATTGTCGCCGTTTTAAACCTTTCGTGCGTGGCTATTATCTCAAATCGACTAGGGTATAGTCTGGCTAGTTCTTTGGCTAATTCTATGGCCTGGCCTTCAATTACCAAGTCAAGGTCGTAATTGTCCTGACCTAATATAAGGTCTCTAACACAGCCACCCACAAGGTAAACTTTCATGTTTAGCCTACCAGCTATGGTACCAATTTCGTTTAATAGCCACGTAATAGATGGACTGAATTTGGCCAGTTTTTCTGAAAAATCGATTATAGGATTTTCTGTCACCGTATTATTATCGTTGTTGCTATCGTTTAAATTTTGGTCACCAAGTTTGTCGCTGTACAGTGTATTTATTACGTTGGCTCTGGTTACAATGCCAATTAAGTTTTTATCTTCGTCTATAACTGGCAAGCGACCAATGTCAAAGGCGACCATTTTTTGCTGAATTTCCTTAATACTCGTATTGGGATCAACCGTTATGACCGGTTTGCTCATAAAGCCCAATACCCTGGCGTGGTCTAGTTTGTGATGTATGGCCTGGTCGATATCGCGCCTGGTTACAACGCCCAGAATGTCCTGGTTTTGAGCTACAATGAGCCCGTCCTGGTTATACCTTAGCATAAGACGGCGAGCTTCTTGCATAGTTGTATTGGTAGATATAGTCCTAACCGGTGTGGTCATAATTTCAGAGGCTTTGGCTTCGGATTTAGAATTTAATTCGAGGCAATGGAGCAATTCTTGCTTGATTTCGTCTAAAGTTTTATTTTTGACCACGGCTGATCCGGCTCCGGGATGGCCTGCTCCACCAAAATTTTTTACGATATTGGCGACATTAACGCACGTCGAATCGGATCGACCTACTATATGAGTGCGGTCGTTCATTTTGCACACTACAAAAGCTGCGTCACTGGCTTCTATTTCGAGAAGTTTTCTAGTCATGCTGGCTAAACCGTCTAAAAATTTTAGTCGTTCGTTGATAGCAATGACGATTTTCAGCCCATTGATAAAGAAAATTTCGGTTTTAGAAACCAATTCGTGGAATAATTCAATCTGTTCTTCGCTCATTTTAAGGGCTATATAGTCGTTTACCTGAGCCAAATCTGCTCCATGTTTTAGTAGATAGGCGACACATATAGCGTCGGTTTCGGTAGTTCCGCGGTAGGTGAGGCAACCGGTGTCTTCATAGATTCCTATCAAAAGCAATGTCGCTTCAAAGGGTGATAAGCCAATCTTTTGCTTCATGATTTTTTCTACAACTAAAGTTGTTGCCGAACCGACTGGCTTTATGGTTGAGTTCTTCTTAAACTTGTGAACAAGGCTGTTGCTGTCGACACTATGGTGGTCGAAAATAGTATAGGGGACGTTGAAATCAGGACCAATAAGCTTTCTTACTGTCTCATCGAGGCGCTCCAAACGCTGACAGTCGACTATATAGATGTGGGCGATTTTGGTCAAGTCTAAATACTTTAACTGGACAATTGGCAATGAATCGCGGTAAAGTGACAGGAAATTTCGGACATTGCCGTAAATCGGGTAACCTAAAATCATTTTAGCACTTGGATATAGCTTTGTTACACCAAATTCACTGGCTAAAGCGTCGAAATCCATATTGGCATGAGTAACTACAATTTGCATTTTACTATCTTTAAGAAGTTTATTAGCTAAACGTTATATTCCCCAATTGGGTAAATTTTTAAGCGTTAAATTAATTTTTAAAAGCTTTTAACAAATAATTAATTTTGCTACTTTTATTTCTGTTTATTTAATCATAAATTGGGAATAAACTAATTGTATTGTCCTCTTAATTTACAATGTTTATCTTACAAAGCCTAGCTGAATTATATTTATTTTGTCTTTATACGGGCTTATTTTTCATTGTTGGCAATTTGGTTATCGGTCATTTGGGTTTTGATACTAGTAGCCATTCTGGTTCTATCCATGGTATTGGTCATGAGTCGCAAGCCCAAAACGTTGAAGGAGAAGCTGGTAATGCCGCCAATGGTAACGCCAATACTTTTATCGGTGTATCCGACAACGCTAATAACTCTTCATTTTTTAAATTCATAAAATTTGTGAATCCAATGGTTTGGTCGATATTTTTGTTTTGGTTTGGAGCCACCGGAAGTATTTTAGAAAAGATTTTCACC
>JAJYFO010000208.1 GCA_021785395.1 bacterium | reverse complement strand
TTTAATTATTTTACACAAGTCATCGAATTCTTGGTTAAAATCATTGGTAAGGTCATAAATTTCAGCCCTTTGTGTATAAGCGTCGGTATTGCCTGGGTCAATGCTAATGGCTTTGTTGACTTGCGCTAAGGCCATGGTGTATTTATTCTGGGCTTTATAGACGCGGCTTTTGACGATATAGGCTGGTGCGTATCGGGAATTAATGTTTAAAGCTTTGTCAATACTTTTAAGCGCTTTAGCTGGTTTGTTTTCTTCAATATCAAGCGAAGCTTGGAGTGTTAACGCGTTGCAAGAATGGCTGTCTAATGTTAAATATTTATTTAAATCAGCCTTGGCTTTAATTGGATCGTTTACGTAATAGTACGACCAGGCTCTAGCTATATAAGCATTTTTGTTTTTGGGGTTTAATTCGATACTTTTATTTAGATTAAAAATTGATTCTTTGTAATTTGTATTATTGGCGTAATACTCTGACTTGTAAAAATAAGCCATAGCACAATTAGGCTTTTCCGAAATGATTTTATTGAGTATCGATAAGGCTTTTATGCTATCGTTATTATTGATAAGCTTATGACTTATTTCAAGTAATTGTTCAATATTTTCGTGACTGGTGTCACTTGCTATTTTGCTTTTGGTATTGCTTAGGGATTTATTTAAATGACTTGAACTGTTGCCTAGGGCTATATTTGGTATTATAGTCTGGACCGTTATTAATGAAGAAATTAAAATGTATATTGGTAATTTAATAGTATTATTAATCATATTTGAACTCGGTGTTAAACAACTAAACACAATTTATACTCTTTTAATCTAGGAAAGCTACTATTCTGGCTGGGGCTGAGCTAGCTTGTTTTAATTTTAAAGGAAAACAGGCTAGTTTAAAGTTTTTAACCGGCAAGGCTTTTAAGTTGGTCAGTTGCTGTAAAATATAAACGTCTTTGCCTTGTAGGGCAAAATGCGCGCCCCAAATATGCCTCTTATCGTTAGTTTTATGGAAGTCGTTGGCCATATGTAAAAAAGGCCTGTCGATACCGGTAGCGTCGGTACCAATGATAGTAAAACCAGTTTTAACAAGGTAATCAGCTGAATCTTTGTCTAGTCCAGGGTAATTGTGGTGTTTAAAATCGACTACTGGAATTTCACTTGACCCTGTATTTAGTAATATTGCCATTGGTTCGTTTAAATGCGTTAACCCTATTTCGTCAAGTTTTTCTTGCAGCATATCTACGGTTATAAGGCTGCCCGTTCCGGAAAGATTTGTAAAATCAAGGACGCAACCTTTTAGATACAGGTTTTCTAAGGGTACTTGGTCGATAAAGGGGTATTTGGTCGTGTCGTCAATTGGCCCGTAGTGCCAGGGAGCGTCAACATGGGTGCCTAAATGCGATGATATAGTCAAATCTTCTTCGGCCCAGCCACTTTCTTTTGGCAAATCTGTCTTTTGACAGTTAAATATTTGCATCATTATGGTTGCACCCGCTGCGTGGTCGATGTAATTTATTTTAGGAAATAAGATTCTCTCTAAAGGCTTAAACATGGCTGGGAAATCATCTGGTCTGTTTTCAAGTGTTCTGGTTAGGTCGACTATTTTACTCATAAAAGCATTTCCTTATGGCTCTAAGTTATTTTTTACTCCTATTAATTGTCGCACTTAAACTAGCCATTTCAATAGCCGCCATAGCTGCGTCAATACCCTTGTTGCCAGCTTTTGTGCCACAGCGCTCGATAGCCTGGTCTATGGTATCGGTTGTTAAAACGCCAAAAATTATGGGAATGTCGTGTTGTAAGTTTAAACTGGCGATACCACTAGCTACTTGGCCGGCAACGTAATCAAAATGTGGTGTCGCTCCTCTTATTACACAGCCTAAAGTTATGATAGCGTCATAGTTTTTGGTTTTAGCCAGCTGATTCACCAAGTAAGGTATTTCAAAGGCTCCCGGGCAATTAACAACGCTTATGTTTTTGTTATCGGCGTTGGCTTTGGCTAAAGTTTCAAGGCAGCCACCTAGTAACGCGTTGGTAATAAATTCGTTAAATTTACTGACTACAATGGCGAATCTGTAGTTTTTGGCGTCGAAGTTGCCGCTAATACTATTAATATTGCTCAAATTGGCGTTAAAGTTCATGTTTAATCCCTCTTGATTAATCCTTAAAATCTTTAGTGAAGTAGAAGATTTAATTGTAGCATTTAAGCTGAACCTTAAGAAAAGCAGTTAAAATCGAAATTACCTTATATTTTCAATTAAATGACCTAATTTTTCTCGCTTGGTTTCTAGGTACTTTAAATTAAAGTCATTACAAGCTGGGCTCATTGGCACTCTATCCGATATGTCAAGCCCATAGCCCTCAAGCCCGATAATTTTCCTGGGGTTGTTAGTTATAATCTTAACACTTTTAAGCCCTAAATCGTGGAGTATTTGGGCGCCGACCCCGTAATCGCGTAAATCTGGTTTAAAGCCAAGGCTTTGATTAGCCTCAACTGTATCTAAGCCAGTATCTTGGAGCGCATAAGCTTTAATTTTATTGGCTAGGCCAATCCCTCGGCCTTCTTGACGCAGATAGACCAAAACCCCCGTTTGGGCTTCGGCAATCATTGACAAAGCCGTTTCAAGCTGAGGCCCACAATCGCAGCGTAAACTGCCAAATACATCGCCGGTTAGGCATTCGCTGTGAACCCTGATTAAAACGTCTTTTTTATTTTCAACGTCGCCTAAAACTAGGGCGACGTGTTCTTGGTTATCCAATAAATTACGGTACGAATATAATTTGAAATTACCGTATTTACAGGGGAAGTTAACGCAGGCTTCGCGGCTTACAAATTTTTCCTTGCTTAAGCGGTATTCGATTAACTGGGCTATAGTGACTACTTTTAAATCATGCGTGGCGGCGAACTTAAACAAGTCTGGAAGCCTTGCCATGCTGCCATCTTCGTTCATGATTTCACAAATAACCGCACTAGGGTTTAAATTGGCTAGACGAGCAAAGTCTACACCGGCCTCGGTATGCCCAGCTCGCCTGAGTACACCACCGGTTTTGGCTATAAGCGGCATTATATGACCAGGCCGGATAAAGTCGCGAGCCTCAGAGTCAGGGTTGGCAGCTAATTTAATCGTGGTAGCCCGGTCGCTGGCGGATACACCAGTGGTAATACCATAACTATAATTAGCGTCGATAGTTACCGTAAAAGCGGTACCTTCTTTGGTCGAATTGACTGGTACCATAGGTGGCAGATTCAATTTAATGGCTTTGTCTTCTTCTATAGTCAGACAAACAAGTCCGCGCGCTTTAGTTACCATAAAATTTATTTTACTCGCGTCGATTAAATCAGCGCTACAAATTAAATCGCCTTCGTTCTCTCGGTTCTCGTCATCGGCCACCACAATAAATTTACCGTTGGCAAAGTCTAAAATAGCGTCTTCGATACTGGCAAAATTCGTTTGTGGCGTTTTATTCATGGGTAGACTCCTTGTTTATGGTATTAGACAGACTGAAGCTTGGCTAGATTTTCTAGATAAGCACTAGCAATTTTAGCTAAGTGTCTAGCTATTAAATCGGTTTCTAGATTAACTGTATCGGTAATTTTAACTTTGCCCAAATTGGTATTTTCTAGCGTATGTGGTATAAGGGCCACGTCAAAGTAAATCTCATCGCCCCTTGGCTCAACATTAACAAGCGTAAGCGAAATTCCGTTAATGGCAATGGAACCTTTAGGCACAAGGTATTTATTTATATCGCTATGAGCCAAAAAGCCCATGCGAATCGAAAAACCATCGGGTTCAATACAGGTAACTCGACCTACAAAATCAACGTGTCCGCTAACCAAATGACCTGAAATTCCGTCATTTAGTTTAAGTGATTTTTCCAGATTAACAGGATCGTTTACTTTGATGTCGTTAAAATTCGATTTAAGCAGGGTTTCATTGCATACTTCTACCGTAAAAAAATTACTATTAAATTCCGTTACGGTTAGGCAAACACCATTAACGCAAATAGACTCGCCGATATAGAAATTACTAAATTCTGGTTTTACTTTAATACTAAGTCTTAAGCCTTCGTCACTGCCTGACTTGGTACAGGTTTGAATTTCACCAACAGTTTGAATAATTCCCGAAAACATAAAATATGATATTTTTTTAATCGTAGCGATGTAGTACCAACCAAATAATGATATATTAACCTTACTGGCAATTGTCAATATATCATTATCATATATATACTAAAGTTTTGGTAATAATTAGCCCAGCTAGTTCGATATATTTGGCTATAACCTCATATTTACAGGCTTTAAGCCAAAACATTAGGCTATAGGCCAGGTTAAATTTTTTTTAATACATTTAAGGGCTGATAATTTTGGGAAGGGATGATAGCCTGTTAAATAAATTGAATTAAGGACTAAAAGCGTGTTTAAAAAAATTAGAATAACATTAATACTTTTTATATTACTTAATTATTTGGCTTTATATCAAAAATTACTTGCGGTTAAACCACACAGGCCAGTAAGCGCTTCTTCAGTCAATCAGGCTATAACTGGTTTTTGGTTAGGCAAAGGTATTAATACCTATTCTGGACAGTCTTATGAAATTGCTTTATCAATTACCAGGCAGTCTAATAATCATTTAGACTGTAGTATGCAAATCACTGATTCTGGGGCTGTTTGTAAGCATTATCTGGGAATTTCTTTAAAAAATTCGCA
>JAJYFO010000207.1:3068-4708 GCA_021785395.1 bacterium | reverse complement strand
AAGCCATTTAGCCTATCTTTTGGTTTTAGACCCTAGCAAAAATCCCGCTGGTCTTGGACCAGGCTTACTTATTTTTATTATATTTTTAACCCAGTTTAATGATATCTCTCAATACGTTTGTGGTAAATTATTGGGTAAGCATAAAATTATCCCCAAGGTAAGCCCTAATAAAACGGTAGAAGGTTTTGTCGGTGGCATTATTGTAACGCTTATATTTTGTATAGTTTTAAGTCGTTTTCTAACGCCGCTTAATCTATATCAGTCAATATTGATGGGGCTTATAGTAAGCTGTTTTGGTTTTATTGGTGATGTAACTATTTCGGCTATTAAGCGTGACCTTGGCGTTAAAGATACCAGTAATTTTATACCAGGTCACGGTGGAATTTTAGATAGACTCGACAGTTTGACTTATACTGGTCCACTATTTTTTCATATTTTAAGCTATTTCTATTACTAGAACTATTATGACTGAGACTAATTCCGAGATTAAACTTAAACCGGTTAAAATAAATTATTTTTTGCGTAATTTATTTTTTTCATTAGTCGTAAAGCCACTTATGTTTATTGTGATAGGCTTAAATGTTCGTAATTATGAAAAGCTTATTGCAAATGGGCCATGTATTATAGTTGCAAACCATAACAGCCATTTGGATACATTAGCCTTAATGTCTATATTTAGTCTTGATGCTATTAAAATTATTCGGCCTGTGGCTGCGGCTGATTATTTTTTGACTAACAAGGCTTTGGCCTGGTTTAGCCAAGTAATAATTGGTATAATTCCACTAGATAGAAATCTTAGCTATAATCATGACCCTTTTGTTGATGTCATTGAGGCAATAGATCAAAATCAGATTATAATTATTTATCCAGAAGGAAGTCGGGGAATACCTGAAAAAATTGATAAATTTAAAAGTGGTATTGCCCATTTAGCCAAACGCCGTCCCCAAACACCGATTTTACCAATTTTTCTGCACGGATTCGGAAAGACCTTGCCAAAAGGTGAGGCGTTATTGGTTCCATTTTTTTGTGATATTTTTATTGGCGATAAGATTTTGTGGACGGGTAATAAAAACTCATTTATGGAATTACTAGAACAAAAAATGTCAGACTTGTCAAACAGTGCTAATTTTTTACCTTGGGATTAATATAATCTTTATGATAAACAGAAAAATTGTCGACACTAAAATAGATATTATAAATTCAACCGGCGAAAAAATATTCTTGCAGACTTTTAGACATGAAAATAATAAAAAGGCTATAATTTATTTCCACGGTATAGAAGGTCATTGTGATTGGTTTGCCCAAACGGCTAATATCTTAGCTGAAAATGGCTGCGATGTGTTCGCTTACGACCGTCTCGGTTGCGGTTTAAGCGACGGAGTCCGTGGTCATATAGAGTCGTACAAGCAATTGATTCTTGATTTGAAAATTATTATTGACTATGTTAAAGATAATTATACTTACACTAATATCGGTTATTTTGCGTCTTGTTGGGGGGCTAAACTGGCTTTAATGGCCATATCTGGTCTCGATTTTAAACCTGGCTTTATTGTTTTAACTTCGCCAGCTATTTTTACACAAATTGATATAACTTTTGTCGAAAAGTTTAAAATATTGTACTTTATTATACTAAATAAAAA
>JAJYFO010000207.1:0-3058 GCA_021785395.1 bacterium | reverse complement strand
AACCTTGAGTTAGTTAAATTACCAATTTTGACAAGTATGCTAACTAATAACGAAAAATTCTTCGATTATTTAGACAATGATAAATACAGAAATAGATTTATAACAATTAGGGCTTTAATTGAAAATTTAAAAATCTCGTATTTGGCTATTAAATCGGCAAAACACGTTAAAATGCCAATTCTAATTTGTCTATCGCAAAATGATAAAATCATCGATAAAGATAAATTGCTCAACTGGGTTTCTAAAATAAACAGTTTGAACAAAGATGTCAAAATTTTCAATTCTAATTCGCATTGCCTAGATTTTGACGTCGATATGAATTATAAAGACTACACTCAATACTTAATAAACTGGTTAAATAAAATTGTCTGATAACGAAATTAAATTAGTTAAAATTAGCATTTACGAGGTCAATTTGCCATTCGTGTTTTCGTTTGGGCATAATTTAGCCAATCGTAAAAGCACTAATAATATTATCGTCAAACTCGATTTCCAAGTTGGCGATAGAATCGTTTCGGGCTTTGGCGAAGCTGTTCCACGTGATTACGTAACTAATGAAACTACTATTAGTTGTATGGAAGATCTGAAAAATATTTATATTCCTAATTTAATTAATTTTCGCTCGAAAAATGTTGCATCTGCCAAAGACGGTTTTGCTAATATCTTGGATAATATATCTATTTTGGGTAATACCGCCAGATGCGCTTTAGAATTAGCTTTTTTAGATGGCTTGGCAAAAATTAATAATACCAATATCATTAATTTAATGAGCAATATCGACTCTTATAATATTAACTCTATAAATTATGGTGCTGTCATTCCTTATCTAAGTATAAACAAATTTAAGGCTTTATTTAAGATTTATGCGTGGTTAGGCTTTAAAACTATAAAAATTAAGCTTGGCAGAGATTTTGACCACAACATAAATTTGTTAAAACTGGCCAATTCCTGTAATAATTCTTCTTTAACTATACGCGCCGACGCTAATCAGGCTTGGTCAGTCAACGATTCCGTCAAGCACGTAAATGACCTTATGAAATTTAACTTGGCTTCTATTGAAGAGCCATGTAAGGCAAATTTTTCTGATTTAAAATCTATACAGGACAATATACCTATTCCTCTAATTGTGGATGAATCATTGGTCTCGTATAGTGATGCGCAAAATCTTTTAACAGTATGTAAAGGTTTTAATATACGAATTTCTAAAAATGGAGGGTTGTCTAACGCTATTAAAATAGCTAATTTAGCCAGTCAAAATAATTTGGAATGCCATTTAGGGGCGCAAGTGGGCGAAACTAGAATATTATCCAAGGCTAACCAGGCTTTGGCGTTTATCCTAGCCAATGAATATAAAATTAAACTTGCCAATGTCGAAGGGGCTGGTAACGATTTATTATTAATGAATAATTTGTCTAAGTTTAGCTTTGTAACCCTTTTGCCTAGCAAGTTTGGCTTAGATTTTGAACCTGGTTTTGGGGTTAATGTAAATTTAGCTGGCATAGTTAAGTTTTCAGTAAATCAATTCTGCCAGGATTTAATATAATTAAATATCTAGATATTACTAGGTCTATTTTTTAGGAGAAACAAGATTGGCCATTAAACCCGATTCTAATTTGCCAACTATCGCTGTAACAGGGGCTAGTGGCTTTGTAGGGCATCATATGGTGCGTTTTTTGCAAGCTTGTAATTACCCTGTTATTGCCATAACACGAAGCAAGAAATATTATGAGAATTCAATAGACAATGTAACTGTAAGGCAGGCCGATATTCTCAATCGCAGTCAAGTCGAAGCCGCAATCAGTGGTGCTGATGTAATTGTACATAATGCTGGGGTGATTGACCCACATGGTTCCAAGCACCAATTGATAAATACTAATGCCTATGGAACTAAATTATTGCTTGAAATCGCTAGCCAAGCCAATATAAAGCAGTTTATACATATGAGCAGTTTATCGGTTATTACAGGACTGTCGGATTGTTATAACGTTGACGAATCCAAAGAGCCTAAAAAATCGGGCGAAGCCTATGGTGATTCTAAAATTTTGGCCGAAACGTTTGCTAAATCTTTTGATAACAAAAATAATATGCCAGTTACTATCTTAAGGCCTGGTTTTATCTATGGGTTACATGAAAATAGCTGGGTTACTAGATTGGTTAATTCATTAAGGAATAACCAAGTTATGATTATAGGCGATGGCAGTAAGGAAACCAATTTAATTTATGTTGACAACTTGTGCGAGGCGACCAGGCTTTGCATTTTAAATCCAGCTTCGTACGGTGAAACCTTTAACCTTACCGATGGCTTTAAAGTAACTAAAAAAGAATTAATCGATACTTTTACCCGTAATTTAGCTTTACAGCCGGTTACAAAACATGTAAACCCAAAATTGGCCTTTTATGTCTGCTCTTTAGTTACGGCTATTTCACCGGTTCTATCTAAAAGTGCGCAGAAAAAACTAGCCAGGCTATCTTACCCGGCTTATCGTTTGATGGGTGTAAACCAGGGTTTTAGTATTGAGAAAGCTAAAAATATACTAGGCTATAAGCCTATTGTGAGCTTTGACGAGGGTATGCAAAAGACTTTAGAACCTTATAAATCGGCTTAAAAAAATTATAATTTCTAGCTGATAATAATTTTATAATTCAAAAGTTTTTGTGCTTCTAGGTTATATAATACTAGTATTTGGTAATTTACACTGTTTTTGAATGATGACGATTATTTAGATAAAGTGATAGTATTTTAAGTCTTGATTTAAAATAAATTTTTGGGTGTATGTCGATGCGGGATTTAAAAATAATTCGTTTTTTTCACAATTACTGGCTCAGGCATTGTAATCCTTTTAATTTGTTTTTACACTTAATCGGAATTCCGCTTACCGTTTTTGGTTTCGTCCAAATTTTTAACTCTTCAATTATTATGGGATTAACGGCTTTGATTTTAGGATTTAGCCTTCAATATTGGGGACATTTGATCCAAGGCAGTAAAATGGGCGAAATATACTTGTTAGAACAAATTTTTGTTCGTAAGGAAAAATTTTGATGGCGAAAAAATCTGTTC
>JAJYFO010000206.1 GCA_021785395.1 bacterium | reverse complement strand
GATGAGCTGACATTCAATATTTTGGTGTCAGGTGTTTCTTTTATTGACTGGACTATATTATTAATGATGCTTGTATCTTTACCTTCGCTAAAATTTGGTACACATTCAATTATTGGTTTTTTAAAGATCGAATCAGTCATCGCTAAAATTTGTTACACCTTCTATTTATTGGTTTCTTAAAGATTGAATCAGTCATTATTTTTTTTTATTCTTGTTGGCGTAGATTTTAGATAACTTATTTTAAGCGTCAGCCAAAGCATTGCTAATGAGGTTATGGCCCAGATAACCGACCATATAGCTGGCGGTATGTTAGAAATTTTAGCCATATTGGTAGCGTCAGAAAAAGTGGCTTGGTTTATAGATGTAGAAATCTGGAATAAAACGGTTAGATCGGTAAGGCTGTTTAAAACAATTTGAACGCTTAAAAATAAGATTAGTAAATTGGCCATTTTATCGTTTAATTTTAGGCTGGCCAGTATAAACATCGACCCCATTATAAGTTCGGCAAGAATACTGCCTAAGGCTTGAAACAACATTCCCGGCATAAAAATTGAACCGGTGCTAAAAAAAACAGCCGCCAGGATAACGCTAAGACCTAGTGAAAATAGTAAGACTCGGCTAAGAATTCTAAATTGGGAGAAAAATATTAACAAGCACCCGACTACAGTTGTCCCAATGTATCCAGCCGGAGTGTAAAGCCATGGGTTGCCACCACTGCAGTACGTAAGGCCCCCGTGACCTAGTCCGTCGCTTACAATCGTAAGTCCGCTCACGTGACCGCCAGTAGCCAGGCAAGTTATAGCGTGCGATAATTCATGTATCATGGTGACAACGTAATTGACTGGCATCAGTACCGTAAGGCCTATGGGTGTGTTCCATAATAAAAGGCAGGCGATAGTTATTAGCCAAAAACTTGTTTTAAGGCTAACATTATCGGCTCTGGTAATATTATTTAAACTGGCTGTTAAGTTTTCACCTGTCATGGCAATTGTTAAATTAATTTTTATAAAATAATTTTGGACTCATTTTATTGTAAACTAAAATTTGCCCTGGTATACAATTGAGTGTATATTTAAAGAATAATTTTTACAGTTGTCAAACCCGTCTTAATTAACTTGACTTTCAAAATTGCGACAATTTTTTTATGGATGAATACGACGAAAAAATAGACCGGCACGCTAAAACGCAGGCAAAATATTTTAACGAAAAAGTCAAAATATTCAACCAGACTATACCCAACGATATCGTTCAAAAAACGCTTAATATCGTTAAATCGGCGCAACTTAAACCTGACGATACTATCCTCGATATTGGCACAGGTACCGGAGTTTTAATCGAGCATTTCTTAAGTAGTAGTATTAAACCGGGTAATATTTTGGGCCTTGACCTGACTATTAATATGGTTAAAGCGGCTAGTGAAAAGTATAAAGACGTCTACTTCTGCCATGGAGACTTTTTGAAATTTCCTGACGATTCGGTTTTTTATCTAAACAACGTGACGGTCCAGTATAAACCACCCCAATTTTCTAAGGTTTTTTTTAATGCTTGTTTTGGCAATATTATTGACCAAGCCAAGGCAATCACTAAAGCCTGGTCTTTATTAGCCAATTCAGGGAAAATAATTGTAAGCCACCCTTTGGGGAATATTTTTGTTAAAAAATTACACGACATCGACCCTGAAATCGTACCCCATTTATTGCCTGACTTAGAATTTTGGCAAAATATGACGAGTCGTTGTAGCTTAAAACTTGACCATTTTGAAGATGGACCAGACTTCTATCTGGCCATTTTAGATAAGTGCAAATAGAAATTACTTGAATTGTCAAGTCGATATGTCTTGAAATGCTACTTCGCCTATATTAATTTTCTATTAAGATTATACGTTTTATATAACAATTCTTGGCCCGAATACCCTAAAATTAGGTGAGTGATTCAAATGATTCAATCGATTCGAGGTGTTTTATGACAACTGCTGCTAGTTCACAAAAAGAAGCTAATACTTTACGGGAATGGGAAAATGACGATTTTATAATGCAGCAGACCAGGCTTACCAAAGCTAGTAAAATCTTGAATTTAAGCGAAGACGAGTTGGCACCTTTAAAACACCCCAAGCGAGCTTTGACGGTAATCGTTCCGGCTAAGATGGACGACGGTTCTACAGCTACTTTTATTGGTTACAGGGTTCATTATGACTTAGCTTTAGGGCCTGGTAAAGGTGGCGTGCGCTTTCACCCCAACGTCAATTTGGGCGAAGTTACGGCCATGGCCATGCTAATGACGTGGAAGTGTGCGCTCATGAACCTGCCTTTTGGTGGGGCGCATGGCGGTATCCGCGTAGACCGCACTAAATTAACCAAAACTGAGCTCGAAAGGGTTACTAGGCGCTATACTTCAGAAATTATCGAAATGATTGGACCGTCTTCTGATATAGCCGGACCAGATTTAAACACCGACGAGCAGACGATGGCCTGGATGATGGATACTTATTCGGTTAACAAAGGCTATACCGTACCGTCTATCGTAACCGGTAAGCCAAAATCCCTTGGTGGGTCTTATGGCCTTACCGAATCAGCTGGTTTTGGTGTAGTTTTAAGCCTAAAGCGTTATATCCAACACTACAAGATTAGCAAAAATGAAACTAGCGTAATTATCCAGGGCCTTGGCCAGTTAGGGTCGGCTGTAGCTAATAGCTTGGCAGCTTCGGGTTTTAAGGTGGTCGGTGTAAGTGATAGCAATGGCGGTCTGTATAACCCTAAAGGTATTAATTTGGCCGACTTAAATAAACACGTTAAAGACCAGCAGTCTATGAAAGACTTTAAAGAAGCCCAGTTTATGACGAACGAGGAGCTCTTGCAAAGCCCCTGTGATGTATTAATCCCTTGTGCTGTAGCCAACCAAATCCACAGAAGTAATGCCAGTCTGTTAAAATGCAAACTTATCGTTGAAGGCGCCAACGCTCCCACTACGGCTTACGCCGACGAGGTTTTAGAAGCCAATAATATCAAACTTATCCCCGATATTTTAGCCAATACAGCCAGTGTCACGATCGGCTATTTTGAGTGGGTTCAAGGCTTAATGCGTCTTTTGTGGACGCAAGAAGAGGTCTACGAAAGGTTATCGGGCTTGGTTAATAATGTCTGCGATGAAGTATTCAATTACGCCGATAATAATAATATAAGTATGCGAATGGCGAGTATGTCGATAGCCCTCAATAAAGTACTCACAGCAAGGAAATTGCGCGGTTTGTACCCGTAAACTCCCTAAAAATGAAAATTAATCTTTTTTTCATAAAGACATAAGAAAACCATAATTTTTTGCTAAGTTTGGACCTTTACTCGGTCAAATTTATGTCTTACAATATTAGTATAGAGACACTGGAATCCTGGGAACCTTGTAATTTGTAATTTCCTGGAGTCTTTGTAGTTTCTTAATTATGGAAGTTCTAGCCGTTATGATAAGTCAGTTATTGATAGACGATGTAAGCTTGATTAAAAAAAGCCAGGATATTTTGGATGTCCTGGGTACTAGTTATTGTTTCATAAATTATCGTACTAACGAAATATCCCATAATAAAAATTTTAATTTAGACTATCTTAAAGATGAAACTATCGTGCAGTTGTTTTTAAATAATGGTATTAAAGATTATCCTACTAATTTAATCTATCATACTATTAAAGACGCCCATGGTGACGATGTCAGCGTCTCTATTTTAAAATTAAATGACAATGTTGGTATGTTATTTTTTGTAAGCCAGGAAGATATTAAAAACCAGAAGATATTTGAAAATGATATATACAAGATGATTATTAATAATTCCTATACTGCTTTTGTGATGATTGATAACGATAATAAAATTTGTGAATGGAATAAACAGGCACAGTTGACTTTTGGCTATAGTCGTGACGAAATTATTGACCAGGCTTTAACTGATACTATAGTACCGCCTCAATTTCGTCAATCGCATTTAGGTAGATTAAAACCTCATGAAGGTTCTGGACCTGGTTCTATTTGTTTCAAAAGACGGGAACTTAGCGCGCTGCATAAAGATGGCCATGAATTTCCCATTGAAATTACGGTATTTTTTATTACTAAGGATATTAATAATATAAGTTATTTCGGGGCTTTTCTTCAGGATATTACGCAAAAAAGAAATTATTTAAGTAAAATTGAAAAATTAAATAATGAGCTAATGATTTCTAATAAACAACTGGAACAATTTGCTTTTGTGGCTGCCCATGATCTTAATCAGCCACTTCGAACTATTAATTGTTATGCGCAAATTCTTCAGGATGATTTAAAAGATAAAATCAACTTAGATCAACAAGAAAATTTTGATTTTTTAATTCATAGTGCTGATCAGTTGCAAAAATTTATTAATGATTTATTAGAATTTTGTAAAATTGAGAATTTACAAATTTCAATAAGTAAATTCTCACTGGATGAGTTAATTAAGGAAATAATTAAATCACATGAAATTATCATAAAGGAAAATAAAGCAAAAATTATTTATAATAAATTTCCGGTTATTAATGCTGACAAAATTAAAATTATGACATTGTTAAATAATTTAATTATTAACGCAATTAAATTTAATAAGAATAAAATTCCTCAAGTTAATATTGAATATAATGAATCTTCTACACATTTTATTTTTAAGGTAAAAGATAATGGTATTGGGATTAATGAAAAATATTTAGGAAAAATCTTTAATT
>JAJYFO010000205.1 GCA_021785395.1 bacterium | reverse complement strand
CGCAGGCTACATTAAAAGGCGGGGAACCGCAAGCTGAAAGCTTGTGGAGGCGCTAGCACTTCTTGACCGTGTGCAACAATGCGAGGTCAAGCAACAATGTTAACTTCATATTTTATGCCGTTTGTTTTCTTGTCACATTCGCATTGTGAAACTGCACACGCAAGTCAAGAAACATGATAAAATTTAGTACTTGTACATTTAATTAAATTTAATGTTGTCTCATTTCTATTGACACATTCCGGAATTAAAAGCTGCCTGACAACAAAACCAGGACATTGAAAGCAGTGTGTTTTGAATTTTGATAAAAAAGTTTCGGCTTTCCAAGTTACAGGTAGCCATTTTTAAAGCTTAACTTTCAGTTTGAACTAATTCAATATTCTAGATTTAAACTTCAGCCAAATTATTAAATTTTTTTCTATCATGACTATTCTTCAAATAGCTGTGATAATTCATTAATTGTTAATATTTTCAATAACCATTTATCTAATTGTTCATGATTTGCCTGTGTAATTTTGCTTTCGGTTAAATCGTCGATAGTCCCGAATTTAAACTTTAATTGCTTAATCAAGGATTCCGCTTCACCTTCGAGCTTACCTTCGAGCCTTATTTCATTCCTAGCTTTTATTAATCTACTATTTAACATTTCCAGGTCAACTCCTACATTATTGACGTAGTCTGCAATTGCTTGTATTTCAGCTTCTGAATAACCCTTATCCTCCATCAGCATTATAAACCAAGTCGTGGCTATTGACAAGAGATGGTCGTTTGTTTTTATATATTTTATCGCTTTTCCGAAATATTCAAGCGATTTTTGAATGTTACCGTATCTTTCGGCACAAAACATGTTGGCTAGGATGCTTTGTTCTTTACTGGTTAATTCTGTGTCACTTATATTAGCTGTATCTATTAATAGAAATTCAAAATTAGGAATGTATTTTTCAATATTAGTAAAAGTTTCAGGTAAAGAAAAAAATAAACTACTTGTATTTGTCGCATAGCGCCAGGGTTTTTCGCCGTTGTAAAAAACAACAGGTAATATTGGTGGCAAATAGCCGCCAGCGCTTGATATATTTTGTTTTGATTTTTTTCTTCTTTTGATTAAATCTTCTAAAAAAAGGCAAATGTAAGTTAATAATCTTAGTGGCATGTATATGTTATCTTTAGATTGAAACTCAATGAGAATAATAATATAAGTTTCGATATTTTTGATTTTTACGCGATAAATTAAATCACTGAAGCGCTTTTTAAAAGAGCGGCTTATAAATTCAGTTGGGTAAGGCTCTATAGAGTCAAAGTCTATTTCGTAGACCCATTTTTTACCGATAAAATTAATTAAGAAATCATGCAGAATCACTTTATCTTTAAATAATTCTTTAAAAATTTCATCATAAGATCGCACTGTAATATTTCCTTTAGGTAGAGATAGTGTAGGCTTGAGATATAGTAAGTATAAGCTTGGGTAGTAAGGGATAAATATTGGCTTTATGTCAAATTAATTGGAAATAGAATCGATAATTTTAACAGGTAGTTTTGATCGACATTTTTTTATTAGTTAATTGACTCCGTTAAATATAAAGTCGGAAAAAAGGGGCAAAAAGTTCTATAATTTTGGGTAGATTTAATATTAAATAATTTTAAGGTGGCTGAATTGGTGTGAGATGTTTTAAGGTTTTAGAAACTAGTCCCTTACGTAAGTTGACCATTAATATGGCAATAAATTAGTGCTTTGGTTTAAAATTTTCTAGTTATAACTACCTGCACAAATGTAATACTATTTTTTAAGGGAATTATTTCTACTCACGAAAGGTAAGTAAAGGTTTTGTGGGTTTATACCTAGTAGTTTTCGTGTAGGAGAAATTAAAATATGCAATTTTATAGTGAAATATTGGCACAAGTTACAAGTACTAATGCCAATAGTCAGTTTGTATTGGCGGTTCAAGACGAAAACACGCTAGCTATAGCCAAAACTCTGCCAAAGGGTGACAATTCGCGGCGCAGGCGAGCTAGTGTAAGTCAATCGATAGCCAAAAAGCTTATGGTAGCTTTGTTTGCGGTTATGTTCCCGCTAAGTCAAGCTAGTAGCGTTCTGGCTAATGAAATTGGAGCCAGTAACGGAGCTGCTTCATCAGCTGTTAACGCTAGTCGGAGTCACAACGCAGATACACCTAACTACGTTGCCGCTGCCGAACATGCTGTTGCTTCGATTAATCCGTCTTTTGTCAATCCTATATGTCGAAATTGCTAATATCCTACATAGCGTCGTAAACTCAAGCTTAGACTTAAGCTCGGTTCTGCACAGTGTAAACGTTGGTAATTTAAGTCATGACGTGGCCATTAACGTTGGCGGCCACAACGTTTAAGTTTTCAGCAACCAGGCTCTAACCCCGACCGAAGCCTTAGCTGTAAGCCAAGTATTGGCAACCAATCACTAATTTTTACTGCTGGACGCGTTAGGACAAGCTATAGGCGGTAGTTTAAACGCTAGCTTACTAGGTAACACTGTAAACAATTTGTAGGTAGCTATCGGTGTAACTTCGGTTGACAACTCTAAAGCCTTAACCTTAACCTGAAATTTTGCCAACTATGGCGATATAGTATTTTCTGGTAGCGGTAATTTAACCGCTTACAATATTTTAAATGTAACTGGAGCGCAAATTACCTCAAGTGGTGTTTTAGGCCTTACCACGCACGAACTTATTAACGAAGGCGGAATTTATGGCGCCAATGACGTTAATATAAACGCTTCAACAATATATAATTCAGCTAAGGTCGAATCTGGTCTTGGTAACATTAATATTGCTAGCGCTAATACGCTTGGTATTACTGGCCCGCAAAACAGCGTTTTTGAAGCAACCAATGGAAACATCAATATAGATGTAAATGCGACATCATTGTCTAGCGGCATAAGTGATAATGGGATGATTTTAGCTTTATCCCAAAATTAACGGCGATGCGCTAAGGCTATATAAATCCGCTAATAATTAATTAGCTACAGAAAAAGTAAGAAGGCTCTTGATTAAATTCAAGAGCCTTCTTACTGTATTTTTTTAAATTTCACTTATTCAACTTTAGAATAAACAAATAGACTTCCGTCAAATTCATAAACCAGATTTTTCCCTGTACAAACACCTTTTTCATTGAGAAGTGGCACTAGTAGTTTATGATTGTCATTGGATAAAGTAATTTCATGAGAATCATCTTCATGGAAATCACATTCAATTGAGTTAAGAGTTTTTGTTTTTGTTTTAAAAAAATTATATGGTTTTAAATTATTACCGTCAATATTAACAGCTTGGATACTAGAGCCATGATCAATTGTTGAATAAATACCGGTTCCAAGCAATAAATATACAGTTTTATTATTTTTCGTATTAATTTGTTTAATGGCATCGCTACCGTACCACAAACCGCTGTCTCCACCATCTGTGTCAACTTTAATTAATGGAAACTCAACTGATTTATATTCAGCGCCATCCTTATGTGGCGAGTTTTTTGGGACAAATAGCGCTATAGTTTTGTAATAATGCATTGTTCCACCGGTAAGCGTGTCCCATGTAAATAATTTTAAAAGACCGTCATCAGAACTGGCAAAATCTAGTCCGGCTTTTTGTGATTGTAATAATTTAGATTTAAAAACAATTCTTGCGCCAGAACACATATTTAATAAGTAAGTAGTTAATTTTTGATTGGCAGTATTTAATGGCTTATCATCATAATTACCTTCGAGTGATTTTTTATAGTTTACATTTATAGATTTAACTAAATTTGCCAAAGTATTGTCTACCTTATCATCAATTATTTTTTCGTTAGGAAAATTATTATTTCCAGCATCACTATTCGGTGATAACGTGAGTAGTAAGAAGAAAATTAAAATTGGAATAATGACAGTTGACATTAAAATCTTAAAATTATTTACTTGAAAAAACATTTATGAACTATCCCTTGTTAATTTCACTGACCGTAAACAAATACATTTATATAATCTTTGGCATAGAGATTATTATAATTGTTACTTTTACCAATAGAATCACTTAATTTTATGTTAATTTTACTTGCAAGAAACATAATGGTCAACATTAAATTGTCAAGCAATTTAATGTTCGGTGACATGCAAAGTTTCAATTAAGAAAACTTTGCATGAAAATTAATTTTTATTTGACTTAATCTAAATTGTTTGCCAGAAATGTCGTAAATATTGTCTGAGTCCACATCAATTAAGGTCATGAATAGTAATTTAGACTTTGATAATTTCTTTAGTTTATAATTAAATGTTTTGCTGCTTCAAGATATGATAATTTAGATAGCTCACTTTTGCGTTTTTTTAAAAAATCTATAACTAATTTATCATTATAATGCGCATAATCACGTAATGCCCAGCCAATAGATTTTTGAATAAAAAATTCGTTTTCATGAGCCAAGCATAGTGCAAAATTAAAGAGTCTATTTGTATCAGTTTTATCTTTATAGCCTAATTGATGAATCATGGCTGTTCTTCGTAACCACATATTTTTGTTTGAAACGAGTTTATCCATAAGTAATTGACCACTTGTTTGGTTTTTTTTAATTACAAACCTTATAACACTAGCCCAACTTCACCAAAATTAGGTACGAAATATGAATATTCGGTAATTTTACCTAAAAATTCGTACCTATATTTTTAATAATTTCGATTTTTTGCAACCGAAATTATTATAGATTTGATTTTTTCAATGTCTAGGCTGACTGTAA
>JAJYFO010000204.1 GCA_021785395.1 bacterium | reverse complement strand
TGTAAGTGCAAACCAAGCTCAGATACTTGCCTTGGCTAGTCAAACCGGCGAAATAACCTTGTGTCTGCGCAATCAAAATTCAAGTATTAATAAAAATTTAAAATCATTATCTCAATATACTTTACTCAACGAAGAAGCAAAAAACAACCCAGAAAACAATAAAAATATCAATATGCTGGTACCACCACCAGTACCAACATCGATAGCTATCAATAACCAACCCGATACTGAAAACACAACCCAGTCAGATGAGCAAGATAGCAAACAAAACAAGTGGTATATAGAAAAATTTTCTGGTAACACAAAAGAAGACATATGCATAAATCCTGGCAATTAAAGATTTATAGAAATAATAAAGCAATTATTATGCCAATTATTGGTATAGCTATAATTTTAATATTTTCATATATGGCTTTTTGTGTTGATATAATGTATATGAGTTATTTAAAAATTAAGATGCAAGGGTTTGCCAGCTCATGCTCACAATACGTATTGAGCAACCTAAATAACTATAGTTCAGAAAACTTAAATTCACAGATAAGTAATTTAATCAATGCTTATAATTTAAATTATTTAAAAAACCAAAATTCTTTTTATAATATCTCCATAAATATCAATAAATTTGATATTATATACAATTCAAATAGTGTTTACGATTTTTCTTTAAGAACCTACGCATATATAACAACTCCGTTTAAATTTTTATTTTTTCCGGCCATTTTTGTTAACGGCAGTTCTAGCTTAACTTTCCCCAACGATATAAACCTCACCCAAACAGCTACAAGCAGTCCACAACCGGCTTATTCTATCAATCAATCAAATGTTGCTAAAATATTTCCGATAGCTTTAAACGCTCAACAAATAATTAATATAATTACGCAAAATAGCACTAATACACAAGCCACAATAACGTTAAATGCAAATCAGACAGCCACAACTAGAATCCCCGCCACATTTGTTGATTTATTGAGTTTATCCTTTAAACCTAAAATAAATTTAAATAGTAACACCAATAATATTTTAAATCAACTTAAATCTTTAAGTTTAAATCAGAATTATTTAAATACTCCATTAGACAATTACGGTTATTTAACTAGCTATAATTGTAATTATCTCAATAATAGCCAATCTAACCTAAATACTGTTTTTAATAATATACCAGTTAATACAAATTATATTTTCCCCGTAATTTCAAATATGACCAATTCTAATACTAATTTAACCTATAATCAAATAGTAGGCTTTACCTATTTAAAATTACTAAAAGTGGACACGAATAATAACACTATTAGTTTGGAAATTGCCCTTAATCAATCCAGCTATTTACCAAATTCAGGTCTTATAAGTTTAAGTAGTAAAAACACGATACAAAACAATAGTCAAAATACGCTGTTCAATTATCGACTGTACAATTATGGAACAACGCAAACTTACTATAACAGTTTGATTTATTCCCCAATGCCTAACCATGCTTTGAGCCAAGATTATATTATGGTCAATAATTAAGGAGTCAGAATATGGATTCAAGTAAAATAATAAGTGTTATTGGCGCCAAAGGTGGAACAGGTCAAACGTCACTAGCAATTAACCTTGCCTATAATTCAAGTAAAAAAATTAATAAAAATCAAAGTTTAGTATTTATAGACCTTAATTTTAATCAACCCGATGCCTGCGTCATGCTAAATATCAAACCTAAAAATAATTTATTAGATTTATTAAAAAATCATTCTAGTTTAGACAAAGAAATCATCTCAAGCTGCTGTTATGATATAAATAATCAGTTCAAGGTAATTTTACCATCCACTGAAATACTAATTTATAAACCAGACAAACCTCAAATTATCCTAGATACTTTAAATAAAATTAAAGAATACTTTGATTTCGTAATTCTTGATTTACCAAAAATTATCGACGAAACATTGATTAGAATATTAGATATAAGTAATCATATTATCTTAAATAGTGATAGCACAGTTGAATCGATAATAAACTCAACTAAATGGGAAGAACGCTTCAACGATTTAGCCTACAATCAACAAAAAATTATTTATTTATTTAATAAAACCAATAAATTAGAACAACATGCAACAAATTCACTGAATTCCAAGCAAATTTACAAAATAAGTATAAGCAGTTTTAAATTAATGTCGCAGATAAATAGTTTATATACTGGTCAAGCTAAAACAGACCTTGATAAAATCTCAAACTTATTCTGTAAACCAACTATAACAAAAAATTATATAATACCAGCTTTTAATTTTTTTAATTTTTAAGGTAATAAATCACATGTCACTAATCAGAAATAGCATTATAGACCAAAGCACGCAAAACTTAGATTTCGATTCATCGATAAAATCAAGTGACCCGGTAAAACTAAATTCTATAAACTTGAGTCAGGAAAAATCTCTAAATAAATTATTAAATTCCACCCAAAAACAAATCAATGGCAGTTATCAAGATATCAAAACTCTGATTCACAATCGCATGGTAGACCTTTTGGACCTTAAAGAATTGGTCGAAATTGAAAATACTAATGAATTAAAAACCCATATTGAAAAAATTATTCACATTTTAATAAACGAAGAAAAGATAATTTTAAACCCAGGTCAAAGACAAAATCTCATAATCGATATTTTAAATGAGACCTTAGGCTTAGGCCCTCTTGAAACCCTGCTAGGCGACCCTAAAATTAGCGATATAATGGTTAACGGTTATAACGATGTATATATAGACCGGATGGGTATAATAGAACAAACTAATATTCACTTTAAAGACAATGAACATTTAATGCACATTATAAATCGGATAGTAGCCAGAGTTGGCAGAAGAATCGACGAATCTTGCCCTATGGCTGACGCCAGACTTGATGATGGGTCAAGGGTGAATGCGATTATTCCCCCATTATCATTAACCGGTCCAATACTATCAATCAGGCGATTTCGACCAAACCGTATCACGATCGAAGAATTGATTGAAAATGGTGCCTTGACGCAAAACATGACTATTTTTCTTAAGGCCTGTGTAGCTGGCAAATTAAATGTTCTTGTATCAGGTGGTACCAGTGCTGGAAAAACGACACTATTAAATGTTTTATCACAATATATAGGTAATACGGAAAGAATTATTACAATCGAAGATACTGCCGAATTAACGCTTTACCAAAGACACGTCATCCGCCTTGAATCAAGACCAAGTAATATTGAAGGTATTGGGGCTATAAGTCAAAGAGAGTTGGTCAAAAATGCTTTGAGGATGCGTCCGGATAGGATTATTATCGGTGAAGTTCGTGGCAGCGAAGCCATGGACATGTTACAGGCTATGAATACCGGGCACCAAGGGTCGCTTACTACACTACACGCCAACTCGACCAGAGACGCTCTAGCTAGAATTGAAACCTTGGTATTGTTAAGTCAGGGTGAGTTATCGCAAAAAAGTATCAGAGAACAAATGGCCCAGGCTTTTGACATCGTAATTCAGGTTAAAAGACTAAAAGACGGAAGTCGAAAAATTGTAAGTATAAGTGAAATTACCGGAATGGAAAGTGATACTATATCGATGCAAGATATATTTATATTTGACCACCAAGCTGGCCACATAGGTTGTAATATTAGACCTAGCAAACTGGCTAAAATAGCTTCAGAAGGTATAGAAATTAGTGATTCAATATTTTACGAGGCCAATCAGTTATGATTTTTTTGAGCTTTATTTTAGTAACGTTAATTACACTTAAATTTTATTTTAACTATAAAAAAAGTAAAATAATAAACGGCAAAATTGTCTTGTTTAAGAACCATAAGCCTAATGAAAAAACTTATTACAAAAATCAAATAGGTAATAACAAAAAATATTTAGGCTATACTGATAGTTTGAGCGATATTCTACTTAATCTTATGCCAGCATACAATAAAGTAAATTATGCCATAGGTAGAGATAAATTTAATAGAAATCTTAGGTCAGCTTTGGTACTATCTTTAAGTATAAATGTAATATTACTGTTAATTAGCACCAATGACGATATATCAATCGTACTATCTATTTTAAGCTTAATAATTCCAATAGGGTTTAGTCTGATATATTCATGGCTAAAATACATTATGCTAAGACAGAAATTGATTGAAAATCTTCCCTCAACTATTGATATAATGGTTTCCGTTTTAAAGTCTGGTCATAGTTTAAACGAAGCCTTGCTAGCAGCGTTAAAAGAAAGTCATGAACCACTTAAACAAGAATTAGAACAGGTAATCCATAAGCTAAATTTTGGCCTTACCTTTAATCAGGCCTTAGAACCTACTTGTATAAATTACGACTGTCATGAATTGACGATTATAAAATCAGCCATAAAGATTCAAAGCGAACTGGGTGGATCATTAGCTGATATTTTAAACAAAACCAATCACAGCCTTAAATTAAGGCTGAATCTAGCTAACAAAGTTAAAGTTTTAACGAGTCAAAGTAAACTAACCGCGATTATTGTTGGTGTGATACCTTTTATTTTATGCGTGGCTCTTGAATTAATACATCCATCATACTTATCACCACTAATAACCACCGATACCGGGCATATTCTGCTTTGTTTTGCCGTTACTTCTTTGTTTTTGGGTATTTTTACAATGCTCAAAATGTCCTGGGTTAAAATATAAATTATGCCAAATATAAACAATTTCGTCGATATAATTGTATTTATTTTAACTATAAGCCTGTACGGTTTGGTATATAGATATATCAAATCGCAAAAACCAGATTTAAGTTATGTGAAATTTG
>JAJYFO010000203.1 GCA_021785395.1 bacterium | reverse complement strand
TGGTAATATCAGCGTTTCAACCTCTGGGCCTGGTCAAGTTTATTTTGGCGCCAATAATATTTTGGCTTTGTCCGGTGGCAATAGCTTTAATGCGCTCGGTCAAAACATCGTATTTAATACCAGAAATTTACCAGCCAACTCGATTACGGTTGGCGGCAACGTTAATATAACGGCTGATCCACCGGTTATAACAAACAAAACTTCAAATTACCAAACTGAAAACACTACTCCAAACTACAATCTAATCAATACAGCTAACCTTTATAAAACAAATAATATTGACAATAACATTTTTAACCAGTCTGTCATTAAAAATTCTAAAAACTATAATTCATTTTCTTTAAGCAAAGGTTCAACTATTTTACACGCGACCAAAAATATGGAAATTACGCTTGGTGACGCCACTAAAATATCAGTAAAATTAAAGCCCGGCACGACCATTTTAAGCATCGTAAATAACGGTATTGTTACCGTATATAATTTATACGACAAAGCCAAAGATAGCGTTGTAATATCTTTTCATCCTGATTTTAAGCCATTAACGTTAAACCCTGGGGAAAACTTTATTCTAACACCCAACAATAATCTAAAGGCTTTTAAAGAAGTCAATCCTTTGCCTAAAACAGGCTATCGCAATATTAAACTGGTTAATACTGGCCACAATAATATTGCCTGTTTTAAATCAGAGTTTTCGATACCAAGCATTATTTATTCGACAAAATCTCTAAAGTCTTTGCTTAAATCTAAAAATAGAGTCGACAAAATACTTATAGAAAATATTCTAAAAACCAGTATTTTGATTTCTAGACTAGCCAATAGCAAAGGTATTTATGAAAACTATAATACTGATTAAAAAAAATTTAAAGTTTTATAATCAAATTCTTTCGTATCGACCTTGATTCTGGCCAGCCTGCATTACCACTGAAGCTGTTTTAAGGATTTTATTAATAAGCTTTTTGTTAAAATCGTCATGGCTTAAGAAGAAGTTTTTAAGGGGCTTTACGGCTGCGATTAAACTTATGATGGAAAAATCACAATGATAAATAGTTAAATTATTTATGTAGATTTTATTGATATTACGGTAACCAATTGCTTTAAAACGATTGACTTGTGCAAAAGAACAAGGCTGATTTACTATACTTAAAACGTGTCCGGGTAAAATATTGATAACACGGCTATTGGGTGACTGAAATTTTACGCTAATACTACCTTTTGAAGAATCATGTAAATTGTAAATACTGTATGAGTCATGATCTTGAACAAGCATCGCAACAGAACCAGGCTTTATTAAAATTGTTACAGGGGTAGAAAATTTCGGCGTTAAGACAATCTGCTTATTGGCTACAATAAAACTACTACCAGTGGTTAATAAATTATTGCTTGAATTTAAACTTGTCAAATCAATATTCTGGTTGGACCAGCACTTTGCCTTAAACGATATGGGTAGAAGAAATTTAAAATTTTCATCACTGATGGCTTTGCCTTGGCTAGAATAATTTTTTGTATCTGTCGTCACGAAATTATTAAAACCATAAATAAAATTATTGAAATTTAAACCTAAGTTATAATTATCATAAAACGAATTAAACCCGTTGAAATTTATGCTACTAATATTATTTTTCGTCGCCAAACTGTAATTCAAGGATGGCGGATCGGCTGTTACGTTGACTTTACCGCCAAGAATAATTTTTGATACTGGTAAATTACCAGTGTCAAAAATTATATTGCGGCCATATGCGTTCAATACGTTTCCTCCACTATAGGCAGATATTCCGTTATTACCAAAATAGACATTAGCATTACCGGTAGTTTTGACAGTAATATTAGCCGGATCGCTATTAGTCAAATTACTCGCAACAGCCTGACCGATACTTATTTGAACGCTGCCCAAACTTGGATTAACAGAAGACCCTAGGATATAACTACCTCCATAAATACTTATACTACCAGAATTTGTATTAGCGTTCATTATTGCAACCGATCCATTATTGGCTACAATATCGGCTGAGCCATTTGGCGAGCCAATATTGAGCTTTTGACCGTAACTAGTTAAATTAATACTACCGCCAACAGTAGAATTAAAACCTGTAGTGATTTTTTGCAGAACCGTCAAATTGCCCAAAGTAGTTAATGTAAAATTTCTACCAGTATTGGCTGAAAATAAAGTTAGAGGGTTATTAGAATTATTGAATATATTAGAAGAAGCTGACGTCGAAACGAGCAAATTAGTGGCCTCAGTATTAAAATAGCCTTGTCCTATATTGCCACTACCACTTACCAAACTAACACTATTACCTTTGATATAATTTAGTGAAGAATTTTGGATTATATTACCGGATCCAGTGGCTGACAGAAAAACATTACTGACACCAGTTAAGCTGGCATTTAAGTTAATATTGCCATTATTAGCATTCGTAGCCAGAGCGATAACACCAGCGCTTAGAGTACCATAAACATTAATAGATGAATTACTATTTATAGCCAATTCATTATTGGCTGTGCTTGACTGCAGATTTATTCCACTAGAATAATTATCATTAATAAATACACTGCCAGCATAACCACTTCCAGCTAAAGAAGGCGTATCAACATATACTGGATTAAGGCTTGAACCTACACCCAAGCCACCAAAAGAATACAAACCAATTGAACTAGCTTCTAATAGACCGTTACTTGTAATTCCTTGCAGACTATATAAAGTTAGATTCCCTTTAATATCCAGTGAGTTTAGTTGAATAGAAGTTTTAGGGCTAGCTATAGATATAGAGCCACTGGTTTTAAGCGTTAATGCGCCATATTGATTAAGATTCAACTGGTTTATACCAATAGAACCACTATAACTAGCCAGAGATAAATTATTGCCATTTATCGCTCCAGAGCCAGCCACAATATTGGCCGAACCATTGGCTATAAGATTGGTATTTCCGTAAATATTTCCTGCTTGTCCGTTTACAGTTATGCTACCATTATTAAAGCTGGTTAAATTAGTGGTGTAGGGTTCTATATTTCCATTTATAGTTATAGAATTGGCCGAACCCAGGTTAAGAAAACTGTTTATACTTGAAGCCCCAATCGTTACACCGTATGGGTTAATATCGTTAATATTGGCTCCAAAACTAGTATATATGTTTAGATTGCTAGCATTAACGACAAAACCATAATCGCCAATATTAGCATTGCCACTAGATAGACTCACCAAATAACCGCTTACAATAACAGAGGTATTGGCCTCGATAATAGAGCCAAAGCCCTGAGTGCTTAAATAGACAGTAGAACCAAGGTTTCCTAAAGGCTTATTAATATAAATTGAGCCATTATTGGCCAGAGTAGAAAAACTCATACCGTTATAATTAAGCGACTGCATCAGTGAAATACTGCTATCAGCGGTAAAGATAAATTGATTGCCTGCCTGGCTACTATTTAATATAACGCTGCCAGTATTAACGTCATTAGCATAAATACTAGCACTATTAGAAAAATTGGTTAAGTTTACAAAACTCGAATTAATATCTAAATAATCGTCACTAAGACCTAGACCAGCCGAACCGTAGGCGTATAGATTTACCTGGGGCGCTTGAATTAAGCTTGAGCCATAAACATTGCCGATAGTATAAAAGTTCAATACCCCACCAGAAATAGAACCAAGATAAACATTGCCACTTTGAACGGCGACGTTTACCGACCCGGCGGCGTTGAAGTCTAAACTACCGGTAGCTGGAGCGCCGTTTTGACTGTAGATATTAAGATCGTTTATGTTTATACTGCCATTCAAACTGGTAAGATTTATATCAGACGCTGCAAAATAGGCATTATAAGCGTTCGAAACTATATTCCCACTTGCTTCTATGGTAACTTGCTGGCTCGTATTAAGAAAAGGGACATTTACTGACCCGTAGGTAATTAAATTCAAATTATTGTTACCAAAAAAGCCTAAGTTTAAAGTCTTGGTATTAATATCTTTAATGTTGGCACTGCTATTATAAACGGTTAAATTAGGTGTATCAAGAATCAATGGGCCAGTGCCTGAATTATTAGTCAAGCTACCCTCAAAATTAAAATATATCGACTGACCTGTCAGCTGTATACCGTTGTTTACAATTAACTGGCTGTTACCACCATTAAGCGATGATGTTATATTTAAATTGCCATTCAAATTAGTAAAACCGTCGTTTATGGTCAAACTGTAAACTACCGAACTAGAATTTCCAATAACCAAATCTATATTTAGAGCATTAAGCGGCTGGTTTACAGTTAGCGAACCGTAATCGTTATCGACATAAATGGTACCACTGGCCTGGTTTGCCAAGCTACCGCCACCAACATAAATATTGCCATTGATGCCGTTTCCTGTTGCAGTAGAACCGATTACAAAAGTTTGTGTACTGGCACTGCTAATAGCTACGTCACCACCTAAACCAGTCCCGACACCATTTGCGTATATAGAACCGGTTATATCAATGGAGCTTGTGTGCGTCGAGGAAAATTGATTTGAATAGACTGAATACCCGTACGATCCACCATTACCATTATTACCCAATGGACTTGTATTAAAATTAATAGAGTTAATGGTCAAACTACCAAAATTAGAAATGGTAATGCTACCTCCATTGCCGCTAGCCGACCCAGAACTTCCGCCTGTAGCAGAAGCTTGAATTTGACCAACTCCAGTCCCTGACGACAGTAGATTGGGCGCATCTAAATAAAAACGAATACTTCCTCCGTTACCGCTGCCTGTAGCGTTAGCGCTTAAATTAATATTGGCGTTATTTTCAAATTGATAACA
>JAJYFO010000202.1 GCA_021785395.1 bacterium | reverse complement strand
CCGATCTTATCGACGTTAACTTAGACCAGATAGAGCCACTTTATATTCGTATACGTAGACCTGGAGATATTATTCAACCTTTTGGTAGCCTCAATAATGTAAAACTAAAAAAATATATTCACACGCACAAAAGCCATTTGTCGAATACTAAGCCGTTTAACCAAAGACCAATTAATCCTATTAACTGGAGAGAGGTTCAGCTAACCGGAGTAAATGCCGCGTGGTTTGTTCTAGCTAACGATAGTGAAGTATTGTGGGTACCAGGCCTTGGTATTTCGGAAAAGCTAAGATATAAATTGGTACCAAGTCACAGACTGACAATAAAGCGTATCAATGATGACATTCACATAACTTAAAGTTTTTAAAAATGAATAAATTATACATTCTGGTTAGAATTTGGAAATAGTCATGATATAATTTGATAGTGAAAGACTAAGGAAAAAATTAACAGCTATGAAAAAACATGGAACTACTTGGGCAATATTTTTACTATTAATTGTTTTAGCAACTTTTATGGTGACCATTAATACCAATAACCAAAAAGATGAAAAATTGACTTATTCTCAATTGCAGACAATTTTAAAAGAAGGCAAAGGAAACCAGATTCAGAAAGTTGTTATAACTAATGGCGAATCGGTTATTATGGTAAAAATGGCCGATAGCAAGCACGATAAACCGGTCGTCGTTCCTAATGAAGCCAAAGAATCACTAATTAAAGAATTAAATAAAGCTTCAATCCAGCTTGACGTACGCGAACCAGATAAGTCATCGTTCTGGTTTGGTATTTTGAGCTCGTTCTTTTTGCCCATTTTAATAGTCGTTGGTTTGCTTTTAATGCTGCGCAATGCCCAAGCCGGTGGCAATCAAGCTATAAGCTTTGGACGCAGTAGGGCTAAACTTATGGTCGACAATAAGGTCAAAATTACTTTTAGCGACGTGGCTGGAATCGACGAAGCCAAACAAGAATTACAAGAAATAGTCGACTTTCTAAAGTCGCCAGAAAAATTCCAGGCCTTGGGAGCTCGAATTCCAAGAGGCGTTCTATTGGTTGGCGCCCCAGGCACGGGTAAAACGCTTCTGGCTAAGGCTGTAGCTGGCGAAGCTGGAGTTCCTTTTTTTAGTATATCAGGGTCTGATTTCGTCGAAATGTTCGTCGGTGTAGGAGCTTCGAGGGTAAGAGATTTATTTGACCAGGCTAAAAAGCACGCTCCTTGTATCGTCTTTGTCGATGAAATCGACGCGGTTGGCCGTCAGCGTGGAGCCGGTCTTGGTGGTGGACACGACGAAAGAGAACAGACACTCAACCAGCTTTTGGTAGAAATGGACGGTTTTGAAGGAACAACCGGGATAATCGTCGTTGCGGCCACGAATAGACCCGACATACTTGACAGTGCCTTATTAAGACCGGGCCGATTCGACCGACAGGTAGTTATCGATAGACCCGACGTACTCGGCCGTGAACGTATCTTACAGGTTCACGCTAAAGGTAAGCCGTTAGCTTCTGACGTCGACTTGAAAACTTTAGCCAAACGCACACCCGGCTTTACTGGAGCCGATTTATCCAACCTTCTTAACGAAGCTGCTCTTCTGGCAGCTAGGTCAAACAAGAAACAAATAGAAACGCCTGATTTAGAGTCTTCTATAGATAAAGTTATAGCTGGTCCAGAAAAGAAGAGTATGATTATATCGGCCAAAGAAAAAGAAATGACGGCTTATCACGAAGTAGGTCATGCATTAATGTGTGTTCTTTTGAAAAACGCCCAGCCTTTGCACAAGGTAACTATAATTCCCCGCGGTTTTGCCCTTGGTCTTACCATGTTTTTCCCGGATGAAGATTTAATGTCACAAACTAAATCGCAGCTGATCGCTCAAATTGGGGTCAGTTTAGGCGGTCGCGTGGCCGAAGAAATCGTCTATGGCGACGTTACTACTGGGGCCCAAAACGATTTAGAAAAATGCACCAAATTAGCCAGACGAATGGTCACTGAGTTTGGAATGAGCGATAGACTTGGTCCTATGACTTTTGGCAAACGCAACGAACACATATTTTTGGGCCGTGATTTTGGCCATGAACGTGACTACGGCGAAAACGTAGCCAGTATGATCGACGAGGAAATTAAACTGCTCGTCAATACTGAATATGAAAAAGTGAAAAAATTGCTTCTTGAATATAGGCCTCATATGGACGCCATTGTCAAAGAACTGCTAGAAAAAGAAACGTTGGACGCCAAAGAGGTAAAAGACATTATCGCCAAAGTAGACAGCGAACTTGGGCGTACAACTAGCGCAGACAAATCGCATTCTGATAATTCGACCCCGCCAAATAGTACCGCTAATCCATACGACAATGTTTTAAATACCAGTTCGTCTAAAGAAGAAGTCAAAGCAAAATCTTCTGGCGATGAGACTGATGCTAATGGTGGTTTAATGCCCAAATTTGCCTGAAGCTTATATATTTAGAGCTAATGTTAAAATTTGTCGTAAAAAAAATATTATTTATAATACCAGTTTTATGGATTGTAGCTAGCGTTACTTTCTTTCTTATCAGAGTCGTGCCAGGTGGTCCATTTGATTCACAGCGTAACTTGCCAAAGGCTATCGTTGCGAATTTAAAGGCAAAATACAAACTCGACAAGCCGATTTGGGAACAGTATTTTTTTTACCTAAAGCGATTATCACATCTTGATCTGGGTATTTCTTATAAATATACCAATAGAACCGTTAACGAAATCTTAGTCCAGGCCTTTCCTGTGTCGGCCGTTTTAGGCATTGGTGCTTTATCCTTGGCGGTGACATTAGGTGTTTTAATTGGTGTAATAAGCGCTGTCAACCAAGGTAAATTTATAGATTTTGCCCTTATGACTTTAGCTACGGCAGGAATATCAGTACCAACTTTTGTATTTGGTATTTTACTTATGTATGTTTTTGGTCTAAAACTACAGATACTGCCAATTGGTCTTTGGGAATCACCGTATCACGCTATTTTACCGATTATAACGCTCTCTTTGGCACCTTTAGCTAATATAGCCAGGTTAAGTAGGTCTAGCGTACTTGATAATTTAACCAAAGACCATGTTTTAGTAGCTAGGTCATTTGGTATCAGTGAATCTAGAATATTAATAATTCATGTTTTACGCAATTCTTTAATACCTATTCTTACTATTTTAGGTCCAATGACGGCCATGTTGCTAACTGGTTCGTTTGTTGTCGAGTATATATTTGCTATCCCAGGCATGGGGCGCTTTTTTATTACAGCTGTATCTAATCGTGATTATGATTTGGTGATTGGTACCACTCTTGTATTTGCTGTAGTACTTTTGTTAAGTAATACCATAATTGATATACTTTATCGCATCGTTGATAAACGTATACTTCGGCAAACATAGAATTATAATAATTATGAACAGCATATTGCAAAGCATGCTTATAAAACGAATAACTAACACGCTTGGGTGTAAAATTGCGTTGGTTATTTTATTTTTTATAACTATCGTTTCGGTTTTATCATGGCTGAATATTAGCCTTACACCATTTAATTACGATTCAACCAGTGACATGATTTTAGCTGGCCCAAGTTTAATTCACCCGTTTGGTACCGATAATTTAGGGCGTGATTTATTGTCTCGGGTAATTTACGGCAGCCGTCTATCTTTATTAATTGGCTACACCGTAGCTGTTATGGCAGGTGTAATTGGTAGTGTCTACGGGGCTATCGCTGGTTATTTTGAAGGGATTTTTGATACCGTATTGATGGCTATAATCGATGTTATTTATTGTCTACCCGACTTATTGGTAATGCTATTGTTGGGGCTAGTATTGGGTAAGGGTAGTTTGGGAATTTTAATCAGTTTAAGTTTGATAACTTGGATGGGTGTAGCTAGAATTGTAAGGGCTAATTTTATCCAACTTAAAAACGAAGACTTTGTCACTATGGCCAAAGCCCTTGGAGCTAACGACTTTTACATTATGTTTAGACATATTTTTCCTAATTCATTATCGAGCCTACTGGTATCTTTATTTATAACGATACCTCAGGCGATACTAGCTGAATCGACTTTAAGTTTTATTGGTCTTGGTTTACAAGCCCCTCAATGCAGTTGGGGTACTTTAGCCAGTGACGGTTTGTCGTGTTTAAGAACGCACCCGAACTTGCTATTTTTTCCAGCTTTTTGCATATTTATAACAGTTTTAAGCTTAAATATTTTCGGCGATAATTTAAGAGACGCCCTAGACCCTAAAATTAAAATTTAAAAAGGGGTTTATTGTATTTTAGTTTATAGACAAAATTAGTAAAGTTCTACAACCATTTAGCCAGTGTAATGTCGAATGTAACGACAAATATTAACAATAATAAAGCTTTGAACGTTAATACTGTAGCTATCGGCACAAATTTAATATTAAATTCGACGTTAACGGCTAATAATAGTTATATTCCGATAATGTATATGGGTATAACGAGTTTAACGTGTAACGAACCGGCGTATATGACATTAAGTAAACCACCGACATCAGGCTTAAATATTAAGGCAACCCAGGTAACTTGGGCTGAAATAGATGCTTGTATTCTTGAGAATATATACGCCAATAGCCTTGCCCATAATAACGTGAATGAAATTATTAATATAGGCGATAACGTAGCTAACGGCAATATGCTAACCGACAGCATTAACACATACGTCTACAACGTTGAAAATCAATTAAGCCAAATAACGAATGCTAATGATGCAATAACGTCTGTTGTCACTTATGACGCCTTAGGCAGGTTAGTAGAAATAACTGACACAAATAATAGCACAGGTGCGACTT
>JAJYFO010000038.1 GCA_021785395.1 bacterium | reverse complement strand
CACGTTTCAAGAAAACATATAAAAGAAGCCTATAACCAGGCCAAAGAAAATTTTAAACTTACTAAATAAAAAGACCTACTTAGACAATTTTTTCAGTCTTCTTTTAAGCAATTCTAATTCCTTATTATTCGGGTCAAAATTAGTTTGAATCGTTATAGCCTTTTTAATATAATCTCTGGCTTGAACTATATTGTGTTCATTTTGAGCGACGATACTTAAACAAGATAGTATTTCTATATTGGCTGGATCATTTTCACCCAGGCAATTCTGCCTAATAGACAGAGCCTCTTCAAAATACTTTTTGGCCTTGCTATAATTGTTTAAACCAAAATAACTAGTACCTATACCTATATCTGCCTTTGCCAATTCTAACTGGGCTTCTGTGCTATCTATGCTGTCACAAATTTGAGAAGCTGCCTTATGAAATTCAAGACTTTTATCGCAATTAGCCTGTAAATAATAAAACTGACCAATCTTATTGTCGATAACAGCTAATGTCAAATCAGGTTCTTTGTAATTTTGCCCAACTAGGTCGCTTGCCTTTTTCAACTGATCGATAGCAAGGTTAGATACATTTTTAGCTTTGGCAATATTATGCTGGGCCAAATTTTCACGAGCTTTTTCCAAGAATTTATCACTATTATCGCAAGCATCAACAACTTTATTGATTATACTTACTTCTTGGTTAAGCTCAGATACTTTAGAATCATTTTTAGTCAATTTATATAAATCGATTAAATTGTTTAGACAGCCAAGTTTATCCGAAGAAGCATAACCAAATTTTAAATTAAGCCTCTTTAAAATCAATTCATTGATTTTAATCGCCTGTGTATTATCACCTATTGTCTGATAGGCTTTAGCCACAAGTGATAACTTACTGATGATTTTATTTTGAACTACCTGATCACCGTTAGCTTTAGTGTACTCATTTTCGAGAATATTGAAAGCATCATTGATTTTTCCCGTAGCTAAAAGATTATCGACAGATTCTAAAGCGTTAGCTGTTTGAGGGCTTATCGGCTGGTTAATTTTAGTCAACTGGTTTTGATGTTTTTTACTTGTGGCAGAATTTTGGTTATTGCTAACCTGATAGAAATAAAAAACTCCGGCAAAAATTGCTACTATAATTACCGAACTTACAATAATCAAAGGCTTCTTAGAGACTCGGTTATTAGACAAATCGGGTAAATTTTTAAAACTAGAAACACTAATTTTTTGGGTTGAAACTTCTTTTTCATTCATTTTGTGCGTATGAAATTTTTCAAGTACAGTCTGCAGGTCTCGCATAGACTGATAACGCAAACTTATATCTCTTTCCAAACACCTAAGCACTATATCTTCTACAACTGGGTTAATAACAATATCGGGGGCGATTTCACTAAATTTTTCGACTTTTTCGCTCAAGCGACGGTTCAAGGTATCCATCAGATTTTTGCCGATTAAAGGCAAACACCCTGTAAGAGTCTCATACATAACTACGCCAAACGAATAAATATCGCTGCGGTTATCCAATTTTTCGCCCAAAAACTGCTCTGGGCTCATGTATATAGGTGAACCGAAAACTTCACCGGTTTTCGTCAATTTATATTCTTCCTGGTCAGTTTCACCGATCAACTTGGCAATACCAAAGTCCACCAATTTAATTAAATAAGCTTTGCCATCGATTACTACTGAACTGCCCGATAATTGCCGGGTAGAAGATTGCTGGTCAAGTTTGGAGTCTTGTGTATACTCACAAATCATTATATTGGCAGGTTTTAAATCCCGATGTAAAATCGAATTTTCATGAGCGTAAGCTAAAGCGTCGATTACTTTTAAAAAAATCGGAATAGCTTCTTCGGTAGGTAAACAACCTTTCTCTTTGATAATTTCGCTAAGACTAATGCCTTTAAGATAGTCCATAACGATAAATGGTTTGCCCTGTTCGGTGGCGATACCAAAATCAAATATAGTAATGATGTTGGGATGGCTAAGACTAGAAGCCAATTTAGCTTCCAGCTGAAACCTCCTTAAAGAATCAGTATCCTGGTTAACCAGAAACTTAATAGCCACGATTCTATCCATTAGTATTTGCCTGGCTTTATATACTACTGACATTCCGCCAGTGCCAAGCTTACTTAACACTTCGTATTTACTTTCAATAATTTTACCGATAAATTCATCGGGATTTATCGGTACTAGCTTAGAACCGTCCACTGGACAGTTTGTAATCCCAATAAATTCAATCCCACAAGCTAAACATTTAAGTTTTTCCTGTGCCGTGTTATTTACCTGTGGTTCGTTTGTATTCAAAATTTTTACTTCGATAGTGAACGATTTAAAACTATTAATTTATTTTAATTTAAGTCGCCAAATAATATTATAAAATATTTTATAGGCATTTAGGTATAATGATTAAAAAGTAATGCAATTCGGTACTTACAATCTTAATTAATATTATTTACCTGAACCTGGACTTTATCACGCAGTCAGTTTTAATAGCCTAGCTACGTTTAATTTTATTTACATTTAATATTTAACTTCGAGGATATATGAGAAACACCGGTAATGTAGAGGGTACAAAAATCGCTGAAGCTGCCTTAGAGCTTGACGTAACCAGCGTAACGATACGCAGATATTTAACAGAATTCAACATCTCCACTCAAACCGATAAAAACGGCATTAAAATTTTACCCAAACAGGCCATGGACGAATTAAGGGAGGTTCGTCGCCTTAAAGACAAAGAAGGCCTTAACAATTCCCAGGTTCTCGAAATGCTGGACAAATTTCGTTCCACTTACAACCCTAATGACGATACGGAGAATGCTTCATCGGTAGATGGCGTCCACAAAATAGTCCGAAAAAGCAAAGCCTCAAAACTAGAAGAAGAATCATTGAGCCCAATTGATGCCAATGACGTTTCTGATTTTACCATCACAAGCTCAGACTTCAGTAACCATGACAGCAATGAATTAGTTCAATTAAACGAGCAAGTGGAATTAAACGAGCAAGTGGAATTAAACGAGCAAATGGAATTAAACGACTTGGAAGAAAGTATTCTTGAGTATAGTCCAAACACCGATAGCGAAATTACCAGCATCGATATAGCCGACCACAAAAAAGGCAAAAACCTAGCTTTAACCTGCCAGACCTGTGGTAAGGGTTTTGAACACTCTAATCCTAAACTGCGCGACTGTTTGGACTGTTACCGCTTAAAGCGCAAAGAAAGGCGCAAAACCAACCAGGATAAGCAACGCAACGTAATTTCCCACCCCTTAGTTAACAAAGTAATAGGCAAAAATTCCGCCAGCGAAAAAATTGTTGATGAGGCCCAACTAAATGATGAAAATGAAGCCGAATCGATAGCTTTGCCCAGTGAAACGGTTGCCTATGTACCAGTCGAAGAATCTAGCCAGCCAAGTTTTACGCCAAACGCAAAGGCCCGCAGTTATAAACGCGCCATCGAGGAAACCCGTCAGATTACTGGCAGCATAAAACGTCGCCTGGAGCGACCAGACTTGCCAGAATCAGACAGGCGCTGGCTAGAGCAGATATATGCTTATCAATTGATTCTGCACCAAGGTTGGAAACACTTATCAGAGTACAAAAATGAATCCAGAGAAATGGACCGCAACGAGAACGCTAACGTTTAAAATAAAAAATCAGAAAATTAATTTTCCAAGCCGGAACAAATAGCATGTATTTAGGGTCTATGGGTTAGCAGTGTATATTGGTGCGATTTTAGCCAAAATGGTCTTCAGTGTACTTTAAGCCAAAAGACTCTACTAGAAGTCTTGCCATAAAAAAATTCAAGAAATCAAAAATTTTTATCAGTTAATTACTAGACGACATTACATTGGATATAGTTTTACAAAATGAGCAAAATTGCATAAAATTGTGTATTATTAAGGTAAGATTATAATTAGAGTTTGCTTTTACAATAAGATTAATGACAACTTCGACTTTTAATAAACTTAACAATAATACTAAAGATCCGACCATGGCGGCTTTAATGTCTATAATACCAGGTCTTGGTCAATTATACTTGGGCGAAAAGCGTAAAGCATTGTTATTTTTACTGGTTGATTTTATTAATTTGCTTGGTTTTTGCGTTTTTATCTTTACATCACAAATTTTAAGTTTTCTCCAAAACCTTGGCCAAGACTACCATATGAAGCCCAATCTAAGTCTGGAGCATACCCTAGCCCAAGCTCGATTTGGTTCGCCGGTTTCGTTTATTTTTATTACGTTTGTCGTGGTATTCATAGCCTTAGCCATGCGTGACGCCTATGATAAAGCCAGTTTTCACACCAAGCGAAATTTATACCCAGAATTTGTCATTGATTTTTCCGAAGCGACAAGTGGCAGCTATATACTTCATTTCTGTGCTATTTTTACCTGTTTTATTCTGGCGTTTTTCTTCTTCTTGCCGCCCTTGCCGAAAATGCAGATAACCGACATAGAATTCATCCCCGACCAGACACCAACGCGCAAAAAAATAATTTCGCAGCGCAAAGCCACCCATTCGTCAGAAAATCGTGGTAAGCACGACCCGACAAGACCTCCGACTCCAGCTTCGCCAGCTCCCAAAGAAGCCGTCCAGAAAGAAGCCGAGCCGAACAAACCAGCCCATGAGGTTCAAAAACCGACACCACACCCAACTCCACATCCTGTTCCAACCCCAGTTCGCACACCAAGTCCCACAGCTGCTCCAAGACCAAGCATGTTGTCGCCGGTCAAACCAAGCCCGACGCCAAGCCCGACGCCAACACCCACTCCAACACCAAGTCCTACACCGCAAGCCGTTCCAACCCCCATCAAAATGCCGCATATTGGCACACCAACAATTTCACCAGCACCCAAAATTGCTAGCAACGCTCCTAATCTAGCGCCATCCCTTACCCCCTCTTTAAATGCTATAGCTAGTTCGTCTGGCAGTGGCGATTCTTCGCCAACACCTGTACCTGTAGCTACCGGCGGCGGTAGAACCCGCGGTGGCGGAGCGGCTAGCTCGGGAGGTCCGTCCATTGCTCCCATCCGTGCTACCCGCGGTAGCGGTGGTGGTGGTGGCAGTTCAGGCCCAGCCTTAATTACGCCGACATTAGCTCGCGGCGGTGGCGGTGGCGGCGAAGGTTTAAGAGGCAACCCCGATAAAGACGGCGCGCCTGGTGGCAGTTCACTAGAATCGCAAGCCAGCCCTGATTTTGGTCCATATATGAAAGATTTACAGCGCCGCATCCGACGCAACTGGTTTCCACCCAAAGGCGACGAGTCCAAGCGGGTAGTCGTCATATTTACCGTGCACCGCAACGGTGAGTTGTCCAATTTGCGCATCGAAAAATCTTCCGGGACGAAAATAGCCGACCAGGCAGCTGTTCAGGCCGTCCAAAATTCAGCTCCGTTTCGTCAGCTCCCAGCTGGGTCGGCTGAAAGTGTAGATATTCAGTTTACTTTCGACTATAACGTCTTTGGTGGCGGTGGCGGCGGTGGGCGCGGTGTATTTAGACGGTTTTAGACAAATTAGTTTTTTTGGCAAATATAATACGAGGAGAATGCAAATAATATAATGAATACCAACATGAATAACATATTTTTTACTTATTTTATGGATTTTATGGTCAATGACTGGTTTGCATCGGTACCAATCACAATATGTTCTGTTTTAACCGTTGCCTTTATTTTTGAACGATACTTTTACTACCAAAAAAACCGTCGCGATGTAACGGCTTTTATTCACCAGTTACAACGTGAATTAGAAAGCGGTCAATTACAAAAGGCTCAGGCTACCTGTAGCAGGCTTGGCGGCGTTATTGGTGAAGTCGCTGAAGAAGGGGTAAGACTTCTGGCCGAACAAAAAGAAGACTTTTCTAAGGCTTTCGATATTACCATAGGTTTGGTTACCCGAAAATTAGAAAAGCATTTGCCTATACTTGGTACAATTGGAGCTACGTGCCCATTTCTGGGCTTATTTGGTACAGTTGTGGGGGTTATTTTCACATTGAATCAATTGGGAGCTGCTGGTGGCGGAACCCCTGTAGTTGTAACCGGTGTGGCCAAGGCTCTTATTGCTACAGGGTATGGTTTAATCGTAGCTATTTTAGCGGTTATTTTCAATAACACATACACTAATATAGTCAAAGGCTATAATGATGACTTTGCCCTATTAAAATTGCTATTTTTGAGTTTCGTAGCTTCCGACGAACCGTCGAAAGTTCACTAAAACAATAAACCAGGAGATACAAGCTTATGTCAATGGGCGGCGGCGGCCGTGATGAATTTAGCGAAATCAATGTTACACCTCTTACTGACGTGTTTTTGGTTTTATTGGTCATTATGATTTTGATCGCTCCTCTAATTGATTCGTCTGATTTAAAAATCAAACCGCCCAAAACGCTAAATGCTAAAAAAGTCAACGAAACTAAAGGTATTACCATAGACGTTGATAAAGAAGGCAAAATCGCTATCAACGGTCATTATTTTGTAAACGCTACGCCAGAAGAAATCGGCAAATTTATCGCCGGTCTACAGAAAAACGCCCATACTAAAGATCTACCCTTAACTCTAAACGCCGACGGTGACTGTCGCAGCAATTTAGTAATGGAAGTTATGTCTGCCGCTCGTGAATCAGGTATTAAACGAATGCGTATCGCCACCAGACAAGCCAGTAATTATTAGATAAACATGAACGAAAACTTTAATTTGGGTTTACTGGGTTACCCAGTAAGTGGGTCTTTATCTTCCATTATGCACAATTATGTATTATCCAAAAATAATTTACCGGGAAAATATAGCTTAATTGAGGTAAAAGACGATATTTTTTTAGCCGATACTATTAATGACCTGACTAGTCAGGAAAAATATATAGGCTTAAATATTACTATACCTTATAAAATAAAGGCTTTGGATTTATGTTCTGATTTAACCTTAGAAGCCCAGCTCACAGGCGCTGTAAATACCATTAAATATCAAAATGGGATTTTATCTGGACATAACACCGATATTTATGGTTTCAGGCAAAGCCTAAACCAATTAAGCAATATAGACGATTTAGAGAATGCATTTATAATAGGGTCGGGCGGAAGTGCCAGAGCCGTAGTTTACGCTTTAACGAGTTTAAACCTAAAAAACGTTATAATACTCACCAGAAATAGAATTACCGGAGAATCGCTCATTACCATGGCGAATAATTTAAAAGTAATCCGGCCTCAGCTTAAAACCACGTATAAGTTAATTTTATTAGACCAATTACCAGAATTTATCGACTTAGCTTCTAGCTTAGATAATTCATTAATTATTAACGCTTCGCCTTTGGGTAATCATGGTAATGAATTGCCAAAATGGCTTGATCAGACATTTGCTTCGCTTAAAAATAAAGTTAAATATTATGACTTAAATTATTCTAAGAATAGGGAAAATCTTTCCAGTATTGTTTTAGCTAATAGTTTTAATATTGAAGGAATAGATGGTACGTCGATGCTTGCATATCAGGCAAAATTGGCGTTTTTTTATTGGTTAGGTTTAGACTATGATTATGAACTATTTTATAAACCGCTAATCGATTTTAAAAATTCGAATCAATTGTAAAGTATTTAGTACTTATAGTATTTAACAATACATAAATTATTTGTAAAGAGTGATATAAATAAATAACTTTGTAGTTGATCGAGAATATTATAAAGCTGTATACAAGGAGTTAATTTTGCACAATATCATGAGTCCAGTTCTATTAACGGTACTAACATTTTCAGCCTGGTTTCTAGCTTCTTATCTATACCATGGCTTAGGCATAACGCTAGGTTACCATCGTTTGTTGACACATTCTTCGGTAAAATTGCCAAAATGGTTGACATATCTAATATGTTCAGGTGGTTATCTGGCATTAATGGGGTCACCTGCTGTATGGGTTTCTGTTCACCGTCTACACCACCAAAAATCAGACATGGAAGGTGACCCGCATACTCCAATGGACGGCTTTATGCACGCTTTAGTTGGCTGGATGACGAATGTGCATGCTTTCCAAACCGATGAAGAAATCTACCGCCAAGCCAAAGATCTAGTCAACGACCCCGTTTATAAGTCGCTTGGTCTTACCCACTCAGCCTCGCAAGCACAGTTATGTATAGCTTCTTGTGTAGCTTTTCGGGTGTTGTTGTACATTATAGGTGGACCGATTGCCGTCGTTGCTAATTTAATAGCTAGCGTCACAGTGTTTTTCAGTACTCAATTCGTTAATACTGTATGTCATTTACCCAGCCATGGTTATAAAACATTTGAAAGCAATGATAATAGCCGAAATGTATGGTGGGTAGCTCTACTAACGCTTGGCGAAGGATGGCATAATAACCACCACGCGATTCCCAAGTCAGCCAGACACGGCCTTAAATGGTACGAAATCGACGTTACCTGGTACACCATAAGCTTACTGGAAAAGCTTGGATTGGCCAAAGATGTTGTGTTGCCTAGTAACCGTATAATGGAACAGCGTCAATTAAAAATAACCCAAAATCTTACTAAAACGCTTGAAACAGCCAGCAAATAGTCTAGGTTAAAACAAAATCTTTTAAAATAAAGCCCTATTTAATGATTCTTAAATAGGGCTTTATTTTAACATTAAATTAAATTTTTCTCATTTAATCGTATTTGCGTAGTTTCCCCAGTCCAAAAATGGGGAATAATGTATATGTTTGAATAGGTGAATTAGCCTGAAATTTAAATCAACATTTATTTAAGGAAAGTAAATCATGCCCAATGAAATTAATAACAAGCCAGAAAACTTTAATAACAACAATAACCCGGCTCGTAACCTGAATATAAGCAAGGAAGTTTATGCTATGACTCCAGGCTTGTCGGTTCATGCCGATAGATTAATGTTAAGTAATGCCCAGGCCGAAGGTTTTAATTCCAACTATTTAAGCGACCCCGTTTTAGCCAATCAATTCAATGCTATATTCATCAATCTAAACATGGCTCAAAGCGTCGACCAGGGTCTTGGCGTAGAAGAAGCCAAACGTTACTATATCCAGGCGATCAAAATTGCCGATAACCTCAATGAAAACGAGATAGCCACTTATAAAAGTCAAATTGACGCCCAATTAAAGGCTAACCCAAACGGACCCGAAGCTCAAAAACTAGCCCAAGAAGACATGGATTTAACGTATCTACAGCAAGCACCAAGTTTTACCAGGGCCAATATGGGAATGGCTATGCTAAGGTCAGGTCATAACGCAGACGCTACAACGCTTTTAATGGAAGCGTCAAAAATCAACCCTCAAATGATGAACGACCCTAATTTTCAACGTTCATACCAAGCAGCTCTAAATAGCGTCGGTGAACGAGTACCGCAAGGCTATCCATATTTTAATGGTAATCCAGTAACTCCGCCAAACGGAACGGGTTCCGAAAGACCTCCAGTAGCTCCTGTAGCCCCTGGCGGCGAAAGAGGCGGTACGGCTAGTCCTGTAGCTCCTGTAGCCCCTGGTGGCGAAAGAGGCGGTACGACTGGTCCTGTAGCCCCTGGTGGTGAAAGAGGCGGTACGACTGGTCCTGTTGCTCCTGGTAGTGAAAGACCGGTAGCTCCTTCATCGGGTAATAATCCAAATCAAGGCGCCAACAGTAATTTAAGCCCATTAGAAATGGCTCAACAAGCCTATAGTCAATTTAATAAAACCGGTAAATTGACACCAACTATTAATCAAGAATTCTTGCAGGCTATCTCAGCTAGCCAAAGCGGTCCATCGCCTATTCTACAAAGTTTAACCCAAAAAGAATACGCTCAGGCCAATAAATTTAAATCAGAAATTACCCCAGCCTTAGCTAATCAACTGGGGAGTATTGACGCCCAAGTAAAAATGATCGCCAGTAAATTACCGCCTAATCAGGGCTTAGAAATAGAGGCTTTATATACAAAACTAGCCCAGGCGCCCAGCCTTAACGCCCAAAATACCATAGAAAATGAGCTTGACCAAGTTGCACCAGCTTTAAAACCCGTCTTAGAACAACGCAATAAGCTTTTGGCACCAGTTCAAGACGATATTTTTGCTTTAAACTCAACGCGTCTTGAAATCAACGCTGAAAAGAATGCACCGGCTTTGACAGCCTTTGAATACGCTAACGCCTTATTAAAGTCAGGCGACAAAGCTGACGCTCAAAAGTTTTTGGTAATGGCCCTGCAAAAAAATGTTGACCCCTCTTTAGACCAGACTATAGCTAGCGTTGCCATGCAATCTGGCATACCAGCTAACGAAATTCAAAGTATCCTGGCTCAAAAACCACATGCTCCAGGCGCTCCAAACGGTGGTGAAGTACAACCGCCAGTGGCTCCAGTTAATCCAGGCGCGCCAGCTACTCCAGGCGCTGGAGCTGGCTCCGATACTCCACCCGCAGCTGCAGCCCCAGGCGCTGGAGCTGGCTCCGATACTCCACCCGCAGCTGCTCCAGGCGCTGGCGCTGGCTCCGATAGTCCACCCGCAGCTGCAGCCCCAGGCGCTGGGTCTGGATCTGATAGTCCTCCAGTAGCTCCTGGCGCTAACAGTGGTAACGAAACAGCCGCTAGCGTACTTCAACAAGCCGAAACTGGCTTTAACGCTGATACCAACAAACAAGAGGCAATAACTAAATACGGTCCAGAATTTGAAAAAGCTATAAGTCTGTCTGATAGCCAATATACTGAAATCGATTCGGCTGTAACGGCTGAAAACGCCAAGCTTGAACAGCAAGCTAAAGACTTATTGACTCCAGCTTACAAAACCGAACTAACTAGTCTAAAATCAGCCTATGAAAGTGACGTGGCGGCCCTATCCCCAGCTGACAAAAAAGAATACGATATTTTAAACAACCCCAATTCTACCCCAGCTCAAATAGCTGCTGCCAAAGCTTATTTAGAACAGCACGACCCTAAATTAATGAAAGATTTACAAGCCTATGCTGACAAAATGAAACCTCTGGTCGACATAAAGGATAAATTAGACCAAAACGCCAAATTGTTAGTTGAAGCTAATTTAGCCAAATTTGCAACCCGACTTGAATACGCAAAAGCTCTCGATACAGCCAACCAAGACCCTAAAGCCAAAGATGAATTATTACAGGCTTTTTCTACAGTTCCGCAAAATACCTGGGCTCAAATAGAAAAAGACCCACAGGTTTCTGCGTTGGCAACCAAACTGGGTATAACCGAGGCTCAAATAGCTGCCTACGCTAAAGCGCACCCAGGCGATACTACTGCTTCAGCAACTCCAGACGCTCCGGCTGCTCCAGGTGCTCCAGGTGCTCCAGCCAAGCCAGGTGCTCCAGCCAAGCCAGGCGCTCCAGCTACTCCAGAAGCTCCAGCAGCCCCAGGCGCTCCCGGGGCTGGTAATAACGAACAACAATTAGCCACACAAGTTCAAGACGATATCAAAAAAGCCGTCGAAATCCAAAAGAAATCAGGTATTGTAGCCAGCGAGCCTTATTTTGAAAAGGCTATAGCCGAAGCCAAACAACTCGGTGACCCAGCGGCTGTAAGCAAACAGATGACCGACATCGAAGGTATCTTAAAAGCTGGTCAAATTAATGGCAAGACTTTAACGGCCGATCAAATATTAACAGCGCATTTAATGCTCGACAAAGACATTCAAAAAGTAATGGCTCCGGTCAATTTAATGCAACAGTACGCCGGTCTTCTAGCCCAACAAAAACAATTTAAATCAGCCGCCCAAGTCTACCAAGACGCCATAAAATACTCTGACCAATTGCCTGTCGCCCAGATGAAAGAAGAAGTAACGCTTCTCAATTCGGCCATAGCCAATCCAGATTTAATTCAGGCGCAAGACGGGTTGAAAAAACTGCAAACCAGCCTTCAAGGAACGGATATAAATAACGGTGATATAAATACCCCTATCACCTTAAGAAAAGATTTGATAATGTTCTATTTGGGCAGTCTACAAAATACCAAGCCAGGTGAAACGAATCCTTTAGCTGGCGTATTTCAGCCTCAGCAGGCCATGGATTTGATAAATCAAACCAAGGCTATCGAAAAATCGACTTATGGCATTGATCTGGATAAAGACCCAGCTAAAGACCCAGAATTAACTCAATTAGCGCAATTGACCATCGCCAATATGCCAGCAGCCTTAAAGAAAGAATACGAAAATACCCAAGGGTTCTGGAAGCACGCTGTGGCTGATACAGCCGCTGGAGCCGTCGGTGTAGGTGTTGCTTTAGGTATAGCGGCATTATTGCGCAATCCAGAAATAGCTGACGCGGCTTTAGCTGGTGGGGCTGACGCTACCAGAGCTGGTTTAAGTTTATCCGGCAAAGCCTTAAGTATCGGCAGTGGCCTGGCTGGAGCCATAGGTACAGACTATGGTGTCGAACACGCCATGGGCGGCAATGAAACCTTAGCCGACGCAGCTATTCATGGTGGAGCTAGCATGGCTGGAATCGGAGCCATATACTTGGGTAAAGACGCTTTTGGCAAATTATTATTCAACGGCCCTAATACCGATGCAGCTGCTTTACTCGAAAGGGTCGGCAAAAGTGGTGTAGATAATATGGGCGACCTTAATGAGCTTTTAGACGGTCAAAAAATTAGCGCTGTAGCTATTAAAGGTGTCGATAATTCAGCCAGCACTTTAAGTATAGCCAGTGCTGCCAGAGCCGGTGAAGTCACCGGAGCCAAAACCGTAGGCGATATTGGTGGTAGAATAGAAAAGCTTAGAGAGCTGATAGGCGACGCCAAGCCAGGCGATAGTTTAGCAACGTTAAACGCACCCAAATCAGCCGTTAAATACCTCGCCAGCAAAGGCATAAATACAGTAGGCGACGTTCAAAAAATCGTTTCTGAATACGATGGTCTGGGCACAGATGGTCTAGCTGGCATAGACGGTACCACTAAAATTGGCGATATCAACGCTGCCTTTGGCAAAACAGCCGCTACCAGAGCGACATATTTAAAAGAAATTCTATCGGGTATGCCCAAATCAGCCGCCAGCACCATAGAAAATAGCGATACAGTGGCCAAAGAAACCGTCGAAGAATTCAATAAATACGCCAAATTACGTGGTGCTCAGGTTATTAACCCAAAGGCTATAGCTGGTGTTGACACTAAAGTCGCTACAATTGGCCAATTAACTGATATCAGCGAGCTTAATAGTGTTATTGGGGACTCAAGTACAACGACTGGTCAACTATTAGAAAAAGTTAAAAGCTTACAAGCTATAACCGAGGATCCAGCCTACGCTGATCCGGCTGTCGCCAAGGCCACACTTTTAAGAGATTTGCCAGGATTTTCAGCCCAAGAAGCTAAAAACCTAGCTACTAAATTTGATATCGCCACCGTACAAGATTTAAAAGACACCAGTGATTTTCCACAATTTGAGAAAGAATTGACCAATGGCATTAATACCGATACCAAAGTTAGCGATATAAATGCGGCTATTTCAGGCAGTTTTAAAGAGCCTGTTAATGGTTTTATAGCCAGTAAACTTAGTTTTATCAAATCTTTACCTGGCAAAGCCCTCAATACGGTCGTCCACCCTATAGATGCTAGCAAGGCGGCTATAGGCAAGGTTGGCCAGATGGCTCACGACCTTAACCCTTTTGGCACCATGGACTTTGCCAACGCCAGTGAATCGGCCATTAAATACCGCAAATTAATGGCAGGCTACGGAACAGCCTTTACAGCCCTATCGGCGTACAGTTATCCAACCAACATTAACGATAACTATATCAAAGGTGCAATTAACCCGGCCACGCAAAAGCCATATACTTTAGGTGAAGTATTTGGTCAGACTACGTTGAGTGATTTAAGCAATGCGGCTATTTTATCTTTATTCATGCAGCCAGGTGCTGTCGCTACAAATATCACCGATTCTAGTGTAAGTGGCTTTAAAGATACACTCAAGAAAATAGTTTCACAAAGCCCATTAACGACCGTCGTTGATACCGGTAAGGCTGCTGCCAGCCATTTAAACGCTGCTGGCACAGGGACTTCTTTGAGCGCTTTTATAGCTCCAGCCTATTGGGCTGGTATTACCCACGGCCAACAGCTATTGCAAGGCAGCCAGATTAGCGATAGCGGACAACCCATAATTGACTTATATAATTTAAGTCAAAAACCTCTAAGCAACGATACGCCTCCACCCCCAGATACGAACTCAGGGTCTAACGGTGGACCTAATAATAGTAACGCAGGCAATTCAGGTAGTTAAGCTTAATTGTTCAGTTAAATAAAAATACCTTAAAATTATTCTTCGTTTAAAACCTTGGCGTATTTACTTACTTTAGATACTGAGTTTTGGCTCTTATCTGCCGATTCATGCGCTTGGCTAGAAACACTATCGGTAGATGAGTCATTACTTGTGCTCTTAGATATTTTTTTGATATACGTTTCAAGGTCAGGGTCGTGCGATACCAGCCAGAGCTTGGTAAATTCTTTATAAGCCGTTGGACCGATTAATTCTGTCATTTCGGTTTTAAAACGATCTGTAAAACCGTGTTGCTCGACACAGGTTAAAAGTTCGTTGACTTTATTGGTTATAAAATCCTGACGCTTAGCAATTTTTTTATTATAATAACTACGGTAGGCTACATACAAACCAAAAGTGGTAAGCGTGAGCCCTCCCGAGATAATAGCTAGCGTCGACGGGACGGGGCTATCAATTGGTCTGTTTAAGGTATTGATACCGACTATAGCGCTCGACATACTTACACCGCTTATACCAAGGATTCCACCTAGCATCGCCGTACTTCCATAACCAGCTTTTTTCAAATATTTTGCGAGCAATTTATCATTTTGCAAGGCTTTTGACAATACTAAATTACCAACTAAGCTATCCACCTGATTTTGGTCTAAGCTTGGAGCTCCAGGCTTTTTACCTATCGTACACATGCCAATCATAGATGGGTCAGTCGCCGTACAACCACAGATTGGACAAGCTATAATGTCTTTTTCATCATAGCATTTACAAGAATCGGTATCAATTTTAGTAATTTTATCAGCTTTAGTTATGGCCTTTTCAATAGCGGTGTTTGAAGTAGTTAAGGCCAGGGCGTTAATACTATCACTTAAACACGCAAAGCATAGAAACAAGGTTAAAGTGATAGTATTAATTTTATGTAGCATGGTAAAATCTCCAATATCCAAAGATGCAATAACTTAAAATTATAAATGAGAAATTATAAACATTTAATAATGAGTTAAAATTTGTAGTTAAATATTCATTAATAAAATTACTTAGCTAATTCGGCTTTGGTAGATTTCACGATAACCGACTTGACCTTTTTAGTGTTATTATCCAAATTAGTCGTTAAAGTAACCTGGTCGCCTGGAACCAGGTCGACTTCGTCACCGTCTATAAAGGCACCAGCAATAAGAAAACCACCTGGCAAGCCCTCAGCAAAACCGATGCCAAAAGCTTTTAACCTGGGGTGTTTCATCTGGGGTGTAACTTCATGCCTTAAAACAAAAGATGGACAAATAGCTCCAGTGGTACCATAGGCTACTGGTAAAATAGCCATCGAGTAGAAACCACCAACCATTGCCATGGTATGTATAGCCATGGGAATGGCGTTATTTTTAATTTGAATACGCATAGATGGTGTCAATAGATTTTTTTTATCTACTATTAACTGCGCTCGACTATGGTATTTAACTTTATGGTTTGCAGTTTTATTAGCATTAAGTGGTTCTAAACTATTGGCATTTTTAGCATTAATATCTGAGTCAGACAATTCATCATTATTAACCAGACTATCAGATTTATTGTTACTGTCTAAAGAAAACAACTTAATATTTTCTTTTTTTCCAGTGGTATCCTTAGCCAATTTAACCAACACGGTTTTGGTTTTGGGGCAGGGGAGAGCTTTTAGGGTTATTGTTTTATGGTGCAGGTAAATTTTGTCGAATTCAAGACCGATAAAGCCACCAGAATGCAGCCATTTGTCTTTAGATATTTCAGACTTTAGCAACTTTCTAGCTTTTTTGACAAAAGTAATTTTTCCTTCAATAATACTGTTTTGGGGAATGTATTCGTGGTTATAATAAAAATCAGTTGAGACCTTCGCCTTTACGATATCACCAACCTTAGCAGTATGGCTATTAATTTTACTTAAAAAAGTGATACTAAAATTGTCATCATTTGAATATCTAGAATCATTTTTATCTTGCCCAGACTGCTCTAGATTATCGTTAGCTAGACCATAACTACTGGCGTCATTACAATTAGTATTTTCTTCAGAATTATTTACTGGTTCATTAAAAACCGAATTATCAATATTGTAAACACTTGATTTAATATTGGCTTCAGCTTGGCATGGCAACGTTGGTACAATAAGAAAAACGAATATTAGAAAGTGAGCAAAAGTTTTAAAAGTATTTTGCATTATCTATAAAACCAGTAAGAATCGTTATAAAAGCATTTGAATAGACAAATATGTACTATTACAATAGGATATTATAACAGATAACAAGGGTATTCAATAATTAAATTTTATTATCGAAAATAGCTTTCTATCTTAATTTAAAATTGTTTACAAATTTCAGAGTACCTAGTTAATAAAAAAAAACAGGTATTATTGACAATCTTTAAATATAGGCAAGACAGGCCAGTCTTGAATAATTAAATTAAATTAACCGTTCAAGACTGCATATTTTTTAATTAATATAAATTTATTTTCTTTTATTTTTTTTAACGTCGCTGACTAAGACACCAGCAAGACTGGGATACTTAAGCTCGACAAGTTTAATCGCGAAATTATAGCCAGACACGATAAATGACGTAGACAATCCTAATAAAAACAAAAGTGTTTTAGCAATAAAATCTATACCCGATTTGAGAGTAACCGATGGGTTACCACCACAAATAGCCGTCATGATACCAAATATAAGTGTAATTAATACAATCGGACTTACAATATAATTTATAATAAGGTTAAATAAATCATTCATTTTTTTCCTTTTAGCTAACTGCTATTAACTATGTCAATACGTGAGTAATAGACAACGAAAACAGAACATTAGTTCCGTAAAACAATTATTATTTTATTAAAAATTTTAATTCTATATTAATAAAATAATTTTTTTATTATCAAGCCATAGGTAAAAGTTCTAGTATATTATACTGGGTGTCTCGTTTAGCCGCAATATGATTGGTTTTATGAATACAGTAGACCATTTCTTCTAAACTTACGTCACAAGAAGTTCCAGCTGCCGAAACAACGTTTTCTTCCATCATTGTTCCGCCAAAATCGTTAGCACCAAAGGCAAAAGCGATTTGCCCAAGTGTAGAACCTTGTGTCACCCAAGAAGACTGGATATTTTTAATGTTATCTAAAACTATACGGCTAATAGCCACGGTGCGTAAATATTCAACCGAATTAGCCTGTCTATCGATCGCCTTGGCCAAAGGTGTATCACCAGGCTGAAACGACCAGGCAATGAAAGCTGTGAAACCAGGGTATTTATCCTGTAAATCTCTAATTTTGATTAAATGCTCTATCCGGTCGTAAATAGTATCGACGGAACCGAACATCATCGTGGCGGTGGTTTTAATATTTAACTTGTGCGCTTCTTGCATTACTTCTAGCCACCTAGCAGCTGGGATTTTTAACGGGCTTATTTTTTTCTTGACCCTGTCGGTTAAAATT
>JAJYFO010000201.1 GCA_021785395.1 bacterium | reverse complement strand
TCGGAAGAGCGTCGTGTAAGGGAAGTGTGTAGATATAGGAGGACGCCTCATGACCATGCTAACCTGTATTTTACAGCCAGGAACCCAATGATGTATAAAATAATTAATGAACATAATGGACCCCAAAATATCTGTGTTTTGCGAATTAGTTCGGAAATTATGAAATTAGACGGTGTTTTAATTTCAGACCGCAATGCTTCAAGCGGTTATGCCCGATTTGGAACTTATCCGGGATTCCTTAATGAATTAGACTGGGAACGTGTTTTTGCTACATCTTGGGTTGATCCAGACAACAAACAAATGATTATTAAAAGGTCAATTAAATGTGCAGAAGTGCTTGTTCCTGGAGTTATTCCACCCAATTATATAACCGGTATCTATATATCCAGCGAGGAGGCCAACAACTTAACTAATGGCTTTTCAAGAAATGTCTCAGTAAATAAAGATCTTTTTTTCCAATAACATAAAGGTAGAATAAATGACAGTTGCAATTACATCAGGTAATATATTTAATTCCAAAGCACAAACCCTGGTAAATACCGTCAATTGTGTAGGCGTTATGGGCAAAGGTATCGCCTTGCAATTTAAAAAGCTATACCCTGAAATGTACCTAGATTACGTCGATAAATGCAAGCTTAAAGAAGTTAAATTAACCAAGCCATATTTATACAAACAAATTTTAGCACCCTGGATACTGAATTTCCCAACCAAAGATAACTGGCGTTCGATATCACGTATTAGCGATATAATAGCTGGCTTAAAATACCTTGAATTACATTACAAAGAATGGGGTATTACTTCATTAGCTGTTCCACCTTTGGGTTGCGGTCACGGTGGCCTTGAGTGGGAAATAGTTGCACCAGCGCTATATAAGCATTTAAGCCAATTAAATATACCCGTTGAGCTTTATGCACCATACGAAACACCAGAGAATTTGTTAAAACCACCTTTTTTACTGGCCGAACCAGAACCATCCAACCATAACATAATACTTAACAGCAAGCCAAATACTATTTCAATTAATCCAGCCTGGATAGCCTTAGTAGAGGTTGTAGACAGGGTATTACGTGAAAAATACCATTGGCCAATTGGCCGAACAATTTTTCAAAAGCTTGCCTATTTTGCTACCATCAAAGGCTTACCGACTGAGCTTAAATTTGTAAAAGCTAGCTATGGACCATATTGCGAGCAGTTAAAGCCATTAAACACAAAATTAATAAACAATGGCATAATCAAGGAAAAAGAATTGGGAAAAATGATTTCAATTGAACCTGGTCCAACTTTTTATGAATCACGCCAAAAATATAGCGAAAAAATTAAACAATGGAACGACATAATTAACAAAGTAACAGACCTAATTCTGCGTATGAAAACAACTAACGCTGAAACCGCTGCTACAGTAACTTATACAGCACAAATGTTAACTGAAGACACCGGAAAAAAACCTAATAGCCAAGAAGTCTTTGCTGCGGTTCGTCAATGGAAACCAGAAAATAAATATAAAAATATTACTGATGAAGCCATTAATGAAGCGATAGTCAATTTATATTTACTAGACTGGATAGACGTCGACGTCGATGATAGCCTTATGGAAAAAGTCCTGGTATTTTAAATCTAATTTGCCAAAAACAAAAAACCGAACATCAAAATGAATTTGAGGATTTGACTTGTGCCCGCTAAAAGTGGTATCTATTTTGTTTCAGGAAAAATAGTCCCGATTTATTTTTTTATCATGGCTCAACATTAAATTTTATAATTAAACATCACGAACCAATATCGTGACAAGCATTGATTTTAGAACAAAATTAAAAATTTACTACGAAAATAGAAAAAAGTTAAAGGCAATATTATAATTACCAATAAATTAATTAATGTAATTAACGGTGGTATATTTCCAATGAACTATTCTATAAATAACCAACCTAGCATTAAAGATGCTTTAAATGAAGCTTTAAACAGCCCTGAGATTCAGCAAAGAATAAGTGGTCTAGAACCGGCTGCTGCCGCCGACATTCTCTACGAAGCTACAACCGATCTGCTCTATCACCATATCGCCATGTTTATAACACTGTTGAACAACGAATATAAGCACAAAAATATTTCAGATGAACAAAATGCAGCATTTGCACTAGATATTATAGAGCAGGTAGGGCAAGCTTGCTTCACTGGCTATTACAAGATAAAAGACGATAATGCTTGGGCTTCAGCCCAAGATTTGCAGGATACATTAGTTGAAGTCATTGCCCTAGCTACAGAAGACGCCAAAAAAGATGTAATAGCTAAAATAAAATCTTTAAATTAGTTAAATCAAAACAAAAATATTGGCAAATATCGAGCGGATTAAGCTTAATGACTTAAGCCATTACAAAGAAGCTATTAGACATAATTAGCTTTAATCATTAGATAATTACTTAGCTAAGAATCCGGCTTGCCAAGCGCTTTGGCCAAAATTTAATTTGACAAATAAAAATCTAAATCTAAAATTCTATTACTAGGAATCTACAAATAAATTTTTTGCTTAGCAAAATGCTTGGCTTATATTTCGTTTGCTGCTTTTGGACTTAAAACTATGGATTAACTTTAAACACATGAATTAATTTTTTTTACGGAAATTTTCAATTATAAAATTGAAAATATACAATTATGACAAAAAAACCACCCATAAAGAAAAATATAAAGCGTAATAATAAATCATCAACAGGTTCTTTTGATGATGATATTATAGATAATCATAATATGGTATTAGACGATATTATTTCAGCTGACCAATTATTTAAAAAAATATTTGAAGACCAGTCTATTATTGAAGATTTGTTGGTAAATTAAAATAATTATCCCCTTTGTGTTTTTCGACAGTACGGCGGTATGGAAAGCCAGTTGCAATGTAAGTGAATTATTTATTAAGCCAAAAGGTAAATTTAGCGCTCTGGAAAAATACATACCTAAATTAGAGTATAAATTAATCGATTTAGCCTTATGCGCTAAAGCTGAATTAATTAAAAAGGAGGGCAGTTTACTAGCCCTAATGGGGCTAATCGAGCTTGAATCAGATTTAAACAAAACCATTGATCATTACTTTAAAATAGTAGAAATCTTAAAAGATGACAAAAAACGCTTGTCATTATTTAGGCAATGGTTTAGAATAGTTATTAGAAGAAAAGGCTCAAATATCAAGAATGAATTTTTAATTCAAGAGGAAGAAATCATGATAACCAACAAAGATAAGCCTCGGCAAGAAGGTATTTTCAAGAATTTCTTTGAAGATCTAGAAGAAAAGGGTAGGCTAAAAGGCATAGCCGAGGGTAAAGCCGAAGGCGAAGCTAAAGGTAAAGCTGAAGGTAAAGCTGAAAGCCTTAGCGTTTTATTACAGGCCAAATTTGGTTCAGTCGATTCATCAATCTTAAAAAAAATTGCCGACTCAACAATCGAAGATCTTGACCGTTATATTGTTAATGTTTTAACTGCCAATAAAATTGACGACGTGTTTAAAAATTAAGATCTCCGTGGATCCAATAAGTTAGACCAGAATTACCTCGTCTGGATACACCTTAAGTTTTATGTCACTAAATTTGCATATTAAAACAGTGCCAAAATATGCAAGGCTACTTATGTGTTGTATAATTGCTATTGTGTTTTAGCTAGCTCTGTTTGTACCCATCTTTATGCCGATAGTATTTAACCACTTAGTTACTAATTTTTCGAAAGTTGTTACTGTAAATTTAAAGAAAATAACTTTGCTCCTTTTTATCTTAACCACATTATGCGGATCCGATTCAAGCTTCGCTTACAAGGAAGGCAGCGAATTCCCGGGTAAAGGCAATTACGCCGATTGGCAAAAGGCTATGAATTTATACATCGATGGCTATAAGTCGCCCGATGACAATATAAAAAGACAAGCAGCACTCTTGGCTATAAAATTTTACCCATTTGATGCAGCTTTCTGGAATGGTTTAGCGCTTGTGACCAAAGACCCTCGCGAACAACTTGGCTATGCCCTAAGAGCAACAGAGCTTAACGGCGAATTTTCGGATGCTTGGGGTAGTTTAGGTAACGCATACCTAGCTTTAGAAGAATACGCTAAAGCGACTATAGCCTGGAAAAAACAATTAGAGTTAGACCCTACTGCTGTTGATACACTGATTGCCATTGGTTCGAATTACATAAACTTGAAAAAATACAAAGATGCCATACCTTATTTTGATAAAGCTATTGCCCTAGACCCCAATAACTACCCGGCCTACCTTGATAGAGGTGAAGCGTACGTTTACCTCGGAAATACAACTAAGGCCATGGCCGATGAATTAGTCGCCCAAAAGCTAAAACCTGACGACCCTGGTGCGTACTTAAACATAGGTTTAATTTACAAGAAAATGAAGAATATGAAACTTGCTAAGTTCTATTATACCAAAGGTTTGAGTTTAACCGTCGACCCCAATGTCAAACGTGGTGATATAGAGCTTTTCAACAGCTTTCAATAAAGTCAAAGATGCTAAGTTATAGCGATGGCGCTGTGCACGGCAAGTAAGAGCCTTCGCTAATAAAAGTCGCTTACGCATATTTATTAAAAATTTCTAATAATTAATTCGGTCGATTTGGTTATTTTAGTCGATTTTTGTGGTATATATATTGCAGTATAAAACAGAGGTAATAATTCATGCTAAAAAATATGACACTTAGTCCTGAAAAAGACCAAATTAAAATCATGACTAATTTTGCAAGTTCTATCAAAGCTCATGAAAAAGAAGGCGCTATAATTCAGTTTTCCGATGGGTCGACTTTACCATTACCAGAACCATTGGTTAATATGTTAGCGATTGCAGCCAAAACTATAGCTCGCAATAATGCCGTTACTCTGGTCGTACGTGGCCCATGGTTAACGACACAAGAAGCCGCTGAGATTATGGGCTATTCGCGCCAGGTTGTAGTTGATCTAATTA
>JAJYFO010000200.1 GCA_021785395.1 bacterium | reverse complement strand
TGCTTAAATCTATTAGTTGGGCCTTATTCGGTTGACCACCTCTAAACAGCCAATTGTTCACAGACTTAAAATTAGCAATGTCAATTTTATCGATGTCTAAATTTTCCATACACCTAGCTTTATTTTACTATTTTTCATTTAATAGACTACAATATAACAATTACTAAAATAAAACAACAAGATCTTTACAAAAAAAACAATGTCATTACAAAAAAATAATAATTCGAAAGAATTTGTTTTTATTCCCAGCCTTTATTTTATGGAAGGACTACCCTTTACCATCGTTACTATGGTAGCTACAATATGGTTTAAAGACCTTAAAGTAGGTCTTGGCGAAATTGGTTTGGCCACAACAATATTATACTTACCTTGGACATTAAAATTTATTTGGGCTCCTATTGTCGATTTTTACGGGCTAAAAAAAAATTGGATTCTGAGCTTACAGGTTTTGCTCACATCCATATTTTTGCTACTTTCATTAACAGCTTTCATTACTAAATCGTTTATTATTTTGAGCATTATTTTGTTTTTTATTGCATTATTGTCAGCGACATTAGATATTTCCATCGATGGATATTATATGGAAGTTTTATCACCGACAAAACAAGCGTATTATGTCGGATTTCGAAATACTGCGTATAAAATTGCCTGGATATTTGGCACAGGTTTTTTAGTTTGGCTAGCCGGTAAACTAGAAAGTTTTTTTTCGATTAAAAATGCCTGGGCGATAACTATGCTATTAGTCAGTATTATAATTGTAACGATTTATTTTTTACACTTAAAAATTTTACCAACGCCAATTGTCACAACTAAAATCAAAAAAAATTTTAATAAATTTACCAAGACTAAATTTATATACGTATTTTTAAACTACTTCAAGCAGCCCAGAATATTAGCCATAATCTGGTTTATTTTATTTTTTCGCCTTGGCGAATCACTACTTCTAAAAATGGTATCACCATTTTTAATGGACAGGCTAAAAAATGGTGGCTTAAACTTAAGCTTAGAATCAATTGGGCTGATATACGGAACCTATGGTATGATAGCCCTATTAACCGGCGGCATACTCGGTGGCTATTTAATTTCACGTTTTGGGATAGATAAATTATTATTTCCGTTTGCCTTGTTTCAAAATATATTTATCCTAAGTTACGTATACTTAAGCCTAGCCAAGCCAGGCCTTAATATCATAAGTTCTTTAAATGCCTTAGAACAATTTGCTTACGGAATAGGCAATAGCGCCTACACCGTATTTTTATTAATGACTGTAAATTCTAAATTTAAAGCCAGCCACTATGCTATTGCCACAGCCCTAATGGCTTTTGGCGTTTTTATACCCCAGTTATTTAGCGGATACCTAGCGGCCAGCTTTGGCTATCCAAAATACTTTTTCTTATGTGCTATATTAAGCATACCCGGTCTAGTAAGTATATTTTTCTTACCTTTAAAAAGTTTAATAATTAAAAATTTATTAAGGAGCACATAAATGGAATATCGCAAACTTGGAAAATGGGGTATCAAGGTTTCGACTATTGGTCTTGGCAGTTGGCTTACAACTGGCACAACGATAAACCAGGCAGATAATGACAAGTTGATTAACCATGCCTATAATTTAGGTATCAATTTTTTTGACACGGCCAATGTTTATGCACTGGGTCAGGCCGAGGTAGTTATGGGCAAATCACTAAAGTCAATAAAACGAGATAATATTGTTCTAGCTACCAAAGTTTTTTTCCCGATGGGTGACGGCCCCAACGATAAAGGTCTATCACGCAAGCACGTATTTGAACAGTGCAATCAAAGCCTAAAACGGCTCAACGTAGATTACATTGATTTATACCAGTGCCACCGCTATGATCCGGCTGTACCGATGTATGAATTGGTTCAGACAATGCATGACCTTACCGTTGCCGGCAAAATTCTTTACTGGGGTGTGAGTGAATGGCCTGCCAGCCAAATTCAAGCTGCTTGCGACATGGCCTATGAATTAAAAGTAATGCCTCCGATATCCAACCAGCCCTGCTATAATCTCTTGCACCGCACTATTGAAAGCGATGTAATTCCGGTATGCGAGAGCATGGGTTTAGGCCAGTTAGTTTTTTCACCGTTAGCTCAAGGTGTTTTAACCGGTAAATACAAGCCACATAAGCCATTACCACCTGATAGTAGAGCTGGCAATGAAAACATTAACATGTTTTTAAAAGGTCGAAATTACTTAGAAACAGAAGTATTAGAAGCCGTCGAAAAATTTGCCACATTAGCGGTTATCCATAAAACAACAGCTGCAAGCCTAGCTTTGGCCTGGTGCCTGCGTAATCAAAATGTCACAAGCGCCATAATCGGCGCGACCAAAGAACAGCAATTGGATGAAAACGTCAAAGCCATCAACTTAAAACTAGTAGACGATTTGTTTGTAGAAGCAGAAAAAATATTAAAGCCATATGCAGATTTATAAAAATTAAATATTCTTACAAAGGCCAAAAATTTATTGGCACTTGTCAATGTAATATATAAATATTAATTAAATCTATTTTTTTGCGTTTATAAAGATTACAAGGTTGTATTATCTAACCAGGTAATATATAAATTTTTGGGTGGCTTTATATGTCAGCAAACACGCATTATTCAGATGTTAGCGATTTGAATAATTTAGCTCTAAATAACCTAAATAATGGTAATCAAGTCATTGATTTTTCCTTTCGAGAAGAAGATTTATTACACGCACTTAATTATAATTTAGAGCGGTTATTATTAAAGGCCAAGCTTATAACCCCAAGCGACTTAGTTTTGGCGTATCGAATTCAAGAATCGACCAACCATGATATATTTTTAATTTTAAAAAATTTATTGATCATAAATGAAAAAATACTAGATATAGGCCACAAAATTGTGAGATTTATGTTTTACACTAATATCGACTATGCTGAAGCTATTGCATTGTTTAAATACTGCTATAACGGCAACCAAGACGTAGCTGTTTGCCTTGAACAATACGCCAAAATTCATCAACTGACAAGTTATTTAAAATATGTTAAATAGAGAAATAACCCAATCTGTAGAATCAATTCTAGACAAATATAAACTTGATACCACTTATAAAGCTCTAATCGACACTAATTCTTTAAGTCTAGCGCAGATAAACTGTATTTTAGACTTAGCCAGATTTTATAAGCAAAACATAAATAGAATAAATAATATTTTTGCAAAAGATACCCAGAATTACGCAGCCACACTGTTTTACGAAGCGTCTACCAGGACAAAAACGAGTTTTGCCATAGCTTTACACAATTTAGGACTTACACCTATAGACCTAAATATTTCAAGATCGTCCACGGTAAAGGGCGAAACAATTTACGATACTTTAGCAACGCTATGTGCAATGGGTATTAAACTAGCGATTATTCGTCACACCGATTCTGGTATTTTAAATTTTATCGTCGATAATTACCCTGACTTGCCATTAAAACTTATTAACGCTGGAGACGGAACCCACGCCCATCCCACCCAGGCCTTACTCGACTTATTTACCATGCTTGAATCTACCGACAATGTAAAAGGCAAGAAAATTACGATTGTCGGCGATATAATCCATTCTAGGGTGGCTAAGTCCAATTTGCATTTACTAAATTTAATGGGAGCTGATGTTCACCTGGTTGGTCCCGAAACTTTATTGCCATTCAAAGCTAGCGAAGTGAATGCCACTATCCACCATAATTTAGCTAAGGCCATTGAAAACTCTGATTTTGTAATGGGTTTAAGGATTCAGAAAGAAAGGCAGACACAAGGCCTTATACCTAGTATTGATGATTATATTTTGAGGTTCCAGATCAATTCAGATGTTTTAAAAAAGGCCAATAAAAATGTAAAAGTACTACACCCAGGACCAGTTAACCGCAACGTTGAATTAACCGAAGAGCTAATAGACAACAAAGATATTTCCTTGATCCTTAAACAAGTTGAAAATGGAATTCCTATACGCATGGCCTGTATAACTATGCTTCTGTTTAATCAATAAAATTATTTATGGGCTTGAAATAATTCGCTGGCAAAATCATGAATACAGGTGTTGGTAATGGCGCCAGCGAAATTCGGCAATTCAGAGCCTTGGGCTGATATTGCTCTAACAGCCACAATGCCAACGACTTTACCCTTAATATTCACGACCGGTCCACCGCTATTACCAGTGCTGACCGGCGCGTCAACTTCCAGGATTCTTGGCGCAACTCGACTTATTCTACCGGTACTAAAAGTTGGCGCATAATATTTAGATGAGTCCATATCGATTTGGTCAGAAGCCGTTGGATAGCCAATGACTTGGATTTCTTGGCCTTCGCACACTGGTGTTAGATCAAGCTCTAAAGGTGGTATTGAAGCATTATCAACCGTTAAAATAGCCAAATCAGGTGTATTTTCGTCGTTATTAACTTTAAACAATTTCCCTTTATACGGCTTTAGGTTAATGTCACCAGGTGGATGGATAAAATAACCGACTTCAGCGTTTAGATTTTTAATTTTTAAATACTGTCTGAATAAATTTTGTTGAGGGTCAGCTTTAGTAGTTAAAAAAGAATCGTAACAGTTCCAAATACCGTCAACCGTGTCTTTATATAGTTTGAGCTGACTATTACTCAAACTTTTATTAAAACCATAATTCACAATTTCTAAAATTTCATTGTAACGAGTATTAAAGTCTTTTCCATTAGCTGTTGTTTTAGCGTATAAAGCAAGTCCAGCGTAAAAGCGCTCACACTCGTGAATAACCGAAAGACAAGAATTTACCACGTGGCGGTTAGTAAAGAAATAAGCCTGTGAAGTTCTAGTGGTGGCCAAGGGAAAAGCTGTTCCAAAACCAACTACACGATAGCCTTTATCACTATTGCTAGTGGCAAAAACAGGGTAATGATTAGTTGGACTCAAATCAATTAACTGAACAGATAAAGTAT
>JAJYFO010000199.1 GCA_021785395.1 bacterium | reverse complement strand
TGGCTTTGATTTTCAAGGGCAGCTTGTTTAAGCGTTCCAAGAAGCTTGGTAGTGAAGCCAGCCACAATAATGAAGAGATTAAGCGCCTAGAAGCGATTGTAGCAGATCTTTCTCGGCAGGTTGCAATTCTTCCTGAAAACAAGCCTTTGGCTGTTCTGACCGATAACACCAAAACTACCGGTGGCAAGAAGCCTAAAAATGTTCTAGCTGATGCCAGAGTAGCTGGCAATAGCAAGAAGCCTAAAAATGTTCTAGCTGATGCCAGAGTAGCTGGCAATAGCAAGAAGCCTGCCCCCAAGTCGCCGTAGATATTTTGCCTTTGAGTCAGGAGGACCAAATCGCAGTTGATGCAGAGGTTGAAGTTATTTTGTGAAAAATTCTTTTTCAGATCAAAGCTAACTATAATGGCTCACAATTTTGTGAGCACTCTGCAATGTCTGCTACCCTTTCAACTAAAATCTGCAATGCCGTTTTGAAAAAAAGTTCAGAAAATTTTGCGCAATTCTAATTGGAAAATTACATTCAGTAGGATTCGGCCCAATAGCAACTCAAATAGCTTTACTTATTGGGTAAGCGGCTACCAAAAAGCGCTTGAGGCTGAGGCTGTTAAGGTTGCCAGGGATAAGTCCAGAAAAAGGCTTAAGGTAACAGTTTTTGTTACCTTAACGACACTAATTGCCTTGGCTAGTGTTTTGGCTCTACATCATTTTGGCGTTTAACATTCAAAAAAATTTAGTTTAACATTTTTGTGTTTAAGTAAGATATAAAATTAAAATCCCAAAAACAAAGGTGGACACCATGGAATTCATGTGGTCTGTATTAGCCGTAATTTTGACTGTGTTAACCAATATTGTTTGTATTAAGACGATCTCTGATAGGCTTGGTAAAGGTTATAGTGGTGAAATCGAACTATTGTATATTTTTTCTACCCCAATAACAGCTGCAATTTCAATTGTTGCTTTGGCGACAGCTTCTCAAGATTACATTTACATAAATTTTTGGTCGTGCTTATATGCGCTTGTTTTTGTGCCAGCTTTCTGGATTGGCTTGTTTGCTATTTTTGTCGTCCTCAAAGGATTTTTTCGAGGTTTTGGTTATTTATTGCCCAGGCTTTCACGCATTCTCAATAAGCAAATTGACCGGGTTTTGTCGCTGAAGAAGACTTTGTTTAATCGCTCGAAGAGTATAGTTCTTGAAAATAACCATCAGTCGGATGAGATCAAGCGCCTAGAAAGCCTTGTGCGTGAGTTATCGCTTAAGTTGGAACTTGATTCTAATAAGCTATGAGGTACAGGCGTTAATAACGAGCCACCGGCTGTTTTGCAGCAAATACTAGTCAGGTTGATTGTATATGCGAATTTCACAGAATCTAAATTACTAGTCAATTTATGTTTGGCTATTAGTTTACCCATCAATGAAAGGGTAAAATCATGAAACATAACAGCGTTGAATTTTTTACAGGGCATGGCTCACATTTTCCCAGTGATTTTGTGACAGTTACGCAAGCCCAAAAATACTTGCAGAAATTGTTCACTTGGGCGATGAATAGAAACGATTTTCGCGGTGTTTTGCCAATTGCAATCGCTTCTTGTGATATTGACAATGGCCAGAAATGGGCGGTATGTTTCGCTTTTCGGCAACCTCTATGTAACAACGCTGTTTTTCGACTTTTGGCCAGTCTTGGCGTACCGGGAAGTTTTTATAATGTCATAACGGTGCTTAGAGCTTATTGGTCAAATATGGATACGCTTGCAACCGCCAGCGATACGACTAATGTAGCTGACGCAAACCCTGATATGCCAAGACCTTACTATAGTGTCTTTCAAGTAACGCATCCGTGGTATTATAAGTTTGATATTAGTGTTGAAGCTAAAGACGGTGTAAGTTTGTACCCTTCTTTCAGTTGTTTGGACAGGAATGGTAATAATTTGCTTGTTGGAGAGGTCTTTACGAGAGTTAATTTTGATGCCGTATTGAATGTGATCTATAACAATGGTTTGCGAAGTTAGAACTCGAACAGTTGATTAAAGGGTTTCAGGTCGATTACGCTTAGATCGATATAAAAAATATCGATAACAACATTCTTTTAGCGTCTTGACACACGTGGCGTCCCCAGAAATTTCTATAAATTGTGAAGATGTTCAAAATGAATTTGTTTAAACAAATTCTTACTGTGGCTTTTGACACTACCAACACAAAAGGAAGAACAATATGACTACTATCAAAACAGCTCAGGCTAAGGCTAACCTTAAAATCTCTACGGGAGGCTGGATGCGTAGTAAGATTGGTATCACTCTGGCCTATACGGAAATTGACGTCGTGGTATTGGAGGAAACGCCTGATTCTTACAAAGTTTTGTACCCGGCTGATTTGCCTGTCGAGCTGGCTAAGTTTTGTTCCAGTGACATTATTGCCAAGGGCGATAGCAATTTTGATTTGACTTATACCGTTTTTTCAGCGACCTTTGACCCCAAGAATGTCACATCTGGCAAGGAAGCGACTTTCACGGTGCTTACTATTACCAGGTGTGACCATGGTTTGCTGGTTGACAACAAAACGGCTAAGATTCTCATTGTCGATGAGACAGCATCTTTCTACAGGCTTTTGTTTGATCGTGACTTTGCTAAGAAATATCCGCAGCTTTGCCGTGAATGGGTTGCTAAGGACGCTACCGGCGTCACTATTACTCTTGCTAATTGATTTAATCAAATTTGGTTAACCCAAACACCAAACTAACTAATGGTTAAACCAGAGTTCTAAAATTTTCTGTTTTTCTTCTTGCTGCTATTTTAGGAATTGCTGACAGTAGTGCTTTTCGGTTATATCTACGCTCAGGTTATTCCGTAAATCCATTTTTATGTGCTGTTTTGGCTTACCAGTATTACTCTAACGGCTGGTGCTGCCCAAAAGGTTTTTGGGGTAGGGCTGACACAGGTTGCTCTAATGACCTGATGCAGGCTAACAACATCGCCTGGCTTTTTTCAATCGGGAATATTTAACTATTTGTGGCTTATCCGAAAATATTGAATATTTCAAAGAAGGGTTTGAAACTTAGTCAGAAGGGATGGTTGACTTAAACGTTGCCATTCCTTTTGACTTCATCTTTTTTGTTATTTTACTATATCATTTAATAGTACATTATAAAACTTATAAGACTAAGTACTTGTGTTAAATTAAAGATAACAAATTAACCGGATATTGTCATATTGAACCCGGTGAATATCTCCTAAAATGTACATGTATTATTATTTGGACCTAATAAGTTAGACACGAAAATTAGCCACCGAGAGAAATATGTAATTATTCCATTATATAAATCTAAAATGTATAATTTTTTAAGTTTGCGAATTTTATTTGCCGTTATTAATTAGGAATTTGCAGATTTATCTTGAATTCTGCCATAATATATTTTTCGCTGGTGTTCTGTAATTCAAAGCTAAATGCGGTCTTTCAAAATTATAATAATTTATATAAGTCTTTATCTATTCTTTAATTCACTGATATCTTCGTAGTCTTTTAAAAATAAATCCGCTTGTTTAATTGACCTCCAAAATCTTTCTATAAATATATTATCTATGTAATAGCCTCCTCCATACACGCTAATTTTAATTTTTTTCTCCTTTAGCTTCGCTGTAAAATCATCGCTAGTATACTGGCTACCTTGATCTGTGTTAAATATTTTTGGCCGATTGATGTCAAAAGCGTTTTCTAGTGCGTCAATACAAAATTCTGTAGCAAACGTATTTGAGATTCTCCATGATAAAATGTAGCGGCTATACCAATCTATAATTGCCGTTAAATATAATCTGCCCTGATTGCAGTATATGTAGGTTATGTCTGTAGACCAGACCTGGTTAGGTTTTTCGACTTCAACATCCCTTAATAAATAAGGATATTTTTTATGAAATTTATTTGTTTTGTTTAGTTTGGGTTTTGCATATATTGTCTATTCAAAGTTTTTTCATCAATCTTTGTACCTGCTTACGATTTACCTGATAGCCCTTTTGTTTTAGGATAACAGTCATTCGTCGCAACCCGTAAAATGGCGTTTTCTGGTAATGCAAACTCCTTTATTATTTGCACAGTTTCTTCACTTTACTGCTTAGATTGGTAATACATTGAGCTACAGCTCACTCCCAAAAGCTAATATTTAGTAGCTTTTGTTAGATCCTCATGGTTTTGATTTATTAATTGTTTTTTGTCCGCTTACGGTTAAATCAGATGACACCTGTTCTAAAAAATCGCTAAACCGTTAACTGGCCAATTATTTTTGTATAATTGGGCTAATTCTGCTTGTTTATCATTTTGTTTATTCGACGAGGGTTGCAATTACTTGGCTGGATTTTTCAATTAGCTCTTTTTTCTATCGCTGAATCACGCTTACGGTGAACTTTATATTTACCGGCCAATTCTAATAAAGTTTTTTCGCCCTTTATGGCTCATATGGCAACTCTGGCCTTAAAATCGGGACTATGTTTGCGTGTATTAGATTTAGTCATTTAATTACCCTTCATTTATTTAGGATATAACCGATTTCAGAAATTTCTTACTTTCATTGTTTAAATTTTGGGGTCTATTATCTTTTTGCTGAACCTGGTTTTTTTGATTGGGCTAGTTGCGCTATATATGTGTGTATGATCTTGCAAACAGGGCAGCCATCTACGCGGTCTTTTCTTTTGTTGACAAGATGTGCGAGGTTTGCTAGATTTAAAGTTGGTTGTATTGACAATACGTTTATGTGTTGTATTGCATTCGCTCATATTAAAAATTTAGGGTATTAGTCTACGTAAAATTCACAATTTATTAAAAGTTCATCTGTTCTTACCCCCTGTTCCTAACCATTTAATTCTTATTTTATAACGTGCCCATTAAGCAGTTATAAATAGTTTGTCGTCATTTGGCTTAAGCGAAAATTCCAACCGAAATTGCTGATTATCTCAATTTCGTGTTGTTCTTTTGGTCGCTTAAGCTGTATCACTCCACTGT
>JAJYFO010000037.1 GCA_021785395.1 bacterium | reverse complement strand
TGTTAATAATTAAACCTCATTTTCGTTTAATAGACCTAAATGCATATAGATGTCATTAAAATAGATTTTTGGCAAAATTTCAAGAGGTGAATGATTAGATATATTAAATGTAAGCCTGGCAAAAAATTTATTGCAGACAATTAATCATAAACGACACGTAAATTATCACTTTTCAAGTATTTGCCTATACTTTGGATAAAAATATCAAAAGTAACTACCTGAAAGTATAATTTTTTTAATATTTTAGCGGGCGAAACATTTATTTATATATTGACAAGCGCCATACAGAATCGATGGAAATTTTTAGAAATTTTTGTTAGTGCCTTGCTTTTTTTTGGGTATAATATGGTTAGTTGTAAGCTAGTCTTAGGAGTTATACTTTATGCATCATGAATATGTACCAACAAATGGGCCACAATTTGTCATAATGCTGATTATATATTTTTGCATTACGGTTGGGGCAATTATGTACGTTGGCGCCAACAAGTTTTTATTCAGCCCTAAACCTGATGAAGAAATAAAAGAAGAACCGATGGAAGCCAAATTTTAATATTTTTTTCTTTATTGTTTCGTCTTTATTTTTATAATTTCTACGCTACACGGACTGTGTGCGCTTACAGCTTCAGACACCGAACCAAGTAAAAACTTATTTAACCCTTTACGACTATGCGACCCTAATACAATCAAATCGCTATCATGTTCTTTAGCCATCTGTAAGATTTCTTCTTTGGCAAAACCTTCCAAAACCTCTCCAGTGACTTTGTTGTCGGGGAAGTGTTTCGCTAAAATATCGACTGTTTCACCTATCAACGAATTAGCTGACTTTTTAATTTCGTCAAAAACAGCCTGCGATAAATGCCCATAGTTAGCATGGAAACTAACGTATTCAGGATAAACTGGCTCAATTACGGTAATTACCAAAAATTGTGCGTCCTTGGGCCAGGGTCTAGCCATTATGCTATCTAGAGCCGCCTTGGAATAAACTGAATTATCGATAGCCAGAAGTATTTTCATTTAAAAATCACCTTTTATAAATTTAAAACAATAATTAGATTTTAACACAGCCTTATTTACTACTTTAAAATCAAAATTATAAACAAGTCAAAAATTAACTGAAAGAAGTAGCTCACTTACCGTATTAATGGGAACGCAATACTTATAATCGACGCAGCCTATGCTTAATAAAGGTAAAATAAAATCAATATTTTCAGCTATTCTCTTTTTGTCAAATTTAAAAGCCTTGATTAATTGATCGTTAAAATTTTTATTTAGGTTTTGCACTCCAATGGGTAAATTAAAATTGGTCAAGAGTATCTTGGCCTTATTTAAATTTGTTAGTGTGCTTAAATTAAGCATGCTAGCCAATTTAAAAGCATAAATCATGCCAATACTTATAGCCTCGCCATGATTATAAACTTTAGGATAGGTCGCCTCAATGGCATGCCCAAACGTATGACCAAAATTAAGACATCGCCTAATATCCTTATCTAAAGGGTCTTTAGCTACAACATTCAATTTCATACTTAAACAAGTCAATACCACGTTCTTAAAACTCATATGATTAATAACAAAATTGTCCATACTCAATTCATTAAGTATTTCGAAAAAAGATCTAGGTCCTAGCCTATAATCAGTAAATTCACTTATAGTTTTTTCAATAAAACTATATTTTATAATTTCCGCCATACCACTATAAAATTCGCGACTAGGTAGAGATTCTAAAAATTTAAAATCTACGAAAATAAATTTTGGATGATAAATAGTCCCAATAACATTTTTAAAACCCATTAAATTATAGCCATTTTTACCACCGATACCGGCGTCAATTTGACTCAAAAGTGTCGTCGGGATATTAATTAAATTGATACCCCTTAAATATGTAGCAGCCGCAAAACCAGCCAGATCACATATATCACCACCACCTAAAGCAATAATAGTATCATCCTTAGAAAATTCATTCTGGTGCAAAAAACCATACACATCCAATAACGATTTACTGTCTTTAATACTAAAACTAGCCGGGAAAGATAATATTTTTACGGTATTATCTTGATTGTATTTAAGAATTTGATTTACATACCCAAACCATAAATCAGCCACGTTATTTTCTGTTAATACCAAAAATTTAGACGCAAGCGACTGGCTTAAGCCAGTCAGCTTGGATAAACTTTCGTAGCCAACGACAACCCGAAGCTGCGTTTTCTCATGGTCAATAGCGATATTTAAATTTGTAACAGGATTGTTATGATTAGCTTTATGCATAAAATAAAAAATTATAAGGATAATCCAGGCAATGCTATCATGATAACATTTTGACGGCGCGCGTGAAATTAAAATATAACATTTATATTATGGGCAAAATTATATGGTAATCTTTTGTAATTATAAAACATAAAATTTAAAGGCAGGCAAGCAATAACTAACGATATAAAATCACCCAATTTAAATATTAAACCAGTCACAGCCTGCTTTAACCAGAAAAATCATTTAACCATTGGCGGGCTTGACTGTGTCGATTTAATTCAAAAATTTGGGTCGCCTTTATGGGTTTTAGACGAAACAACGATTAAACACAGTATTCAATCATGTTTAAATGGCTTAAGCGATTATCCTAACTACCAACTGATTTATGCCGGTAAGGCTTTTTTGTGCCAAGCCATAGTTAAATTACTGCAGGAATCAAACCTAGGTCTTGACGTGGTATCTTACGGCGAGTTATATACCGCTAAACTAGCTAATTTTGACCCAAGCCTTATATATTTTCATGGCAATAATAAATTACCGATAGAAATTAGCTTTGCCCTTGATTACGGACCAATTAATTTTATCGTCGACAACGAATCTGAGTTAAATTTAATAATCGAAATTTGTAAACAAAAAAAGACGACGGCCAATATTATGTTCAGGGTAACACCTGACATAGAAACGCAAACGCATGAATACATAAAAACAGGGCATAAGTCGAGCAAATTTGGTTTAAGCCCTAGCCAGATAAAAAAATTAACACCAATTATAATCAATAATTTAAATTTTTTAAATTATCTAGGCCTTCACGTTCACCTCGGCAGCCAGTCGACCAAGCTCAAGCCGTACATAGAATCGGTCAGCGTCATCGCCAAGTTAGCCAGTGAACTCACAGCCGAATTCAACCTAAACACAACAAAAGTTAATTTGGGCGGCGGTGTCGGTATTAAATACAACCATAAAGATTCACCAATACCGTTAGACAAATGGGCCAAGGCTTTATCAACTGAGCTTGTTAAGACTTTTACAGATAGACGCTTAGACCTGCCGCAACTAATTTTAGAACCTGGCCGAGCCATTATCGGTTCAGCTGGAGTAACTTTATACACAGTCGGTCATATAAAAAAACTCGATAGCGGTATTGAATACGTAAGCGTTGACGGAGGACTCGCCGACAACCCAAGACCAGCCATGTATCAGGCCAAATATACAGCCGAATTAGCCAATAGAATAGACGACGGTCAAAAAATCGTCAGTATAGTAGGTAAATACTGTGAATCGGGGGATATTTTAATTAAAGACATTAAGCTTAACGCCAAAACTAACGATATTTTGGTAGTTTATGGCACAGGTGCGTATAATTATTCGATGTCGTCTAATTACAATCGAACACCAAGACCTGCCTGCGTATTGATTCAAAACGGTAAACCTATCGAAATAATCAAAGCCCAGACATATGAAGACCTGACCCGTCACGACGCTTAAATAAATATAATTTTTACATATTTAAAGAATCAAGGGCCAAGATACCCAAATGAGCCGATAAATAGTATTGGTTAGAATTAACAAAAAGCCTGCTGCATATACGCAACGAATATTCAAAAGTTAAACATTTGCGTTTTTAAGCACTTTTAAGGTATATTTATACTAAAAGTTTAAATAAAAATTAATATGGATAAAATAACCCATTTCATACTGGTCAATAACCTGGACGATTTTTTAAAAATTTCGTTTCAGATTACCATTTTGGCTTTTATATTTTTTCTTGCCTGGCAACGTATCCGAAGAACTCAAGCAGAAGGCTTATTCAAAGGAAGTATCTTGCTGATTTCATTTTTTGCTATTTCCTATTTGGCCAAATTTACTATAATAACCGCTATAATCCAGCACTTCATACCGTTTACACTATTGGCGGCAGTGGTGATTTTTCAACCCGAAATACGCCAGGGTTTAAATTTCCTAGGTCATCTTAAAACCTTTAAATTTGATAATTTAATATCTAGCGAATTAAATAACTATGACCAGAATTATGCCACCGAACAAATTCTACAAGCCGTGCGTGAACTGTCACGCACCAAAATTGGCGCTTTAATCGTTGTTGAATCGCCTGATAGTAATTATAAATACCTGTCTCCAGGCGTAAAAATCAACGCTGACTTATCTTCACTATTACTTATGACTTTGTTCTACCCCAACTCACCACTTCATGACGGCGCTGTAATAATAAGAGGTAATAAAATAATTTCAGCTGGAGTATTACTGCCGATGAGCGAAACGGTAAAACTAAACCACCGTTATGGGACCAGACATAGAGCAGCCGTTGGCTTATCCGAATTATACGATGGGATCTGTATTGTAGTTTCGGAAGAAACAGGGTCAGTATCGGTCACCAAAGACGGTAAATTAAATAGAATTATAAAATTTGAAGAACTCAAAGACGCCATCAGTAATTTTTTAAACTTGGACAACGATTTCAAACCAAGCCTGCCGTGGTATAGTTTTTTGAACAATTTACATAAAACTACCAATAGTCAGGTTAAAAATAAATTATAAAATTTGCCTTCTATAACTAGCTATTTAAATTTAAAAAACATTGTTAAAACTTATCGTCAATTAGGTTAAATTTTCGCTAAACCCCTCAAATTACTCAATTCTTAAATATTATTTTGACTTTACACAAGTTTGCAATTTAGCTATTTAAAAACTACCGTGTTAATATGTTCGTATAAAGGCAGTTAATAAACTAATTGTTTTTATAAATAAATTACCGATTATCGACTGAGGAGTTAAATATGTTAAGAAAGCGAATTGGCTTTACGCTTGTAAAAAAACTCACTCAACCATTGAGTAGATAGCCCAGCTCTGCTAGGGTTAAGCTTAAAGTTTACTATTTATTTAGCAGTTTGGCTGGGCCAAAATCAAATACATTAATTATTTACACTTATATAAAGTTGTAGGAGATTTTGACATGCGCAAAAAACAACGAAAAAACAATTTTTTTAATTCTATTTTTCTTAAAGCTTTCGTCTGGTTAGCTGGAGTAATTTTAGAAGAAATACCAGTTATTGGTGTAACAGTAAAATTAGCTGGAATACTAATCTAAACTTATCAAAAGAATAGTATTACACGATAGTATTAAAAATAAGCATAGACAGCTATTTAAAAAATAATAAATAGCTGTTTATTAGCTATTTATTATTTTTTAAATAGCTTCAATCTATGTATATATTTATCGATTTCAGTTATTATTAATAGTTAAATTAAGCCTTACCTGATTTTTTTTCAATGTTCCAAACCAGCTTAAATAATTTAATAGAATTTTTTTATAAAAAGCCATTTATAACTGTTATCTTCACGCTTCTAATATTAATTGGTGGCGTCTGGGCGCATAGTATTTTAGATACCGAAGCGTATCCAGAATTTACTCCACCTACTGTTAGAGTTATTACATTGGCTCCTGGTAAAGGTGCCGAGGAAGTAGAACGGCTTATAACTATCCCATTAGAAAAAGAGCTAAACGCCATTCCCCATGAAACATCATTAAGGTCTATTTCAATTCTGGGCTTGTCGGTTATAAGTATAATTTTTGAAGACGGGACAAGCCAATTGCAAAACCGTCAACAAGTCTTAGAAAGGGTAAGCCAAGCAGATATACCCGATTATGCCAAACCAGGCCTCGACCCAGATTCTGGTGGAACCGGTGAAATATACCGTTACACTTTAGAATCTCAGTACTATAACCCCATGAGTTTAAAAGCTATTGAAGACTGGCAGCTAGAAAGAGCCTTTAAACAGATTCCGGGTGTTATTGATGTGGTAAGTTTTGGTGGGCCGACCAAAAATTACCAAATCAATATTGACGCCAAAAAACTTGTTTCTTACGGCATTCAATTGACAACCGTGTTTGAAGCTATTCAAAATTCTAACGGCACAACCGGCGGAAACTACATTGAAAATAACGGTCGAGCTTATGTTGTAAGGGGTCTTGGTTTATTGCGCAACTGCAAAGACATCGAGCAAATAGTCGTATCAAGTACTCAAGATGGTGTACCAGTTAGAGTAAAAGACATCGCCAAGGTAGACATTGGTCCAGGTATAAGGCTGGGTCAATTGGGTAAAAATTACGATAACGACGCTGTCATGGGCATTGTATTAATGCGCCGCGGCGAAAATGCGTCGAAAGTCGTCGAAAGGCTGTACGAAAAATTACCGGAAATAAAGGCCAGTTTACCGGCTGGGATAAAATTAGAAAAACTATACGACCGTCAAGAATTGGTTCAGCATACGCTAGATACCGTTTTTCATAACGTGTTTGAAGGAATAATGCTCGTCATTAGCGTATTAATAGTTTTTTTATTTGACTTTCAAAGTGGTCTTATCGCTTCATTGGCGATACCACTATCGTTATGCCTGGCTTTAATACTTTTATGCATTTTTCACATATCTGCCAATTTGCTAAGCTTAGGCGCCATAGACTTTGGTATCATTGTTGATGGCGCTGTGGTTATGGTAGAAAACGCCTTTGCCAAATTGAGTGCTTTGCCTCAGTCTGCCAGTTTGGCTGAAAAAAAAGGGCTAGTATTATTATGCGCTAAGCAGGTTGGGTCACCAATATTATTTGCTATTACCATAATAATGGCCGCCTTTTTACCAATTTTCTCATTTCAGGGTGTGGCTGGTAAATTATTCCGTCCTTTGGTTTTCACCATGAATTTTCACCTGGTTGGGGCTATTATCAGTGCTTTATTTATAATTCCATGCTTAATCGGTCTATTTTTAGCCAGACGCAAACTAACGCACAAAGATAGTCCGGTCGTTAGATTAGCTCATTATATTTATCGACCACTTTTAAAGTGGTCACTGAATCACAAACGTTACGTAATCATGCTGGCTTTAGTTTCATTTGTCTTAACAGCATTTATAGCTAGCAACGTTGGCTCCGAGTTTCTACCGGCTTTAGACGAAGGCAATATCTGGCTTAGAACGACTGTCATGCCAACTTCGGTATCACTTGAAGAATCAGTCAAAATTGCCAGAAAAATGCGTGATATTATACTAAAATACCCCGAAGTAAGAAACGTAACGAGCCAAACTGGGTCACCAGATGACGGAACCGACCCCAATTTATTCAGTAATATTGAACTGTTTATAGACCTTTATCCAGCCACAACTTGGCGCAAAGAATTTGACCAGAGCAAACAGAAAATCATCGAATCATTCAACAAAGACTTATCGGTGATTCCCAATACTTTGCTCTATTTTTCCCAATACATTCAAGACAACGTCGACGAAGCTGTAGCCGGAGCCAAAGGGTCGCTGGCCATCAAAATCTTCGGTCCCGATATAGATACATTACAAAATTTAGGTGATAGAATAGCCAAAATCGTCGAAAGAGTACCAGGCCTAGTAGACGTTGCCTGCAGCCAGCAGCTTGGTCAACCACAGTACCAGATTGCTATAGAAAGGGATAAAGCTAGTCGATACGGAGTTAACGTGTCTGACATTCAAAACCTGGTTGAAACAGCCATAGCCGGTAAAGTAGCTACTAGGCTAATAGAAGACGAAAAGCGGTTTCCTGTTTTTGTTAGATTTTCAAGCGAATACCGTGATACCGAAAAAGCCCTCGACAATATTTTAATAGACCCACCCGGACCCATTTCATCGATTCCATTATCAGAAATGGCGTCGATAAAATATGGAAGCGGAGCCGCCTTTATAACCAGAGAAGCCAATAGCAGAGTCATGATTATCCGCATAAATCTGCGCGGGCGCGACTTAGGGTCAGCCGTACTTGAAGCCCAAGAAAAAATAGCTAGCCAAATAAATTTGCCCGAAGGCTATCGCATTAAATGGGCTGGTCAATACGAATTTCAACAAGAAGCCAATAAAAGGCTTATGATTATAGTTCCAGCCACATTGCTCCTAATATATTTTATATTATTATTTGCTTTTGGGTCTTACTCTTATTCACTATTAATTTTAAGCGCCGTTCCCTTAGCGGGCTTAGGAGGATTTACAGCTTTGCTACTAACGCACACGTATTTTAGTATTTCAGCAGCCGTCGGATTCATTGCTTTGTCAGGCGTTACCGTTCAAAACGGCGTCATTTTAATCAGCTATATTTTACAGTTACGTAAACTGGAAAATTTGTCTGTTTACGAAGCAGCCTATAAAGGAGCCATGGAGCGGGTAAGACCAGTGTTAATGACAGCGACTGTGGCTATGCTAGGTTTATTACCAGCGGCCTTATCGAACGGCATTGGGTCACAGAGCCAGAAACCTTTTGCCATAGTAATAATTGGTGGGTTGATGTCGGCTACAGTATTAACGCTGATTATTTTACCGGTTTTGTACATTGTATTTGAAACTTATTTAAACAAGGAATTTTTGATGAGATTTTTACCACATAAATCGACAACACAATTAATTATAGGCAGCATAATAGTTTTATCGCTCGTCCAGGGCTGTAGTAATAACAGTAATAACAATAAAAACGTTAACGACAGTATAATCCATACTGTCAAAGCAGCTGATAGACGACCCTTACTGCCACCAGTAATCAAACCAACGATTATAAATTTAACTAACGCGCAAATAAGTGAAATTAGCCTAAAGCTTGCTTGCGCTTGCGAAGATTATATTCAAGAGTATGTCGAGTCTCCTGGCCGCGTTGGTCCTAATTCAGAACTATCCAGACTAGTATCGACACCATCGAGTGGCAGAGCTGTAAAAGTCTTAGCGCGATTGGGCGACAGCGTAAAAGAAGGTCAGTTAATGGCTGTTATCAAATCAGACGCCATTGGGCAGCTGCAGTCTGACCTATTGCAAAACGTGCTACAGGCCAAAGCCGATATAAAACAGCAAGAGGTACAGCTCAAATTATCAAAAATCACGTATAATAGAGAAAAACAACTATTTGACGAACAGGTTTCGGCCAAAGCGGACATGCAATCAGCCCAGACCCAGTTAGAAAAAGACGAAGCCAATTTACAAGCGCTTAAAGCTAAATTGCAAGCGCTTATAACTACAGCCCAAGAAAGGCTTTCGTTACTTGGGGCACCAGCCGATTCAGCTAGCAAAGTTATCACTAACCAAAAAATCGACCCCAATATATTGATTAAAGCACCTATGGACGGGTTAGTTATCGAACGTAATATAAATCCGGGCGAATTAAATGACGGCAGTAAAGAATTATTTACCGTAACCGATTTATCACAAGTTTGGCTATTTGCCGATATATTTGAAAAAGATATTGAGTCGATAAAAAAAGGCGACAAAGCCAATGTCACTATAGACAGTATTCCGGGTGAAAAATTTCCAGCCCAAATTATCTGGGTTGGTGATTCGGTCAACCCTCAAACTCGAACGCTACCTATCAGAGCCAACGTCACCAATAAAAATTTATTACTAAAACCAGGCATGTTTGCGCGCATGAGGGTAAACGTAGGTCAGTGCAAAAAACTTGTCGTGCCAAGTTCAGCTATCGTGCAAGAAGGTGACGATAGTTTTGTCTTTGTCAAACTTGATAACGGCAATTTTGAAGAGCGAAAAATTTCAAGCGGAATCGATGACGGTAACAATACTGAAATTACCAGTGGCCTTAAATCAGGTGAAATAGTTGTATGCAAAGGAGGAACGGCTTTATTAGGCGACGTTTTAAAATCCAATGAAGAAAACTAGACGCAGTATTCACATAATACTATTCTTAATACCAGTCCAGCTAAGTTTTACCAGTTTCAACTATGCTATAGCTGGCACTACCTATATTGCGCCGTCAGCGCCAATGCGCAGCAATACAGATAGTTCTAGTTTAAATAATATCAATACAAATTTTTACTCAGCCCCAAACAGTATACAGATATTTGAGGCACCTAGCCAGGGTAGCCTTGACGCTACTCCTATCCCTTCAATGAGCGGGAATCCAAACCAAAACGCTGAAAAAATAAACGACTTTAACAATAAAAAAAACGAGTTAATAAAGCAAAATCAGACTAATAACGCTAAAGATAACGACGTAAAAAACTCTCTGCACGGGCAAATAAACACCGATACAAATAAAAATCCAACTATTAATAATGGTCACGGCAGGATCGATGATTTTTTTGATACTAGACCTGTTCAGCCAACGAGTCTTGATTCACAATTTAGTCAAAAAATTAAAGTACATAAATTAAGCAAAACCGGAAAAGTTATTTACCATGTTTTAGACAATTTAGGCGTGCCTATGTTTTTCAGTATTGATAGCCCTCTGGATCCTAGCCTTGAAACTAATTACAAAAATGATAACAAAAATTCGCCTCAAAATCCAGCCCTTACGAAGAGAAACACCCGTAACGAACCGTTGGGGAATCTTGATAGTCAAAAAATTACCCCAGTTACACCATCTATAAATTCTAATCAGCCCGAAAATTCGATTCAGGCCGCCCCTGTACACAAAAAATTACCAGCTAGTGAACTTGAGGGAACTGACAATGCCGAAAGTAATCAGTAGAATATTGTTTATTCAAAGTTTACTATTGGTGCTAAATAGTATCGATAATATATCGGTTCTAGCTGACACCACCAACGACAAAATCAAACTAAACGCTCAAACAAGCAATAGCGACAATAAGACCGAAGATAAAACAAGCCAAGCAGGTAATATTATCCCCGGTAGGATTATAAGTTTGCAGAGCGCTTTTAAAAAAGCCAGCGAAAACAATAAAGAAATTGACATTGCTAAGTACGATATAGCTATTGCCAAGGCCCAAATCAAAATTGCCAAAGCCATTGCCAACCCCAGATTCAGTCTACAATATGGTTTCGGTCCAGCTTTTACAATAATTCTAGCTGGTAACCCACAGCAGTTTGGCTTACAGTTTGACCTGCAATTAGCCGGTAAAAGAACCAAAAATATAAATTATGCCAACGCCAATTACCAACTAACGTATTTACAGCTAGAAGCGTTACTTTTCGATATCCACAACCGAACCAGACGAGCCTACGCAGAACTAGTAGCAGCAGAAGCTTACGAAGATTTAATCGAAGCCCAACGCAAAACAGCGCTCGATCTAGAAAACATCGCCCAAAAACGTTACGACGCTGGTAAAGCGCCCATGAACGAAGTTTTTCTAGCTAGACTAGGCGTCAATCAATTCGACATTCAGCGCAACCAGGCCAAGTTAAGGTTAAAACAGGCCAGTGCCAATTTAACCCAGTTAATTGGTGAAGTGCCGCAAAAAGTAGAGATTATCGACGTCGATGACAATGGTCTATTTAATCTAACGGCGGCTTCGTCGAGTATAGTTCCATCACCAAAACGAAATCTGCCTAATTTAGACGAATTATTACCGGTAGCGATAAATAGTCGACCAGACTTAAAAGTTTTAGTCCAACAGGCTTATGTCGATAAACTGGCTATTAATGTTGCCCAGGCCAAGCGAATACCAGATTTATATATCGATAGCGGTTATCAATTTACAACCTTTTTCAAGCACCAGCCCTACGACGCTTACCCTTATAACGTACCCAATTCACCTGGTTGTTATCTAAATATTCAGGCTGAAATTCCTATTTTGTATCAATACCAAGGCGAAATACAACAGGCCAAAGCCGTTTTAAGCCAAGACTTCGACCAGATAAATCAGCAAAAATTACAAATTGCCAACGATATTGTAACAGGCTATGAATCGGTTCTATTAGCCAGGGCAAACGTTTTAAAGTACCAGATAAAATTGATACCAAAAGCTCAAAAAGTTTCTAACTTGGCTTTTAAAGGCTATAGCGTCGGTAAAGGCGATTTGTCGACGGCTATCTTGGCCAGACAACAGTACCAGCAGATTTTAGCCAGCTACTTTGACAGCGTGGTAGCATACCAAAATGCCTGGGCCGACTTAGAAAAAGCTATGGGGGTAGCCTTAAAGCTAGAATGAAAAAAATTATAAATATAATACTAATATTAATTTTAAGCCTAACTTCGCCAAGCTATTCTTGGGCCAATATCAATACTACCGACAATACCACAAGCGATACTGACACAAACCTAAAGCCTATAAAATTGCGCAGGCTCATACTGTCAACTTGTTTTAAAAAAGCTGACAAATTTAACAAAGAAATTCTGCTGGCCTCGACAAATTTATCTATTGCTAAAGCCAATATGATAATAGCTAAAGCTATCCCTAATCCAATGTTTAATCTATTATATGGCTGGGGTCCAGCCTGGGAATACGTTGTAGCCGGAAATAATCAACAGTTTGGCTGGACCGAAGAAATTCAGGTTTTAGGCCGCCGGACAAAAAAAATGAACGTGGCCAGGGCAAATTATCTACAAATTGCCTTTCAAGTCGAAGCAACTCGTTTTAAGGTCCATAACCAGGTAAGAAGAGCCTATATAGAGTTAGCCGCTAGCCATGCTTACGCTAATTCCATAAAAATACAAGTTATAAATTCCCAAAAATTACTCGCCATAACGCAAAAAAGGTTCGACGCTGGCAAGGCCTCTGGTCTTGAAGTTGAACAGGCTAAGTTAACATCCAGGCAAATAGCCATACTAAAAGACCAGTCTATTGGTCGATTAATAACAGCTTCAGCCAATTTAGCCCAATTACTTGGAGAAACGCCAAGCTGCGACGAAATTATAGACGTAGATGAAAAAGCCATTTTCAATCTAACCGGCGAATTCAACTCAATCGACCCATCCATAAAAAAAACCTTACCTAGCCTAAACCAGCTTCTACCAGCAGCCTGGAAATACCGCAACGACCTTAAAACTTTAATACAGCAAGCTTATACCGATAAGAGAAACTTAATTTTAGCCAATACACAAAGGCTACCTGACCCATTTGTCGGCTTTAACTATATGTTTACATCTTATAAACCATACCAGCCACAGTATTTTTTACCCGGTGTAAAAGTACCCCAACAGCCAGGTTACCTATTTAGCTACGGGCAAGAATTACCGCTATTCTACCAATACCAAGGTCAGATAGAACAGGCCAAAAACACGTGGCTTCAGGATTTTAAACAAAACGACTTACTCAAGTCGCAAATAGCCCTAGACATTGTTCTAGCCTACGAAGCTCTAATTTCTATCAAAAAGAATATGGATAAATATCAAGTCGAACTATTGCCAGCATCGTTTAAAGTAGCCCAACTAAGCAGACGCAGCTACGAACTTGGTAAAATTGACTTGATAACGGCTTTAATCGCCCAACAACAGTATATGCAATTAGTTTTTGCCTATTTTGATACTATAGTTCAATACCACAACGCCTGGGCCAATCTAGAACAGGCCATAGGTATTCCGTTAGTTAATAATTAAGATGACGTCAAATAATAAATTACTACCCATAATAACCAATTTGCGTAATTTTAAAACCAGACTCTACCTTTATAAAATCACGTTAGCATGTTTGGCCATTTTTATTATTAATCTAATTTTTAATTGTACTAAAGCCGATGAAATAAAAAGTAACGATAAATTCTTGCTCGACGCTGCTACCGTAACTAGCCCTAAACCGGATTATACGCTATCGCTTAAAGACGCTTTTTCTATAGGCAACGATAATAATTACGACATTGTAGTGGCTAAAAAAAACCTAAATATAGCCTATGCTCAAGTCATAGTCGCCAAAGCCATACCCAACCCTCAATTTCAAGCTCAATTAGGTTTTGGTCCGGCTTTTTCTTATTTATTCACTGGCCAGACGCAGCAAATATTATTTACCGAACAAATTCTAACGGCTGGCAAAAGGACCAAGAAAATCAATTTGGCGCTAGCTAATCTAGAATTGGCTAAACTAAATCTAAATTCATTGACCTTTAAAGTTCATAACCAAATTCGCAGAGCCTACGCTGAACTGGTCGCTGCTAATGCCTACGAAGACCTTATCGACTCGCAGCGTAATATCGCCCAAAAATTACTAGACGTCGCCCAAAAACGCTACAAGGCTGGCAAATCTGCCTATAGCGAAGTTCTGCAGGCGCAATTAAACGTTTTACAATTCGAGACATCTCAAAACCAAGCTCAGACAAGACTTCAGCAAGCCAGTTGTAATCTGGCGTTATTAATCGGTAAAAAAATAGACAAAATTGAGCTTTTTGAAATAACCGAAAATGGAATATTTCAGCTTTCTGCCCAAAAAACCGAAATCGTGCCGTCGCCAGACAAAGAACTGCCAGACATAAAAGATTTAATATTAAAAGCCTATTCGGTTAGACCCGACTTATTATCAGCGACCCAAGAGGTTTTTGCTAACCATAGGGCTTTTACTTTGGCCCAGGCACAACGCATTCCCGATTTATTTCTGGCCGCCGGCTACGCATTTACCGCTTTTGCAGCTAATCAGCCAGCCGGTCTTAGTCCAGCGCCAGCCCAGCCTGGCGTTTTTATCGCCTTAAACGCTAATACGCCGGTATTTTACCAAAACCAGGGCGAAATAGCCCAGGCCAAAGACATAGTTCGACAGTCGCAATTAAAAATAGATTTACTTAAATCGCAAATAGCCCGCGACGTCGTCAATTCAACTACCAGCGTCAACGTAGCCAGAGCCAATATCTACAATTACAGCCAAAACCTTTTACCCCTATCAGCCCACGTTGCTAAATTAGCCAGGCGTGGGTATGAAGTTGGCATCAGCGATTTGTCATCGGCCATTGTAGCCCAACAGCAATACCAGCAAACTCTATCGAATTATTTTGACGTCGTCGTAAATTATCAAAACGCCTGGGCTGACCTGGAGCAAGCCGTGGGTCTGCCGCTAAAATTTTAGATTATTTTTTGCCCGACAAAGTTTTTTTTGGCTAGCCCAAAGTTACTTTATACGTTACACTAGTTATAGTTTCCTAAAATTGCTTTTTTATGACGGTTGACGATACTTTAGATAATGATTCTGATTCTAACGGGTCAAGCGCCAATTTAGACGAAGGCCTTTTTTATAATGTTTCTTTTTTAAAATTTATCGCCCTATAATTTTTTTGCGGTGGTTTCTACAAACTATATTGGACTTACAAAAATTGGGTATGCTTAGAAAAAGCCAAACAAGAGCGCTGTTTTCCAATTGGCAAAACCCTTTTTGCCCCAATTTTTATAATTGAATTATTACAAGATATCAAAAAAGAAGCCTGTAAAAGAGGCTATACTAAAGATTTACACGGTATTATCCTTGGGTTGGTTATTATTGTATTTGTATTATTAGAGAATATTATTGTACTAGAAGCAACCGATAAATCCACGTATCCATTTTTTTTTGCAATATTAGTTGATATCCTGGAATCAATCTCGTTTATTCCATATTTAATAATTCAAAAATATATAAATGACTTAAATATTTTTACTAACCCAAAATTAAAAATTAATAATAGATTTACGATAATTACCTGGGTTTTAATTGTATCAGGACTAGTACTAAAAATCGATATGTACTGTTATTATTTTGACAAAGAAAAGCAGATACGAGGAATTTTATCAGAAAAGGCATATATGAAAGCTATTGAGCGCAGAATTAAATCCTACTGGCATCCTCCATTTAGCAAACAGTCCAGAGATGTAGTTGTACTGTTTACTGTAAATAAAAATGGTACCATAAAAAATATCGAAGTATCCAAGTCGTCTGGCGACCCTTTAATGGACCAAGCAGCTATAAAGGCTGTAAACAATTCAGCTCCGTTTCCATTTTCATTCCCAGACAGTGCTTCTAGTGTCGACATTGAATTTACTCTAAATTACAACGTCGTTAAAGAGCCGGTGAAATAAAACACTGCCATATCTAACTACAGACGAATATTTAGCCATATTTTTGATGAAGTCACTGATTTCTCGAATCATTTTTGAATTGATTGGGTATTTTTTATTTTACCAAAATTTTTTTAGCATTGTTATTAATAATATTAACGTTAACGGGAGTATTGGTATCTGCAAAATTATTAAGTGAATTTGTGGGCGATAAATTTGTGTTACTAAAGCCATTATAAGAGTTTAAATCAAAAGTATCGTAAGTATTAGTCAAATTTTGATTGCTAGAATAATTTAAAGGATATGACTGATTAATATTAAGGGGATTTACTGTATTGGCATAATTTCCATAATTAGACACTGAGTAATTGTTTAAGTTGTAAAGTCGGGTCATAGAATTTTTTATTAAATTAGCGTTAGAGAACTCAGAATTGGAAAAAATATCACTATTTAAACTGAAATTAAAATCTAAGCCATAACTATCAAAATTACCATTTATTCCTTGGCTGGTATTAGTTTCAAACAATGATCCAAGTTTTTGATTTTCTTTGGTACCGGTTATATTAGCCGATTGATTAAAATTATTATTAATTTTAGGCTGATTTTTTTTAGCATTAGTATTATCAGGCATAATCACCACTGGATTAGCGTTTAGTTTGATAGTTTCGGCTATTAGACAATAGTTAGAACCCTTATTGCAACAATTCGCTGAAATGCGTTTACCAAAAACCAAACTAGTATTTTGAACTAAACCAGCTTTAGATTCTAAAGCCAAACATAAGGTAATACAAAAAAATAGCGAAGTTAAGAGTTTATTCATATAGTTACACTGAGTTAACAATTTAATAGTTAAAATAAAAAACTAGCCCTTAGACCTTTAATTATTTAAACTCATTATAGCAAATAAACCAGTTTTGCAGCTAACAAAAACTTTCCGAAACAAACTCAAGGTTAATTTCATAATGACCGTAATGTTAGCTTTCATGATATTTGGCTGGATTTTATTTCATTTTATACAAATTTAATTATTCTGGTCAAAAATTGGATAATTTTATAACTCGTTGACAGATTTGGCAATTACCTTAAATAAAGCCAATGTAACAACTATTTAACAGGCCCCTAGTAAAAACAGTTCTAAACCTATGGGAATTTGCCCATTATTTTCGTATTTACCCGAATACAATTTAACACCCTTAAATGTTATATACATGTAATATATCTCAAGTAAACAGCATAACCATGGATTCAAGAATTTTAAATGATAGTCAAAATATAAAACTCAAGCCTAATAATTTAAAGCTGTCGTTAAGTAAAATCAATAGCGATTTAACAGTTCAACCTATACAGCATTTAAGTAGCGATGATAATGCCAAATTGGCTAAGAATAATCAAAATGTCTTTAAAAATCTAACTAATAATTTTTTTGGCAGCGATTTTTTTAATGAAGTCAATAAATCTAAATGGGAATTGTTAAGAAAAGGTTCTATCGGCGGCATTGGCGGTGTTATAAGCGATGGTCCGACTCCATTTACGCTGGGCAAATTGGCCGATAAATTAATGACGAAATACCCTAGCGATTCAGAAGTGTATAAGGTAGCCAAATGGTACCAAAACCACTTTAACCCCAGGCATTTTCTTAAAACTCGTTTAGACGTTAGGTCCCAAACTCTGGCTCAAGAAAACACAGATATTGACAGTATTTTGACGCGCGACAAATATGACTTTGACAAATTAAGCGTCCAGGCCAGCTCCAACGTAAGCGACAGCAATATAACTAATGAATTATCAAGGCTCTCAGCCAGACAGAAATACCTTGAATCAACTGATTTTCTAGACCCAACAACGGGAGCCTTAAAATTAAAAGAATTAAAAGCCGATTTAAAAACCGACCCAAATTTATTCAGCAAACCAGAAGTACAGTTACTTGAAGATAGACAATCGACTTTAGTCGACATGAGCAAGATAGACACTGACCTTGAAAATGCCGGGAAGTTCTGGGGTGGCAGTGCTATTTTAGGGAATTTTGCC